>DASYYE010000517.1:0-41287 GCA_035946955.1 Streptosporangiaceae bacterium | reverse complement strand
GGGCGTGCCCGGAACTTCGGGACCAGCGGCTCCACGAGCACCCACAACTCATCCGGCACTAACCGCAACGACAACTGATCAGCCATGGTGACCGATCATCACCCAAGATCAGCCAACCACCACGTAAGACACGCTCTAAGTCCCATTCGCGGGGGTTTGGCCCCCAGCGGACTAGCGAGCGGGACTAGCACCCCGCACCCAGGACCAGCACGGCGGGAGAGGCGCGGCGGGCGGCGCCGACTTAGCGTGGGGCCATGCCGAGTACCTGCCGGGTCTGCCAGGGCACGGTCGAAGAGTTCCTCGACATGGGACGCCAGCCCTCGGCCAATGCCTTCGTCCTGCCAGGCGAGGCCGGGCGGGAGTTCTTCTACCGGCTCGCGGTCGGCATGTGCGAAGCCTGCACCATGGTGCAACTGATCGAGGATGTGCCACAGGAGGTGCGCTACCACGCGGCGTACCGCTATGCCGCGTCCGGGTCAGCCAGCCACCGCAAGCACTTCGAAGCTGACGCACGCCACTTCCTGACGGCCGAACTCACCGGGCCCGATCCGTTCATCGTGGAGGTCGGCTGCAACGACGGTGTCATGCTGGAGACGATCGCCCGGGCCGGAGTCCGGCACCTGGGGGTCGACCCTGCCAAGGACGTGGCCGAGGTCGCCGCCGCCAAAGGCGTCAACGTAGCGGTGGACTTCTTCGACGCTGACACCGCCCGCGACATCCGCGCGGAGCACGGGCACGCGGACGTCATTTTCGGCGCCAACACGATCTGCCACATCGCCCACATCGAGGCGGTCATGCGCGGGGTGGAGACGCTGCTGGCACCGGGCGGGGTGTTCGTATTCGAGGAGCCCTACCTGGACACCGTCATCAACAAGATGGCATTCGACCAGCTCTACGACGAGCACACCTTCTACTTCACCGTTCGCTCGGTCGCCGCGATGGCTACGCGCTTCGGGTTCGAACTGGTCAACGCCGAACACGTACCGCTGCACGGCGGGGAGGTCCGCTACACCCTCGCCCGTCCTGGCCAGCGCCCCACCGCCCCCGCAGTCGCGGAGTCGCTCGCACGGGAGGAGTCGCGGGGACTGGCCGACCCGGCGGTCTTCGGCCGCTTCGGCAAGGCGGTGAACAGGGTCAGGGACGACCTGGTCGCGTTGCTCACCTCGATCCGCGCTGACGGCAAAAAAGTGGTTGGTTACGGCGCCCCGGCAAAGGTGACGACGGTCACGAACTACTGCGGGATAGGCCCGGACCTGCTGCCGTTCGTCTGCGACTCGACGCCCGCCAAGCAGGGCCGCCTGGTGCCCGGGTCGCACATCCCCGTGGTGCCACCCGGTGTGTTCAGCTCCGGCTATCCAGACTTCGCCCTGCTGTTCGCGTGGAACCACGCCGAAGAGATCACGGCCAAGGAGCACGGGTTCTCCACACATGGCGGCAAGTGGATCCTGTACGTCCCCGAGGTCCGCATCCTCTGAAAGCCCCGGTCACCAACGCCTACCAGGAGGTACAACATGAGTCGCCAGGACAGGCGTCACGCGGTGGTGCTCGGTGGCAGCATGGCGGGGATCCTCGCCGCGCGTGTCCTCGCCGAGTCATTCGACGACGTCACGGTAGTAGACCGCGACACCGTCGTCGGGGTGTACGAGCCGCGCCGGGGGACGCCGCACACACGCCATGCCCACGGCCTGCACGCGAGGGGCCACCTGATCTTCGAGGACCTGTTCCCTGGCCTCACGGCGGAACTGAGCGAACTGGGTGTGCCCACCGGTGACCTCGCGGAGATGCGGTGGTACTTCAACGCCCGGCTGCTCCAGCCAGCTAAGACCGGGCTGGTCTCGGTCACCGCGCCCCGGCCCTTCCTGGAAGGCCACGTCCGCTCGCGTGTGGCCAGCCTGGCCAACGTGACCTTCATGGAACGCACCGACATCCTCGGCCTGGTAGCCGCACCGGACGGGGAGCGCGTCACCGGGGTGCGCGTCCAGAGCATTGGCGGCGAGGAGGTGCTGGGCGCCGACCTGGTGGTCGATGCGACCGGCCGCGGCTCCCGGGCCCCTGCCTGGCTGGAAGCGCTCGGGTACGAGCGGCCTCCCGAGGAGCGCGTGAAGGTCGGGCTTGCCTACACCACCCGTCACTACCGCACCCAACCGGAGTGGTTCAACGGCTGCCAGTCCATCAACCCGGTGGCCTCGCCGGCCCACCCACGTGGTGCCTTCTTCGGCCAGATCGGCCGTGACGTGTGCATCCTGTCTCTCACCGGGGTCCTTGGGGATTACCCGCCGACGGAGCCGGAGGCATTCCTTGACTTTGTCAGGACACTGCCCGTGCCTGACGTCTACGAGGCAGTCCGCGGCGGCCAGGCTTTGGACGACCCGGTGTCGTTCCGGTTCCCGGCGAGTGTGCGCCGCCGTTACGAGCGCCTGTCGCGGTTCCCCGCCGGCCTCGTCGTGCTCGGCGACGCGGCATGCAGTTTCAACCCGGTCTACGGCCAGGGCATGAGCGTGGCCGCACTGCAGGCCATGACGTTGCGCAAGCACCTCCGTCAGCACAGCGCCATCGAGCCGGGGCCGTTCTTCACCGACATCGCCCGCGTGATCAACACTCCGTGGGACATCTCGGCAGGCGGCGACCTGGACTTCCCGGAAGTGGAGGGCAGGCGCACGCTGAAGGTGCGGGCCGGCAACGCCTACATGGCACGTGTGCAGTACGCGGCGACCAAAGACCCCAAGGTGACCGAAGGGCTGATGCGGGTGGCGGGGCTCATGGACCCGCCCCCAGCACTGATGCGGCCCGAGATGCTGTTCCGGGTGTTCCGCCACGCCCTGCGGCGGCCGCCCGCGGGGCAGTCTTGGCTGGCCAGCACAGCTGACGCCATGCCCGCCTCACGGCAGGCCGCCTGAGCCCCACCGCCATTCCCGGACGGCAATGCCGGAGATGCACGGGATACGGCTGTACGCGCACGATAGTCCCGCACCCTGAAAGACATTGGTTTTCCCAAAACCTGATGGTCAGTCATCGATACGGGACAGCTTTTCTGAATGACCGGGAGGGCAACAACATGCCTGCCAGCGAAAGTGATGCGCAGGGGCGGACCATGACCATCGAGGCGTTCGCGGACACCCTCGTCCCTGGTGAAAAGCGCTGGCCACAGGATGTGGCGGTAGCCGGGGCCACGACTGGTGGCGGCGCTGTGGCGGCCGGCGCCATCGAACTGGTCAGCATGCCTGCGACAGGGGTCTCCGATGCCGCCCATGACCTGGCCGACGTCCTCAACAAGCATGCGGACGTCTATGCGTCGGAACATGGCCTGCCCAGTGACGCCGCTGTGCCGCCATTCGTGGCGCTGCCCTACAGGCACCGCCGCGCATTGGTGGGCCAGCTCACCGCACCAGGCCATCCGGAAAAGGAACTGTGGGTCCTGCTCGCGTTGTTCTGTTTTATGGCATTCGATACGGCTGCCCACATGCACACCGCCGAGGCCGTCGCGGCCGGCCACCCCGGCCTGGCCACCATGGGGTTCGCCAGCCCCGACGCGGATGGCCTGTGGCGCTTCACCGAGTACTCCTACGGCCGCCCATTGGCCCGGGTCCATCCGGGCACCACGGCCTCGGGGAGCCCGGCATGAGCGCCGTCGAGCGCGCCGACGTGGTGGTGGTCGGCAGCGGGTTCGGCGGGGCCATCGCGGCCTACCATCTGGCGGCGGGCGGTGCGAGGGTGATCGTACTCGAGCGGGGGCCGTGGCTGGCCACCGAGGAGTTCGAGCACGACTTCATCCTCGGCGCGTCCCTCACCCGCGTGTTCGACTTCGTGGCAGGCGACGGCATGGCCGTGCTAGGCGGCAATTGTGTTGGCGGCGGCAGCGTTGTCTACTTCGCCACCATGCCGCGTGCCCCGCGGTTCACCTTCGAGCGCCGGGGAAGCGTGGGCCGCCGCATGTGGCCGGCTGCGATCACGCGCGACACCCTGGATCCCTGGTATGACCGGGTCACCGAGGCACTGCCGGTCAGAAAGCAGGAATGGGCCGATGTGACCTTCTCCGGCGGCCTGTGGGCGGCCGCCTGCGACCGCGCGGGGCACACGGCCAACCCGCTGCCAGTTGCGATCGACACCGATATGTGCACGAACTGCAATTGGATGATGGCGGGTTGCCGGTTCGATGCCAAGCGGTCGCTGCTGCTCAATTACCTGCCAGCCGCCATCGCCCACGGGGCCGAGGTCCGTGCACTGCATGAGGTGCAGTCGCTGGCCTCCTCCGGCGACGGCTCCTATGTGGTCCGCTACAACCTGGTCGACGGCGAGGACTACCGGCTGCAGACCGGGAGCGGGGAGATCGAGGCCAGGGTCGTGGTGCTGGCGGCGGGCGCGGGCGCCACGCCAGTGATCCTCCAGCGCTCGGAGGCGGCACTGGGACCGATGCCACATGCGGTCGGACGTTATTTCTCCGGCAACGGCGAACGGCTCAACACGGCCATCCTCGATGAGGACCGCATACGGGACCTCCTCGGGCTGCACCGCCCCGGCGGTGCTGCCTACCAGGCCGCGCAGATCGGGCGCGGGCCGAGCGTGGCGTGCTGGGACTACCTCGACGGGCAGCGACCCGAGTACTCCCGGTTCTCGCTCGAGCAGCTCTACTTTCCGCCCGGCCTTGGCACGATCCTCGCCCAGGCCCCGGGCGGGGAGGAGCCGGCCTGGTTCGGCGTGGACAAGAAGGAGATGCTGCGCCACTGGCGCTCCTGGCTGACGATCTTCACGATGAGCGAGGACGACAACGAAGGTGTCTTCGGGCCCCCTCCGGCAACGGGCAACGCGGATCGCATCTCCCAGCAGATGCTGGGGCGCGGCCCGCTGACCTTCCGGCCGAGCGCCAGCACCTGGCGGGGCTGGACAGAGGCTGACTCCGTCGTCCGGGACATCCTGGAACGCGACGGGCTGGCCAAGGTCGCCCCCTGGACCTCGGACGTGGTCGGCGCGTATACGGTCCACCCCCTGGCGTCCTGCCGTATCGGCGACGACCCCGCGACCTCCGCACTCGACGACCAGCACGAGCTGCGCGGCCATCCCGGCATCTTCGTCACCGACGGCTCGGCGGTACCGGGCGCCCTCACCGTCAACCCGGCGCTGACCATCGCCGCGCTCGCGGAGCGTGCGATGCCGGGCATCGTACGCGCGGCGCAAGAGCGCGGGGTCGCGGTCACCTACGGCGCACCTGGGCCGGCCGGTGAGACAGCGGCCCGGCGCGGCACGATGCATGCCGTCGGGCAGCTTGTATCCGACTAGAGATTGCCTGACAAGGACGGGAGTGGGATGAGCAGCGCGCTCATGCGCAGGGCTCTGCGGGGAGCGCAGAACCAGGTCCGCTATGTCCGGCCGGTGCGGCCCAGGGATGCCCACGGGCAGGTGGCGGCCACGTACCTCCAGGTCGAACGAGACTTCGGCATGCTGGCCCCGCCGGTCAGCCTCCACTCCCCCGCCCCGGGACCGCTGACGGCCTGCTGGGTGATGTTGCGTGAGACGCTGCTGGCGTCCGGGCATGCCGGGCGCGCTGCCAAGGAAACGGTCGCCGCTGTCGTATCCGACACCAACACGTGCCCCTACTGTGTGGCCGTGCACGGGGCGACAGTGCGGCACCTGGATGGCGTGGCCAGCACCGCCCGCGCACCCGGTGACCCGCCGCCGGGCATCGGGTCATGGGCTCGTGCCTGTACGGCCCGTGCGAGCGCCACTTCCACGCCTGATCCGGTCCCGGCCGGGCAGCGTCAGGAGCTGATCGGTGTCGTGGTCACCTTCCAGTACCTGAACCGCATGGTCAACGTGTTCCTGCCGGAGGACCCGGTCCCGGCCCAAGCGCCTGCCGCGGTGCGTGGGACAGCCATGCGGGTGCTTGGCCGGTTCATGGGCAGCGCGGCCAGCCAGCATGTCCGGCCCGGCGAGGCGCTGGCATTGCTGCCGGACGCACCATTGCCCGCCGACCTGGCGTGGGCCACGGGCCACGCCACGGTCGCAGGCGCCATGGCCCGGGCCGCCGCTGCAATCGATGCGACGGGCCGCGGTTTCGTGCCCGCAACGGCCCGTGAGGCCGTCACGGCCGAGCTCGCCCGCTGGGACGGCCGCCCTCGAGGGCCCGGCCGCGCATGGGTCCACGATGCCGTGTCCGGGCTGCGGTCAGCCGACCGGCCCGCGGCCCGGCTCGCCCTGCTCACGGCGCTGGCTTCCCACCAGGTCAGCCAGTCGGACGTCACGGCATTCCAGGTCAGCCAGCCAGGTGACGAACCACTGGTCTCGCTCACCTCCTGGGCCGCCATGGCTGCGGCGCGCCAGGTCGGCAGCTGGGTACTGCCGACCCCGGCCTCCGCCACCGCCAGCCTGCCCACGCAGCCACAATGAAGCAGCCAGCCAGACCGGAACCGGCCGGCCGGAGGGCCCCGCGCCGGGTGGCAGTCGACTCGCTGCTGCCAGCCGACACCCCGCGACTGAGCGGAATCGACGAACGGCACGTGCAGTTACTCGCTGAGATCGAGGAACCCCTTCCGCCGATCCTCGTCCACCATCCGAGCATGCGTGTGATCGACGGGATGCACCGGTTGCATGCCGCCAGGCGCAACGGCCAGGACAAGATCGAAGCGAGGTTCTTCCATGGCACAGACGAACAGGCGTTCGTCTGTGCCGTCGAGGAGAACTCCACCCATGGGCTGCCACTGTCCGCGGCCGAACGGCGCGCGGCGGCCGGGCGCATGGTCACCGCCAACCCCCAGCTCTCCGACCGGAGCATAGCCGCCACCACTGGCCTGTCGGCCCGGACCGTGGCCACACTGCGGAGGCGCTCAACCGCGGACATTCCGCAGCCGAGCAGCCGCGTTGGCGCGGACGGCCGGCGCCACCCACTCAATGGCTCGGCCGGGCGGCAGCGTGCCGCCAGCATCATCGCCGCTCACCCCAGCGCGTCTTTGCGGGCGATCGCCCGGGCGGCTGAGGTCTCTGTGGGCACTGCGCATGATGTCCGCGCCCGGGTCCGCCGCGGTGACAGCCCGATCCCCGGCCGGCACCCGGCCCCACCCCACGAAGCCCGCCCGTCCCGGCCGGCCAGGTTCAGCGAGACCGCCAGCCTCGCGGCCACTCAAGCAGGGCCGCGAGACAGCCGGTCCCTGCTGCAGAGCCTGCTGAACGATCCCTCGTTGCGCTACACCAACCAGGGCCGCGACCTCCTGCGGTTGCTGTGCACCCACGCCATCACCCCCGACACCTGGCTGGGCCTCATCGGGACCGTGCCGCCCCACTGCGCCCAGACCGTCGTGGAACTCGCCCGTCAGTACGCATCGGCGTGGACGCAGCTCGCTGGTGCGCTCAGCCAGCACACGGTGACCACCGACAGCTGACAGCGGCGGAACCTGTCGCCGACCACCTACTGGATGTGCCCGCCGTTACGCCGGGGCGTAGGTGAGGGCCACCGCGCCGGTTGCGAAGAGGGTCGAGGCCAGGCATCGCAGCACGCACGGCCGGTCGAACAACGCCAGTCCGTGGCCCAGGGCGACGGGGTAGACGATGAGACGGTACTCATCCACCAGTCCCTGCCTCACGACATCCCGCGCGAACCTTGCGCCTCCCGGCACGAGGATGTCCTTGCCCGGCTGGCTCTTGAGGCGCGCGACTTCAGCACCCACGCCGAGCGTGGCGAGCCGGGAGTTCTCCCATGCCTGACCCGTCTGCGCCAGGTCCGTCAGCGTCGCCGAGAAGACGATCTTGGCAGCCGAGTTGATCAGCGGCGCGAGTTCCTCGTCCGAGCCGGGCCAGTACATCGCCTGTTCCACGTAGTTGACGCGGCCGAGTAACTGGGTGTCCGTCTGGCCGACCGAGCCGACGATCCAGCGCCTGATATCCGCATCCATGTGCGGGAAGACCCAGTCCAGTCCGCCATCGACGGTCGCGACGAAACCGTCGAGCGAGACGGCCATCCCCACGACTACTTTCCTCAATGACCACACCTCCTGCCACAGCCACCGGGAGATCCATGGGACACTCCTAGGCGGCTTTGGCGAACTGGCCTGGCTGACGGCCTGGGCCGGCTGGGCCGCGATAGGCCTGCGCGATGTCCAGCCAAGCGTCTGCGTCGTTGCCGCTCGCCCGGACCGCGAGGTCATCGCGGTGCCGACGCCTGGTCACCAGCAGGCAGAAGTCCTCGGCGGGACCGGTCACCCGCTGGCTGGAGCCGGGAGGCCCGAACTCCCAGGCCCTACCGGAAGGGGCTGTGATCTCGAAGCGGAACTGCGTGGCGGGGGGCGTGAGCCCGCGTGCCTGGTAGCCGAAATCCCTGGTCAGCACGGCGAAGCCGACAAGGTGGCCGATCCGGTCGGTGCGCTGTACCGTGACGCCCAGCGCGTCGGCGATGTCCTGGCCATGGGCGAATGCCTCCATGATCCCGGCGCAGGCCAGTATGGCCGGGGGCAGTGGGTTGACCAGCCATGGCACGACCTGGCCGGGCGGGACAGCGGTCAGCGCGCGGATGGCTGCGGACCGTTCGGCCTGCCAGCGGCCGAGGAGCGCACTGGGGTCGTCGCGAGGGTAGGAGGCCAGTGCGGCATTGACGGCGCCGTTGAAGTCGCCCTTGGCACCCGCCAGCATCGCCTGAAAGGCCTCTGGCGCCGAAGCCGCCGTGCCAGCGAGGCGGAACACGAAGGCCAGGTGGGCGACCTGGTCGGCGATGGTCCAGCCGGGGGCTGGTGTGGGCAGGCCCCACTGCGCGTCATCCAGGCCCGCTACCAGGTTGTCAATGTTGTCTGATTCCGCGGGCAGGTCTGTGAGCGCATCCTGTATCTCGGTCATGTGCCATTCCTCTCGCGAAGTTGGTCTATGCGCGTCTTCAAGCGCTGTGCTCTATCAAGTCCTCTGCCAGGTCTTCCGCGGGCTCATAGGACCAGCGCACGTCGGGCAGTGCGAGCAGGACGGGGGGGTCGGTGATCCTCATAGGCCGCAAGTGGAGGTCGGCCGACAACTGGGCGCCTGGGTGACCGACAACGACAGGGCCACACGCTGCGACTACCGGGGGCGGGTCGTCGTGCACAGGGTCACGGACGCTTCCCTCTTCACCGGGGAACGAGGCGGTGGCCAGGATGTGCCATGTCCCTCTGGGTAAATCGTCCAGGGCATAGGGGCCTGGCTGGTGCAGGACATGGTACCTGATCGGGAGGCCTTGCATGATCGGCTCGGGGAAGGCGCCAACAAAGATGCTGCCCACATTCATGTCGGGTAGCCAGACCTCGCCCTCAACCAGGGTGCTGGACGTGCCCCAGTCGCTGCGCCTGCTCACCCGCAGCCGGGAAACTAAGCCACATCTCTGCCGGTATAGGGACGGAGAGACTCCCACCGTGGCCTTGAACCGTGAGCTGAACGTCCCAACGCTGTTGTAGCCGACTTCGAAACAGATGTCCGTGACTGACAGGGAGGTGGAGCAGAGGAGCCGCTTGGCCGCTTGCAGCCGGATGGCGGAGAGGAACCTGCCCGGGGAGAGTCCCGTTACCTGATGGAAGACCCGGGAGAAATGGAACTTACTGAAAATTGCGGTGCGTGCCATGTCGTCTATGCAGAGCCGTCCCCCGAGGTTCTCATACATTCGCTGTATAACCCGCTCTACAGCAAGGGTCGATTCGTCCATTACTGCATTCCCCTCAAACTGGCCCTGATTCGCTGCGGATATAGACACCCCCTACAAAGTGCCTTTGAGCTAGCAGTTCAGCCGGAGCCTAACCGCTAGAAAGGTGCTGCGGCAGGATTCCATATAGGAACTGGACACGAGCATTATTGCTCGCCAGGAGGGCCTCGGCTACTCCGGATGTGCGGTCGGGCCCACATCGGCCGCGATAGAGGCACTCAGCCCCTCCCATTCAGCGGGCATGGACCTTACATCGACATCGAACAGGGCAACCAAACTGCGATAATGACCTGCTACGGGCCGCGCCGGATACAAGTCGCAAGTGCTAGTCCCCAGTTCTTGCGAGTCCACCAGCTGGCAATCTCCAGAGCGCGGACACGAAGTGACTGTGTCGTTCATGGGGTTGCTGGGATATAATTGATGCCCCAGCTATGCATAACACATGTTATTTGAAATTTGAACATTCTGGCTGGCCCCTTAAGCTTGTTCGTTCCACCCGTGACCGCGTGCTCGGTCCACCTCAGCGCGAGCGACACCCCTGGCAGCCTGACGGGCGTCCCGCAGGCCACTGACCCACGGCGCCCGCTGGCACCCCATGGCCATGGGCGCCCGGCAGGACACCCCCTAACAGCAGCAGGCCTAACAGCGGCAGGCGAAGGTCACGAAGTAACGCGTCCGCGCCACCTCGATCACCTCGGGCGTGACATCGCGGAGGATTGCCTCGATCCGCCGGGCGGGCAGGAGCTGGGTCCGGTACGACGCCCACCGCACCCGGCCGCCCGTAGCCCGCATCGACACGGCGTTTGCCAGGAAGAGTGAACTGCGCGCCAGGTGGCGCAGTGGCCCGTGCACCGCTCGCTGGAACTCGTGGTAATTGTCCCGGGTCCAGACATTGCCGATGAGCACTCCCCCCGGCGCCACGAACGTGGTCAGGTGTTCGATCACATCGGCCACGCGGCCCATGTGGTGGATGGCATTCATGCACATCACCAGGTCCGCGGTCCCGAGCCCGAGGTCGGCCCAGAAGTCGCCCTGCACGAACCGGAGCCGGGGGTCCTGGACCTCCTGCCGCGCGACCGCCAGCGCATGCGCGGAGATATCGACGGCCAGGATCGCTGGCGCCGAGGTCAGCCCCACCAGGAACTTGGTGAAGGCGCCCGTCCCGCAACTGAACTCGATCGCACGTTGGGCATCCTTGCCGTACCTGGTCACGTAGCTGGAGATCTGCTCCTGCTTCACCGACAGGTCATTACTCACCACGGGTGTGGTCTCCACGCCGGTCCGGTCCCAGAAACGGGCCGCCCAGTAGGAACGCCCCTCGGGCGGGTAGTCCTTGATCAACCACTGGCCGAACTCGACCATCGCCTCCGCAAGCATGTGACCTCCTGAATTCTCCGCGGCCTGTGGATACCGAGCTGTGTCATTCCCCACGCGGTTACACAGGGGAGCACAGTGCTGGCCGGAAAGCATTGTCTGTGTGTTTCAAGACCCCCCGCATCTCCCTGATTGTGGTGCGGCCATGCCCGGCCGGGCGTCAACTCCCCACACGCACTGGGGACAGCAAGTCAGGAGAATGAACGGCGGGCTGCGCCGGGGACGATGGATGCAGCAATGGACCCATACCCAGCGGAGCGGCCAAAGCCCCAAAGGGCAGTTCCCAAGGAGGCATTGTGCGAGTCTTGATGCCTGTCCAGCCGTCCAATTCCCACTTCTGGCCGATTGTTCCGACAGCGTGGGCACTGCAGGCCGCGGGCCACGAGGTGCGGATGGCGACGCATGCCCGCTACGCCGCAGACATCATCGCGGCGGGCCTCGGCGTGGTGCCACTGGGCGACCCGGCAGAAAGCGAGCCGCGGACACGGCAGGACGCACGACCGCCCGCGCGCCCGGAGGAGGTGCTCCGCTACGCCGAGGTCCTCGGGCTCGACAGCGTGGGCACGCAACATTGGATCGCCTACTACCAGTGGATGCTCAACTCGATCTCCGACTACCCGCGGATCGACCTCCCCTACGCTGGCGAACTGGTCGAGTTCGCCCAGGCCTGGCGGCCCGACCTGGTGATATGGGACCCGTTCTTCGCACCGGGCCCCGTGGCGGCACGCGCCTGCGGCGCCGCACACGCCCGAATCTCCATCTGCCCGGACTACTGCGCGTGGAGCTTCGACCGGCTCCGCGAGCGCGCGGCCGACCTCCGCGCGGCCGGGCTGCCGGAGAACCCGCAGGCGGACATGATCAGGCCACTGGCCGAGAAGTACGGCGTGGAGTACGACGACGAGTTGCTGTACGGGCAGTGGACGATCGAGCCGCTCCCCCCTGGGCTGGAACTGCAGGTAAGTGGGGTCCGGCTGCCGGTGCGCAATGTCCCCTACACCGGGGCGGTCGCGTACCCCACCTGGATGTATCAGCCGCAGCGGCGGCCGCGCGTGGCCATGACTTTGGGTGACTCGACCCGCCGCTACATCAAGGGTGACTGGGACCGCACCCCCAAGATCCTTGAAGCCGTAGCTGGCCTGGACATCGACGTCGTCGCCACGCTCAACGCAAACCAGCTGGATGGCGTTGACCGCGTCCCGGACAACGTGAAGGTCCATGACTGGCTCTCCCTGACCCAGCTCCTGCCCACCTGCTCGGCCGTCATCCACCACGGCGGGCCGTCCACGTTCGCGGTGTCGTGGGCAAGCGACATCCCGCAGATCGTCTGCGACTCAGGTGAGAGCCTGCTCATGCAAGCCGTGGGCGCCGAGCCGAACACCCTGGAAAGCGGCGTTTACCGGATTGGGTTCGAGTTCGGGGTCAGGGAGAACCTGACCGAGAAGGTCACCCACTGGCAGATGCCAGCGAAGAAGCTGGAAGCCACCCCGACTTCCGAATACGTGATCGCCAACGGGGCCGGCACCCGGCTGAACCACTTCACGCAGTCGGCTGGCGAGATCGCCGACATGGTCACGGGGGTGCTGACGGACCCCTCCTATGCCGAAGGCGCGCACGCGCTCTTCCAGACCTGGCTCGCCAGGCCGAGCCCTGGCGACATCGTCCCCCTGCTGGAACGGCTGACCTGGGAACACCGGCGCTGATCCGAAGGTTGCCATGTGCGCCCCGCCGACGCCATGCCCAGGCTCCTGGCCGTCAGCGACGGCCATCGCGCTCGCTCCAACCGGGTAATCCAGGCAGCGAAGTGTCAGACGCCGACTCGGTGGCGAGAATGGGAACGTGCCTAACGAAGGATCCCTCTGATGCCTGCCGAGCCGACCGTCGAGCAGTTCCTGGCGGAGTTCCGGCTTCTCGTCCCCGAGCAAAGCCGCGCGCTGGTGGAGCGCAACGCACTGGTCCGCCAGGACGGCGGCGACGACATCCGCGCCGGTGCCCGGCCTGGGCAGGTGTTCGCCCTGGCGAAGCGGTTCATAGACCTGCCGCCGACGGAAATCGAGAAGCTGCTCGACAGCCCAGTGCACGACCTGCGGATGGGCGCGCTCAGCGTGATGGGCAAGCAGGCCGCCCGGAAGACAACCCCAGACAGCCGGCGAAAAGAGCTCTACGAGCTCTATTTGCGGCGGACCGACCGCATAAACGACTGGGACCTCGTTGACCTCAGCGCCCACTACGTGGTCGGCGGCTACTTGGTAGACCGTCCCCGCGATGTGCTCTACGGACTTGCCCGCTCTGACGATTGGTGGGAGCGCCGGATCGCCCTGTTCGCCACGCTGGCCTTCGTCCGCAGGGGTGATACGGACGACACGTTCCGGATCGCTGAAATCCTCGTCCACGATCCCGAGCACTTCGTCAACACCGTGGTCGGCACTATGTTGCGGGAGGCTGGCAAGGTCGACCAGCCGCGGCTCATCGCATTCCTGGACCGGTACGCGGCGACCATGCCCCGCATCGCGCTGCGCTTCTCGATCGAGAAGATGGACCCCGCTCAGCGCAAGGACTACCTGGGCCGGGCCAAGCAGCAGAAGGCGGCCGGATAGCGGGCGACGCCCTCGTGGGCCGGGCGCACGCATCGGCGCTGCCTGAGTGAAGGCGGCCCCATCACATGGGTCCGGGCCGGCAGGCCCAGGGGTGGGTCAGGGGTGTGATCGCGGCTGGTCAGGGGGTGATCGCGATGCCGAATGGGCCTGTCCCTACCGGGATCGCGGTGCCAGCCTTGTTGGTCACTGTATTGATCGGTGTCACCGAGTTCGAGCCGTTGTTGGTGACATAGGCGGTCGCCCCGCCAGCCACGATCGAGACGACCTCGGGGCTCGTCCCGACCGTGATCGGCGTGCCAGCCTTGTTGGTGGCGACCGTGATCGGCGTCACCGTGGTGCCCGTGCCGAAGCCGTTGTCGGCCACGTAGGCGGTCCTGTTATTGGGCGTGATCGCGATGACCTCGGGGAACGTCCCGACCGCGATCGGCGTGCCAGCCTTGTTGGTGGCGACTGTGATCGGCGTGACATTGGCCGACTTGAAGTTCGCGACGTAGGCTTTCGTGCCGGTCGGGGTGATCGTGATCGAGTCTGGCGCTGTGCCAACCGGGATCGCCTTGCCGACCGTGTTGGTGGCGACCGTGACCGGCGTCACCGTGTTCGAGCCGGCGTTGGCCACGTAGAGGGTCTTGCCGTTCGGCGTGACCGCGAGCGCGTCAGGCCCCTTCCCGACCGTGATCGGCTTGCCAGCCCTGTTGGTCGCGGTGTTGATCGGGGTCACGGTGTTGGTGCCGCTATTGGCCACATAGGCCTTGGCCCCGTTCGGCGTGACCACGACCTCCAGTGGCCCAGCGCCCACCTTGATCGGGGCGCCTGCCGTGTTGGTCGCGGTGTTGATCGGCGTCACCGTGTTGGAGCCGTTGCTGGAGACGTAGGCGGTCGCACCGTTCGGCGTGACCGCCACGAACTCGGGTTTCGTCCCGACCGGGATCGCGGTCCCAGCGGTGTTGGTGGCGGTGTTGATGGGCGTGACCGAGTTGGAGCCAGTGTTGACGACATAGGCGGTCGCGCCGTTCGGCGTGACCGCGACCCAGGTCGGGCCGGTCCCCACGGTGATCGGGGCGCCAGCGGTGTTCGTCGCGGTGTTGATCGGCGTCACTGTCCCCGCCGTGTTGTCCGCGACATATGCCACGGGCGTGGCAGCGGGCCGGGGCGCCGCCGCAGCGGCCGGCATGGGCAGCACGCCCATGAGACCACCGCACGTGGCCGCCACCGAGGCCATTGCCAACGTCACGGCCACCCGCGGACGTAGCAGTCCACTGTTCCCATTCATCAAACGCACCTCATACTCTCGGCACCTCATTTGTATGGGTTAGAGCTCCTCCGCAACATAAGATCTCCGACGCAAACACCGCAACCGGCCGCTGGCCCTGCCCGCCGATCACAGCAATATGTGAGAAATAGCTGCGGCAGCCCTGGCCCAAATGAGCAATAACGAAGATGGAACACCAGGCAGGGGTGTCCCAGACTGTGCTGGAAAAGCAGCACCGCGGGGTCGTGGACAACCGTCGTGGGGCAACCACTGTCATCCAAAGGGAACCCATGTCATCTTCGTCTAAGAGAATGCGCCGTCTCGTCCCCGGATTGGCAGCGATTGCACTGATCACGGGGCTCTTTTTCGTTGCGCGGCCGCCGGCCACGTCGGCTGCCGTGGTCAGTCAGGTCGCCAGGTCATACAAGTTCCGCGAACTGCCGGTCGCGATGCCACCGGGCTACCGTCCGGCCCAGACCATCCGCCGGGTGAACCCTGCCTACTACCACCTCCGGTCGTGGATTTCCTCGGTCGGGGCAGGGATCGCACTGGCCGACGTCACCGGCCATGGCCGCGACGACGGCATGTGCATCGTGGACCCCCGGACCGACGACGTCATCGTCACCTACGCGCCGGCCGCGCCCGCAGCAGACCGGTTCACCCCGTTCACACTGCGGCCAGGGCCACTCCCTTACGACTCGGCTATGGCCCCGATGGGGTGCGTGCCAGGGGACTTCAATGGCGACGGGCGGACAGACTTCCTCGTGTACTACTGGGGGCGGACACCCATCGCCTTCCTCGCCCGCTCCACCGCGACGCGGCCCTCACCGGTCGCCTACCGGCCGGTGGAGCTGATGCCCGAGGCAACCGGCACGGGGCAGTACAACGGGCCTGACTGGAACACGAACGCGGTAGCCGTGGCCGACTTCGACGGGACGGGGCACCCCGACCTGTTCGTCGGGAACTACTTCCCTGACTCCGCTGTCCTCGACCCCCATGGGATCGACAACGTCGCCATGCCGTCGTCGCTGTCCAATGCCAAGAACGGCGGGGGCGACTACGTCTTCCGCTGGCTGGGCGGTACATCCGGGCCCAACCCGACGGTCAGGTACCAGATGGTGCCGAACGCGGTCCCCTACGACCTGTCAACAGGCTGGACGCTGGGAGCGGCCACCGCGGACCTCACCGGCAACGGGCTCCCGGACCTCTACATCGCGAACGACTTCGGCCCGGGCCACCTGCTCTATAACCGCTCTGTACCGGGCCACATCAGGTTCAGCCTGGCTATAGGGCACCGCGGGTGGACCACGCCCAAGTCCTTCGTGCTCGGCCGGGGCTCGTTCAAGGGAATGGGCGCTGACTTCGGCGACCTCGCCGACAACGGCCGGTTCGACCTCATGGTCAGCAACATCACCACAGCCTGGGGCCTGGAGGAGAGCAACTTCGTATTCATGAACGACGCGGCCAGTGACGCGCAGATGAAGAGCGACCTGGCCAGCGGCTTCGCACCGTTCAGCCAGCAGGCCGAGCAGATGGGCATGGCCTGGACGGGCTGGGCCTGGGACGTCAAGTCCGGCGACTTCCTCAACAGCGGGCAACTGGACGTCGTCCAGACCGACGGGTTCGTCAAAGGGCGGATCAACCGCTGGCCCTGGCTCCAGGAAATGGCCATGAACAACGACGACCTGGCCTCCAACCCAGCGGACTGGCCGCTCGTCCAGCCCGGTGACGACATCGCCGGGCACCAGTGCATCGCGTTCTATGCCCCCGGCCCTGGCATGGTGTACGTGAACATCAGCAAGCAGCTTGGCCTGTGCGTGCCGGCTCCGACGCGGGGTGTGGCGACCGCCGACACCCGTGCGGACGGCCACCTGGACTTCGCGGTCGCCCGTCAATGGGGCCCGCCTGCCTTCTATGCCAACGAATCTCCCCGCGTGGGCAGCTACCTGGGCCTGGAGCTGTACAGGCCGGCCGTGGGCGGCGGCACACCTGGCCAGGGCCTGGCAGGCCCCGGCAGCCCGGCCTACGGGACGACCGTGCAGGTCTCCACGCCCGGCCACGCCCAGATCTCCCAGCTCGACGGCGGGAGCGGCAGTGCCGGGAAACGCAGCTTCGAGGTCTACTTCGGCCTCGGCTCCTACCACGGGCCGGTCACCGTCCTCCTGCACTGGCGTGACAGCGACGGCCAGTTCCACCAGCAGGTGCTCCGGCTGGCGCCAGGCACCCACACCTTGATGCTGACCAGCACCGCCAAGGAGGTGCCGAGCCGATGACCGCCGCAACGACCCGGCTGGAAGCCGCCACGCCCGCGGGCCAGCCCGCCGCGCAGGCCGCGAAACCCAAGGACGTCAGGTACCTCGCGCTGCGGAACTTCGCCCTCTCGATCACCGTGTTCAACATCTTCGGGTACACGATGCTCGGGTTCGAACAGCCCTGGCTGTGGCCATTCCTGGCGGTTGCCACCGCTTACGTCACAGACATCGTCTTCGAGTTGATCAGTGCTTGGGCCTACCAGCGCTCACCCCGGTTCATGGGCAACGGCCCTCGCGGCGTCTACGAGTTCCTGCTGCCTGCCCACATCACCGCGCTGGCCGTCAACATGCTGCTGTACGCGAACAACCAGTGGTGGCCGATCATGTTCGGCGTGGTCCTGGCGGTCAGCCAGAAGCACGTCCTGCAGGCGCCGATCGCGGGCCGGATGCGGCACTTCATGAACCCCTCCAACCTGGGGATCACCGCCACCTTGCTGGTCTTCGGCTCGTGGGTGAGCATCGCACCGCCGTACCAGTTCACCGAGTGGGCCAGCACCTACTTCCGGCTGATGGTCCCGCTGGTCATCCTCACCTCGGGAACCGTGATCAACGCCATGCTCACCCGCAGGATCCCGCTCATCGTGGGCTGGCTGGGCGGCTTCGCCATCCAGACCTTCGTACGGCACTGGCTGTGGGGGGTCCAGCTCAACACCGGACTCGGTGTCATGACCGGTGTGGCGTTCATCCTCTTCACGAACTACATGATCACAGACCCCGGAACTTCACCGACCAAGGCGCGCCCGCAGTTCATGTTCGGCAGCGGGATCGCTTTCGTGTATGCGGTCCTGATGCAGCTCAACATCGTTTACACGCTCTTCTACGCCACAACTGTCGTCTGCGCCTGCCGTGGCCTCGGATGGTGGGTCGCGCACCTGCGCAGGCGTGCCCGCGAGCGCGCGGCAGCAGCCGCTGCCGTGCCGGGCCGGGTGGGCGCCGGCTACGTGGCACCAGACCAGGTGCCCGCGGGACGCGTGGGTGCGGGGCACATGGGTGCGGCACAAGCGGGCTCGGGCCTGGTGGGCAACGGGCCGGTGGGCAACGGGCCGGTGGGCAACGGGCCGGTGGATAACGGGCAGGTGGATAACGGGCAGTCGGGTAACGGGCAGGTGGCCGCATCAACTGAAGGAGGGACGGTGCCGGCATGAGTGCTCGGGCCGTGCCGGCAACTGGGGCCCGGGGCGCGGGATGAGCCTGGTGGACGGCCTCGCGCCGGCCGTAGACGGGCAGGCCGTGACCGGCACGGACCTCGCGGTGGACGGGCAGGCCGTGACCGGGCTCACCGCGGCCTGGCCACTCGAAGCCCAGGACGACCGGCGGCACCTGCGGTCTGTGTTCGGCCGGTTCGCGACCGGGGTCACCGTCGTGGCGGCAGGGCGCGAGGAGCCGAGGGGCATGACCGCGAACTCCTTCACCTCCGTGTCACTCGACCCGCCGCTGGTGCTGGTCTGCACCCACCAGACCGCACTGATCCACAAGGCGGTCGTGGACTGCGGGTCGTTCGCGGTGTCCATCCTGTCGGCGGACCAGGAGCACGTGGCCCGGTACTTCGCTGACAGCTCGCGTCCCCGCGGCACCGCGGAGTTCGCCGGCTCGCGGTGGTGGCCTGCGCCCACCACCGGCGCGCCGATCCTGCACGGATCGCTCGCCTGGGTGGACTGTGAGCTGTCCGCCGTGTACGAGGGGGGCGACCACTCGATCTTCCTGGGCCTCGTACTCGCGAGCGGCTACGGGACCGCCCGCCACGGGCTGGTCTTCTTCGGCGGCGACTTCCACCACCAGGAACTGAGGGGCGCCCGCCACCCATGACCGCTGAGTTGCTCCGGGTTCAGCGGACCAGCGAACCCGACCGCCTCGCCCGGCTCCGGCAGGCCCGCCAGGCGGCCATCCGTGGTGAGCTGGCCGCCACCGAACGCCAGCACACCAGTGGCAAGCTCACCGCACGGGAACGGCTGGACAGACTGCTCGACCCGGCCTCGTTCACCGAGCTCGACATGTTCCGCCGGAGCCAAGCCGCCGGCCCTTTCGCCAAGGACGAGCCCTGGACCGATGGTGTGGTGACGGGGTCGGGCACGGTCTATGGACGCCGTGTGTTCGCCTACGCGCAAGACTTCCGGATCTTCGGCGGATCCCTGGGGGAGACGCACGCAGCCAAGATCCATAAGGTCATGGACCTGGCCATAGCAGCGGGCGCACCGCTGATCGCCCTGGCCGACAGCGGTGGGGCGCGGATCCAGGAAGGCGTCACGGCCCTGGCCGGGTATGGCGGGATCTTCCTCCGCAACGTGCGGGCCTCCGGGGTGATCCCCCAGATCAGCGTGATCATGGGGCCCTGCGCGGGCGGGGCTGCCTACTCCCCCGCGCTGACCGACTTCGTGTTCATGGTCCGCGACACCTCACACATGTTCATCACCGGGCCGGACGTGGTACAGGCGGTGACCGGTGAGTCAGTCAGCCAGGCCGAGCTTGGCGGGGCCGGTGTCCACGCGAGCACCTCGGGGGTGGCGACATTCGTCCACGAAGACGAGCAGTCCTGCCTGGACGACGTCCGCTACCTGCTGTCATTGCTGCCGCCCAACAACCACGAACTGCCTCCGGCGTGCGAGACCGCCGACCCACCGGACCGGGCCTGCCCGCGCCTGGCCGACCTGGTGCCCGCCGACCCCAAGAAGCCCTACGACATACGTGAGGTGATCTCGGAAATCACCGACTTCGGTGAGTTCATGGAACTGCACGAAGGCTGGGCACCCAACATCGTGTGCGCGCTGGGGCGACTGGGCGGGCGGACTGTGGGCGTCGTCGCGAACCAGCCCCTGGTGCTGGCCGGGGTGCTGGACATCCGTGCCTCGGAAAAGGCGGCCAGGTTCATCCAGTTCTGCGACGCGTTCAACATCCCGCTCGTGAGTCTGGTCGACGTCCCCGGCTTCCTGCCCGGCCTGGCGCAGGAGCATGGGGGCATCATCCGCCACGGCGCCAAGCTGCTGTTCGCCTACTGTGCCGCTACCGTCCCACGCGTCCAGGTCATCTTGCGCAAGGCATATGGCGGCGCTTACATCGTCATGGACTCCCGGTCCGTCGGCGCGGACCTGTCCTTCGCATGGCCGGGCAACGAGATCGCGGTGATGGGCGCTGAGGCAGCCGTGGGAGTGCTGCACCGCCGTGACCTGGCCGCCGCCAGTGACCCCGGCCGGCTCCGGGCACAGCTCGCGGCCGCCTACAAAGAGCGCCTCATGCACCCCTATTACGCCGCGGAACGAGGGCTCGTCGATGACGTCATCGACCCGCGGGAAACACGCACGATGCTCGTGCGCGCACTGGATCTGCTCAGCGGCAAGCGGCGGCCCGAGGCGGTGCCCCGCAAGCACGGAAACCAACCGGTATAGGAAGGCGCAAGGAGGGGACTCATGCCGACTTTCGCAGGCTCGCTACGAAGACTGGTCTTCACCCCGTCATTGGCCAAGGTCAGCTTCGAGGGCCGTGGGTTCCCCGTCATCGCGTCACCGGCCACCCGGCGGCTCGAGGCCATTCCACAGGCGGTGGTCTGCGGCTTCGAGTGGGGCATCGACGCGCGGAGTACCTGGGAGACTGAGCGGCGCCTGGCCATGGTGGACCCGGCCCTGCGTGGCTTCGCCTATGAGGGCGCGGTCATGGCAACGACGATCCTGGACGCGATGAGCGGCGGCCACCGCACCCGCGACCTGCTGCGCGGACCGGGTGAGCCGCACATCTTCCTGGCCTACATCGGCATGGGCTTCGCGATGGCACGGCTGCCGCGGATGAAGTGGCGCAACGTCATCCCCGACCTTTCCGGATCCCCCTACTACCCCACGATGAGCTGGCTGGCGGTGGACGGGTACGGCTTCGACCGGGCATACTTCGACACCCGCCGTTGGGTGGAGGGCCGGCATTCCCCCTCCCCGTATCCCTGGGACGGCGCCCCCGGCTACTTCCACCGGGCACTGGACCAGGGGATCGGGCGCGCGCTGTGGTTCATCCATGGCGCGAGCGTGCCGGACGTGGCGGCGGCGGTCGTGCGGTTCGCCGCGGCCCGGCAGGCAGACCTGTGGAGCGGTGTCGGGCTCGCGGCCACCTTCGCCGGCGGGACGGACGAGGCCGGGCTCCGCACACTGCGCGAGTCCGCCGCGGCGTATGCGCCCGACCTCGCCCAAGGCGCGGTGTTCGCCGCCAAGGCACGCAGCTATGCGGGGTTCGTTCCCGAGGACACCCATGCGGCGGTCGCGGCCCTGACGGGCGGGACCGTGGCCGAGGCGGTCACCGTCGCCGACGCCACCGCGGTCCCCCCGGCCTCGCGCAACCCCACGCGCCGCGCTCACCACGATGGCGGCCAGGACTATTGCACTGGCAGCACGAGGCCCGCTTACGAATCGTGGCGCCAGGCTGTCCGCGCAAAATTCGAGCCTTTTTCTCGCGATAGCGCTTCCATACCAGGTCAGCACATTGGGAGTTGACCATCCCGGTCCATGGCCGCCTACATTTGAATTGGCAATTCAGTGGTCTGACCTGCACGTCCGGGCGATGCTGGGAGGGACACATTGGCGGGTTATTTGCGGACGCTGCGGCGTCGTATCCTGACCCCGAGCGTTTCGGCCACCAAACTGGGCACACGCGGCTTCCCAGTCAAGAATGCGGCGTCGCAGGAACTGCTGGAGAAGGTTGGTGAGACTTTCCTCACCGGTTATGGCTATGCGATGGCCTCGCGCGAGCCAGCCGATGCGGAAGTCCTGCTGGAGCAGGTCCACACCCAGTTCCGGGGGTTCGCGTACGAGGGCGCGGCGATGGCCTTCACGATGCTGGACGTGCTGCCGTTGCCGGGGCACCGGCGGCTGGCCACATTCATCGCTGGCAGGGGACTGGACCACATCTACATGGCCTACGTCGGGATCGGCTGGGCCATGGCCCGGCTGCCCAGGTTCCGCTGGCCACGGATCGAAGCGCCGGACCCGCTGCTGCGCTGGCTGGTGCTGGACGGCTACGGCTTCCACCAGGCCTACTTCCACACCACGCGCTACGTCTACCAGCAGTTCCGCGAGCCTGCCTTCCCCTGGCCAGCCAATGACCCCCATTCCTATACCGGCCGGGCGATCGACCAGGGCATCGGGCGGGCCATGTGGTTCGTGGCCGGGACCGACGCCGGCCTGCTCGCCAGGATGATCGAGGCATTCCCAGCGGCGCGCCGCGGCGACCTCTACAGCGGCGCTGGGCTGGCCGCCACCTATGCCGGCGGCGCGGACGAGGCGGAACTGCGTGGGTTCGCCGAGAGCGCCGGGCCGTACCGGTGGCAGGCCGCCCAGGGCAGCGCGTTCGCCGCAAAAGCCCGGCTGCGCGCCGGGCTCGCCGTCCCGCACACCTACCTGGCCACGAATGTTATGTGTGGCATGTCCCCCGAGCAGGCCGCGCAAGTCTGTGACCGGGCAAGGCCCGAGCCCAGCGAGGGCGACACGCAGCGCAACGCCTACGAGGTGTGGCGGCAGCGCATCGCCGCCGAGGTCGCGGCGCTGCAGGGTGCCAGCAGGTGAAGCGCCATGGCAGGGAAGGCGGGGGCGCCATGACACGGATCGCGGTGGTCGGCATGGCCTGCCGGTACCCGGATGCGGCCTCTCCGGCGCAACTGTGGGAGAACGCCATCGCCGGGCGCCGTGCTTTCCGGCAGATCCCGGCACAGCGAATGAGCCTGGCGGACTACTACGACCCCGACCCCACGGCACCGGACCGTTTCTACGCCCGCACCGCCGCGGTCATCGAGGGATACGAGTTCGACCGGGTCGGTTACCGGATCGCGGGCAGCACCTACCGCTCCACCGACCTCACCCACTGGCTGGCCCTGGACGTAGCCGCACAGGCACTGGCCGACGCTGGTTTCCCCGGCGGTGACGGGCTGCCACACGAACGCACCGGCGTGGTGGTCGGCAACACGCTCACCGGCGAGTTCACCCGGGCCAACCTGATGCGCCTGAGGTGGCCGTACGTCCGCCGTACCCTGGCCGACGCCCTGGCCGGCCTCGGCTGGGAGCCCGGCGCGGTGGCGGAGTTCCTGGCCGGGGTCGAGCAGCGTTACAAGCAGCCGTTCCCCCCGGTCGACGAGGACACGCTGGCGGGCGGCCTGTCCAACACGATCGCGGGACGTATCTGCAACTACTTCGACCTCCAGGGCGGCGGCTACTGCGTCGACGGCGCGTGCTCCTCCTCGCTGCTGTCGGTGACCAATGCCTGCGCGGCGCTGTGCGAAGGCGGGCTCGACGTCGCCCTGGCCGGCGGGGTTGACCTGTCGATCGACCCGTTCGAGATCATTGGTTTCGCCAAGACCGGTGCCCTGGCCAAGACCGAGATGCGCGTCTATGACCGCGGCTCCAATGGCTTCTGGCCTGGCGAGGGCTGCGGCATGGTCGTGCTCATGCGCGAGGCCGACGCACTGCGGCGCGGCGCGCGGGTCTACGCGAGCGTGTGCGGGTGGGGCATCTCCTCAGACGGCTCGGGCGGGATGACCCGCCCGGAGGTCAGTGGGTACCGGATGGCGCTGCGGCGCGCCTACGAACGGGCAGGCTTTGGCATCGACACGGTCTCGCTGTTCGAGGGCCACGGCACCGGGACAGCGGTCGGCGACGCCACCGAACTCACTGCCCTGTCACAGGCACGCCGCGAGGCCGGCGCCCCCGCCCTGCCAGCAGCGGTCGGCAGTGTCAAGGGCATGATCGGCCATACCAAGGCCGCAGCGGGGGTGGCCGGCCTCATCAAGGCGGTGCTCGCCCTGCACCACCAGGTCCTTCCCCCTGCCATCGGCTGTGTCGACCCGCACCCGGTGCTGCGCGAGGAGCCGGCCGTGCTGCGCTCGCTGCGCAAGGCCGAGCCGTGGCCGCAGGAGGCCGCGTTGCGTGCTGGCGTGACCGCCATGGGCTTCGGAGGCATCAACGCCCACGTGGTCCTGGCAGGGACCACACCATACCCGGCCGGGCACCGGGCACCCGTCCGGCTGGCGTCCTCCGTCCAGGACGCGGAGTTGCTGCTGGTCGATGGGGCATCACAGGCCGAACTGCGCGAGCGCCTGGCCGAGTTGGCCGCCTGGGTGCCCGTGGTGTCCTACGCGGAGCTCGCTGACCTCGCGGCCACGGCACGCCAGCGACTGCGTGACCTCCCCTACCGGGCTGCGGTCGTCGCCTCCTCCCCCACGGACGCCGCCCAGCAACTCACGCAGTTGCTGGAGAGCTTGGACGACGGTGAGACCACCCTGGCATCCGGCGATGGACGGGCCTTCGTCGGCCACGTCAGGAGGCCACCGAAGATCGGCTACCTCTTCCCCGGGCAGGGGTCGGGCCGCGGGACGAGCGGCGGGGCACTGAGCCGCCGCTTCGCTGAGGCCGAGTCGGTCTACGCCCATGCGGGGTTGCCCACCGCTGGTGACATGACGGCCACGGCAGTGGCCCAGCCGCGCATCGTCACGGGCTCCATGGCTGGCCTGCGGGTACTCGAGCGGCTTGGGCTGACGGCGGATGTGGCGGTCGGGCACAGCCTGGGCGAGATCACCGCGCTGCAATGGGCTGGGGCCCTGGACGAGCAGGGCTTGCTCCGGGTCGCGGCCATGCGCGGGCAGACCATGACCGAGCATGCCGCGACCGGCACCATGGCCAGCCTCAGCGCGGGGCCGGAAGCCGTCGCACCGCTGCTGGCAGGGCTGCCGCTGGTGGTCGCCGGGCAGAACGGCCCACGGCAGGTCGTGATCGCCGGGTCGGCCGAGGCAGTCGAAGCCGCAGGCCACCGCGCGAGCGCCGCGAACATCGGCTGGAGCCGGCTAGCGGTCTCGCATGCCTTCCACTCTCCGCTGGTGGCCGCCGCGGCCGGGGCCTTCGCCGGCTGGCTGGCCACGCAGCAGTTCGGCCCGCTGACACACCGGGTGGTCTCCACCGTGACCGGGGAGCCGCTGGCGGCCGACACCGACATCCCCGCGCTGCTGCACCGCCAGATCACCAGCCCGGTGCTGTTCTGGCAGGCGCTGCTGGCCGCGGCCAAGGACGTCGACCTGCTGGTCGAGGTGGGGCCCGGCCGGGTACTCACCGGCCTGGCCCGTGACATCGTGGACGTGCCCGCGGTGGCGCTGGACACCGATGACGAGTCCATCACCGGCCTGTTGCGCACCGCCGGGGCCGCGTATGTGGCAGGCGCGCCGCTGTGCCATGAAGCCCTGTTTGACGGGCGCCTCATCCGGCCGCTGGAGGTCGGCGCGGAGCTCCGGTTCTTCGCATGCCCGTGTGAGCAGGCACCACCGCTGGCCAGCGGTGTGACCCAGGCGGCCGGGCACCTGGCGGAGTCCTCCCGCCCGCAGGGAGAAGCCTCCCCGGTGGCAGCGCCAGGCCAGTCGAGCGTGGCCCTGCTCAGCGCGCTGGCCGCCGAACGTGCCGAGCTGCCCGTCGAACTGGTCCACGAGGACAGCAGGCTCCTGGACGACCTGCATCTGAGCTCGATCACTGTGGGCCAGTTGCTGAACCAGGCAGTTCGTCAGCTTGGCCTGTCCATGGCCCAGGCCCCGACCAACTTCGCCACCGCGACAGTCCGTGAGCTGGCCGAAACTCTCGACCTGCTGGCACAGCCGGGTCAGGTGGCCGTCCCACCACCAGCCGCCGAGGGCGCCGCCCCGTGGGCGCGCGCGTTCGCGGTCAGGCTCGACGAGGTGCCACGCCCGGCCAGAGGGCCAGCGGAACCCGATGGAGCATGGGTGGCCTACGGCAGCTCACCGCTGGCCGAAGCGCTGCGCCAGGCACTGGAACGGGCCGGCGTGGGCCCCGGCGTGCTGGCCTGCCTGCCGCCGGAGTGCACCGAAGCGGACCTGGTGCCCGTGCTCGCCGCCGCGCAGGCGGCGGCACAGGCCGGACCGGGCAGCCGGTTCGTGCTGGTCCAGCACGGCCGGGGCGCGGCCGGGCTGGCGAAGACGCTACGGCAGGAAGCACCACACCTGCGCGTCACCATCGCGGTCGTGCCACCGCTGCCCGAGGCGCTGCCCTGGGTGGTTTCCGATGTCGCAGCCACCATGGGGTGCAGTGAAGTGCACTACACCCCGGACGGGGCCCGGCTCGTCCCGGTGCTCCACGCCCTGCCGGTGCGGGCCACCCGGGAACACATGCCGCTCGGGCCGCAGGACGTGCTGCTGGTCACCGGCGGCGGCAAAGGCATCACCGCTGAGTGCGCGCTGACGCTGGCGAAAGAGACGGGCGCCCGGCTCGCACTGCTCGGACGGTCAGACCCTGCCGCCGACGCCGAGTTGTCGGCCAACCTGGCGCGCATGGCTGGCCAGTCGGTCACCGCACACTATGTGCGGGCTGACGTGACCGACCCCGGCCAGGTCGCTGCCGCGGTCGCCGAGGTGGCGGCCACGCTTGGCCCGGTCAGCGCCGTCCTCCATGGTGCCGGGCGCAACGAGCCCGCAGCTCTCGCACGCCTGGACGCAGCCGACCTACGGTCCACGCTGGCCCCCAAGGTCGACGGCCTGCGCGCCGTACTGGCCGCGGTCGACCCGGCGAACCTGCGGCTGCTGGTCACCTTCGGCAGCATCATCGGCCGGGCCGGGCTGCATGGCCAGGCGTGCTATGCCATCGCCAACGAGTGGCTGGCCGACCTCACCCACGAGGTGTCCAGCCAGTGGCCGCAGTGCCGGTGCCGGTGCCTGGAATGGTCGGTCTGGTCGGGCGTGGGCATGGGCGAGCGGCTGTCGGTCGTGGAAGACCTGGCCCGTGCGGGCATTACGCCGATCAACCCGGGCCAGGGCGTGGAACTCATGCGGCGGCTGGTGGCCGACCCGGACGCGCCCACCGTCGCCGTGGTCAGCGGACGCACCGCAGGGAATGACACCGTCCGCTATGACGCTCCCCCGCTGCCGCTGCTGCGCTTCGTCGGGCGGCCGCTGGTCCGCTACCACGGGGCGGAACTGGTCACGGAAACCGAACTCAACGTCGGGACCGACCCGTACCTGCGAGACCACCTCCTCGACACCAACCTGCTCTTCCCCGCCGTGTTCGGCCTGGAAGCGATGGCCCAGGTGGCCTGCGCCGCCACCGGCCGCGCGGAGGTGCCGGTCATCGAGGACGCGGAGTTCCTGCGGCCCATCGTCGTGCCGCCGGAGGAGAGCCTGCAGGTCCGGGTTGCGGCGACGGTGACCGCTGACGACACCGTGGCCGTGGCTGTGCGCAGCGCGGAGACCAGCTTCGCGACCGAGCACTTCCGTGCCCGGCTCCGCTTCACCGGCGACGTCGCACCCGAGGGCCCGCCCGAGCAGGCCGAGGGCCTGCCGCTGGTGGCATTGGACCCCGCCGCCGACCTGTACGGTGGCGTCCTCTTCCAGGGCGCCAAGTTCCACCGGCTCCGCCGCTACCACCGCGCCGCTGCCCGCTCCGTGGACGCTGACCTCGCGGTGGGTGACGGCGACGGCTGGTTCGCCGACTTCCTCCCGCCCGACCTGCTGCTGGGAGACCCGGGCATGCGGGACGCACTGATGCACGGCACCCAGGTGTGCGTGCCGCACGCCACACTGCTGCCGGTCGGCGTGGCGCGGCTGTACCCCGCCGGCCCCGGGCTGGCCGCGGGCCGCGACGTCCGCTACTGCGCCACGGAACGCTGCCGCGACGGCGACACCTACACCTACGACATCGCCGTGCGTGACCAAGACGGGCGGCTCGTGGAGCGCTGGGAGGGACTCGTGCTGCGGGCGGTGCGCAAGCTCGACGGCGCGGGCCCCTGGGTGCCTGGGCTGCTGGGACCGTACCTGGAGCGGGCACAGGAGGAGCTGACGGGTGCGCCCGTGGCCGTGGCGGTCGTGCTGGACACCCGTGCGGGCAACGGTTCGCCGGGCCCAGACGGCAGGGCTACTGCGGGTGGTGGCGGTGTACGCCGGGCCCGGACAGCCGCCGCGCTCGCGCATGCCCTCGGCCGCGTCACCGCGGTGCGCTACCGGCCTGACGGGCGCCCGGAGACAGACGCCGACCGGGCGGTCTCGGCGTCCCACGGCGCGGGCCTGGTCATGGGGGTTGCCGCGAGTGGGACTGTGGCCTGCGACGTGGCGGCCGTGCCGGGCGAGGGCACCACGCAGTGGGATGGCCTGCTCGGTCAGCACGCAACCCTGGCTGGCCTGCTGGCCAGCGAGCAGGGCGAGGACGCTCGGGCCGCGGCGACCCGGGTGTGGGCCGTCCATGAGTGCCTGGCCAAGGCCGGGCTGCCGCAGGACGCCCCGCTGACGCTGGGCACGCCGCAGGCAGGTGGCTGGGTGGTCTTCGCCTGTGGCCAGGCCACGGTCGCGACGTTCCTCACCACGCTGCGAGACAGACCGGACCCGGTCGTGTTCGCGATCTTGAGCCAAAGGCGGTCATGAGCTATGGAGAACTACTTCGAGTACCGGCACACTGTGGGTTTTGAGGAAACGAACATCGTCGGCAACGTCTACTACGTGAACTACCTCCGGTGGCAGGGCCGTTGCCGGGAGATGTTCCTCAAACAGCACGCCCCGGATGTCCTGGCGGAGCTGAACGAGGGCCTGAAGCTCTTCACGCTGCGCGTGGACTGCGAGTTCTTCGCCGAGATCACCGCCTTTGACGACCTGGCCATCCGGATGCGCCTGATCGAGCTGGGACAGACCCAGCTCGAGTTCGGCTTCGACTACATCCACCTGCCAGACGCCGCGGCAGACGGCGAGACCCTGGTGGCCCGGGGCCGCCAGCGGGTCGCCTGCATGCGCGGGCCCAAGACCAGGGCCGTGCCCGCGCGGGTGCCCGAATCGCTGGTCCGGGCGCTCGGGCCTTACCTGGCGGCCGTCCCTGCCGCGAGGGTCTCGTGAAGCCCAAGTCCGTGACGCCCAGCAGCAGCGTCCCGCCCGGGCCGCCGCTGTGGGCGACCCCCGCGCTGTTCCGGTTGCTGGTCACCGACCGGCTCACGCTGATGAAGTCCGCGGCGGACCGCTACGGCGACGCGGTCCGGCTGCGCATCGGCCCCAAGACGCTGTTCCTGTTCAACCATCCTGACCACGCCAAACATGTGCTCGCCGACAACGCCGACGCCTATCACAAGGGCATCGGGCTGCATGAGGCCCGCCGCGCCCTCGGAGACGGCCTGCTGACGAGCGAGGGTGAGCTGTGGCGGCGGCAACGCGCCACCATCCAGCCAGCGTTCCAGCACAAGCGCATCGCCGGGCAGGCCGGGGTCATCGCGGAGGAGGCGGCCAGGCTCGTCACCCGGTTGCGGTCACACCAGGGGGACGGGCCGGTCGATGTCGCACACGAGGTGACCCTGTTGGCACTGGGGGTGCTGGGACGGACACTGCTGTCCGCTGACCTCGGTGCGTTCGAGAACGTGGGGCATGCCTTTGAGGCCGTCCAGGACCAGGCCATGTTCGACATGGTCTCGCTCAGCATGGTCCCGGCGTGGCTGCCGCTGCCCAGGCAGGTCCGGTTCCGCCTGGCGCGCCGCCAACTGCACCGGGTCACTGACGGGCTGGTGATGCTGGACCGCGACCCGGCGCGCGGCGCCGCGGACCTGGTGTCGCGCCTGCTCGCCGCGGGCCGCCTGGACAGCGACGGCGAGGCACGCAGGCAACGGCTCGACGATGAGCTCGTTACCGTGATGCTCGCGGGGCACGAGACGACAGCAAGCACGCTGAGCTGGGCTTTCTACTTGATCGACCGACACCCCTGCGTGGCGGAGCGACTGCGGGACGAGGCGGTCGAGGTGCTCGGCGACCAGCTGCCCAGCCAGGAGCACCTGCCACGGCTGCGGTACACGCGGATGGTCCTGGAAGAGGTCATGCGCCTGTACCCGCCCGTCTGGGCACTGACGCGGCGGGCCCAGCGCGACGATGAGGTCGGCGGGTACCACGTGCCCGCCGGGACCGACGTGATGATCTGCCCTTACACACTGCACCGGCATCCAGCATTTTGGGACAACCCCGAAGGTTTCGACCCCGCCAACTTCGACCCGGACCGAGAGGTACGGCGGCCCCGCTACGCATACCTGCCCTTCGGCGCCGGACCGCGGTCCTGTGTGGGCAACCACCTCGGCATGATGGAGGCCACCTTCGTGCTGGCGCTCGCTGCCCGTGACGTCCGGCTGCGCCTCCTGCCGCAGCGGCGGGTCGTGGCCGAGGGCATGCTCTCGCTGCGCATCCGCGGCGGCCTGCCGATGACCGTGCACCCAGCTGCCTAACGGGCTGCCGCCTGTGGGCCGACAGCGAGCATGGTGGCGTAGCGGGCGCGGGCTCGCGCGACCGAGTTGGCGGCAGCGGTGGGAGCGTCGCCGGCCATGACCATGAGCCCGTGGACCAGCGCCTCGAAGCAGACGTCAGCGTTGTAGGGGTCGATCAGGTACGCGCCCAGTTCCAGGGTCACGAGGCCGTGCATGGAGATCCACATCTGGTGCGCGGCCAGTTCAGCGTCGCCGGGGGCGAACCGGCCCGCCGCCATGCAGCTGCCCACCTTGGCGACAAGGAGCTCAAGCGTGTACCGGCCATGCTGGCGGTCGTCGTCGGTGAGCGAGAACCCGCCCAGTGATGAGCCGCCGAACATGACCGCGTACAGGTGGGGGTTGTCCAGCGCGTTGCCACGGTAGGCGAAACCGAGCGTCACCACGTCGGCGACCGGGTCGTCGGTGGCGGTGACCTGGGCCATGCGGTGGTGCAGCCGGGCGAACCCCTCATGGACCATGGACCGCACCAGGTCGTCCATGCCGCCGAAGTGGGTGTAGACGGCCATCGTGGAGGTGCCGACCGCGGCGGCGAGCCGGCGAGTGGACAGCGCTGCTGGCCCCTCTTCGAGCAGGATCCGGGCGGCCGCCTCAACCAACGCGGTCGGCATCTGGGGGTCTGCGCGTCGTGGGCTCATCTTCGCCATGGTGCCATGCCGCACAAGAGGCTCTTCCTAATATAACGACGTTATGTAACGATGATACGGAATGACGGACGGACATGACGGACGGGCACTGAACCCGAAATGAGCCAACCGGAGGACCAGCTATGCCGCATATCGCGCTGAACTCTGACGAACCAGGTATCCGTGGCCTGTTTCGGTTCCGCCCCGAGACAGCCCGGCCCATGAGCGAGCTGGCTGAAGTGCTGCTGCGCGGGGACAGCACATTGACCAGGGGTGAGCGTGAGCTCATCGCCGCCTATGTGTCGTCGCTGAACAGTTGCCGGTACTGCTCGGCCTCGCACTCGGCGTTCGCGGCGGCGCAACTGCCGGGCGGTATGGCAGTGGTGGAGGCGGTCCGGGCCGACGCCGCACAGGCGCCGGTTTCGGACAAGCTGAAGAGCCTGCTGCGCATCGCGGCCGCGGTCCAGCGCAGCGGCCTCGCGGTCACCAGCGAGGACGTGGCGCACGCGCACGAGGCGGGCGCCACGGACCTCGAGATCCACGACACGGTGCTGATCGCGGCGGCGTTTTGCATGTTCAACCGCTACGTGGACGGGTTGGGCACCGTCGCGCCCGGCGACCCCGCCGGGTATGCCGCCCGTGCGGAGCAGATCGTCGCGGACGGCTACCTGGCGCCGGTGGCCGCCCCCGCTCACTCCGACGCCTAGGTCCTGGATGCCCTGGCACTGACCTCTTCGGCACCACGGGCGTGTGCCCGGCCACCCGGACGCCCGGGCACACGTCTGTGGTCAGCGCACATGAGCACCTCCCCCCAGTCGAGGCCGGCAGGTCCAGTTTGAGGGCCAAAGGCCGATGGGAGGTGCTCATATGCGCATTACTGTCAGTTGCCGGCTTCGCCCGCGATGTGTCGCTGCACGAACTCGTAGGCACGGTCGCCGAACTGCTTGCCGAAGACCATGGCCCTCTCGACCGACTTCAGGAAGTGCACCCCGCCCCAGACCCGGCTCATGGCAAGGTCATGCTCGAACTCGGTCCAGGTATGCCAGTGCATCGTGAGAGGCCCGGCGGGGGTGATCCCCGGCTCCACCAGCGACCACCCGGCAGGAACGGAGTAGGTAAAGTCCAGCACGTCAGTGCCGAAGAATCGCCGAGCCGCCTGCGACTCCGCGGCGCCCAGCCCGGTAGAGCCCGAGGGATACTCCGCGAAGTTGCCCGTGTTCAGGTAGGACTTCCACTCATCGGCGGGCATGTTATGGACCGTCCCCATCCCGGGTCCACCCCAAGAGGTCACCGTGCGGTTGCCGTACACATACCGAATCGCGCTCACCGGCCGGACGGCATCGTACTTCAACTTCTGATGCCACGTGGCGATCAGCGAGTCGATGTTCGCTGTCACGACCGTCATAAACAGGTGGACCCAGCCGTCCAGGCCCAGCTCTTGGTCGTGTGCGTTGGCTATGCTGAACACCGCTGCGCTGAGGCCCAGCTCCTTGTTGTCGAAGAGTTCCGCCATCACCTTCTGCTCGTCGGTGAGTCCGGCCGATGCCGCGAGGATCCCGTCCACCGACTGCTTGTAGGCCACGCCCACGTGGTTGGTGAAGTCGTTCGGGGCGAGTTGGAACTGGTCCGGGTTCGTGTAGGTGAGGGCTTTGGTCAGCCGCAACTGCGGGGTGACGTGCTGCTGGACTTCCCAGATGCCCTTCTCACCCGTTCCCGTCGTCAGCGGGCCGAGGGCGCGGTGGTTTGGTTCGAATTGCGGCTGCCAGCGCGTGGGGTCGAGCAGTTCGTAGGCGGTGTTCACAGGCCGGTATCCAGTGTAGTCAAAGAAAGGCCTGGGGTTGTATTTGCGGCCTTCGAAGCCGAGCATGTTCATGCCGTCCTGCTGTGCCAACTTGACGACGCCCATTCCGGCCACGTTACCGATGCCGATCGGGGTGGTCAGATCCGTCGAGTTGTCGTTGGGGTCCAGGCCCAGGGCGATCAGCAGCTCTACGAAGGTCGTACGCTCGGGAATCACACCGTTGATCGTCTGGTGCATGGCGTACAGGGCGGCGATGTTTCTGGTCCGGTTGGTGACATACTCACTGGGGGGGCGGCGGGGGATCTGGGTGTACACGCCAACCGCGGTCGGATGGTATGGCGCGGTCGCGTCAAACCACGAAGTCTGTATCATGTGGCTGGTCCACATCACCATGGCCGCGTCCATGGGGTCTATGACGTCCAGCGTTCCCCGCGGATCCTGATTGGCGAGCAGATCCCGGATGAAGTTTCCGGTGTCGAAGTTGAACTTGGCCGCCAGCGCCTTAGCGGACCGGGCGGCGGCAGTGGGCCGGGCGGCGGTTAATCCGGCGGGGCCCAGAGCGACCAGGGCTGCGGCACCGCCGAGCCCCCCGAACAGCACCGATCTCCGCCGCGGTGAGAAATCCATGTCCGAAGAATGTTGGGTTGTGGTCATGGTGTGCGCCCTTTCATCAGCTCGTCGGTAGGCAGGCGGTCGAAGTCCAGACCTCCAGCAGGGGATTGGTGCGAGTTGTTCGCGGGCAGGTCACTTCAGGGAAATGTGCTCGTCAAACTGCCGGGTGCTTGGTAAAGTCGCACGTGCCGCAACTGAACTCCAGTGCGTGCTCCGCGTCCTCGCCGTGACGGGTCACGTAATCGGCGATGTACCGCTGTTTCGCCTGGAGGTAGTCCTTGACTGAGGGGGCGGTCTCGATGGGTGTCCGATCTCAGAAACGGGCCGCCCAGCAGGAGGGCCCTTCCGGCGGATGATTCTTGATCAACAGCTGGCCCACTCGACAGCTGACCCACTCGACCATCACCTCCGCAAGAATGCAGCCTCCACGGCCTTTCCGTGACCCGACTCAGCGTTCCCCGACTGGTACGGTATCAAACCATTACCGGGGCGACATCTCCCAGATTGCGGTGATTCCAGTCTTGCCTTGACCGAATGGCATCGTGACCTGCCATCAGCCAAGGCACGGCCGGTATACTTAGGGGAGTAGGCGGCTGCCGGCTGCTCTGGTGCCCTCGATAATGCTGTGCACCGCGTCCGACTGCGAGGCAGGCAGGTACGGCGAGAGCCCACCCGCCGCCGCACCCCGCTCTGGGGGCAACACGGCTCCCTTCGGGCGTTGTCAACGCCGTCCCCCGCGCTGGGCATCTCCCGAGTTGCGCGGCGCCTCACCGTGATCAGCCGACGTTCGGGGTCCGCGATATACAATCGGCCGGTCACTCCCTGTAGGCACAACCCACTGTAGGAAGGACGGCCCAACGTGGAAATGAAGCTCGAAGCGGTGCAGATCCCCGTCTCCGACGTGGACCTCTCGCGGGACTTCTACACCGAGAAACTCGGATTCAACCTGGACATCGACCAGGTGGTGCCCGGGGGCAGGCGCATCGTCCAACTCACCCCGCCGGGGTCCGGCTGCTCGATCCAGCTGGTCCAGGGCGGCGGGCCGCTGCCCGGGCTGACCCTCGTCGTGTCCGACGTCGTGGCCACGCACGCCGAACTGACCAAGCTGGGCGCTCCCCTCAGCGACGTCATCCACTTCGAGGACGGCAAGGAGGTGCCGGGCCACAGCGACGAGCCTTGGAGCACGATGACGTTCTTCGCCGACCCCGACGGCAACAAATGGATCGTGCAGGAGCGCCCCGCCGAGTAGCGCGATCACCCGGCACCGCTGTCGGGCTGGGCCAGCCACCACGGGTTGGCCCGGCCCCAGGCGCAACCCGGTCCGCAAGCCTGCACCAGCCCGCGGGTCAGGGATCCTGGAGGACGGAGAGGATGTTGCCGTCGGGGTCCTTGAACCAGGCAATGGGGGGGCCGTCGCCGCGGACGATCCCCTTCTCGTCCGTGTCCATGCTGGCGTAGCGCTCGAACGTGATGCCGCGCGCCGCGAGCACGTCGACCGCCTCGTCGACGTCGCTGACACCGAGGTTGAGGATGGTGAAGGTGGCCGGGATGTGGTCGGGCTTGGGGTAGGCGATCACTTCGGCACCGCTGGGCAGGTGCAAGCGGAGGAAGCCATGCTCCTCGGACACGCTCAGGCCGAGGGTCTCGCCGTAGAACTCCTTGGCCCGCGCGACATCACTGACCGAGAACCCGCTGTACACGTTGGCACTGCCGAACATGGTGGTCACTGCCTTCCTGTGGGTCGGGCCTGCCGTGCCAGGTACGCCTCGTTGAGCTCGATGACCTGGACGTAGTTGCCATCCGGGTCGATGAGCGTGCCGAACAGGCGTCCGGCCGCTCCTGCACCTCGGCCAGCCAGGTGACCCCGAGGGCGTCGAGGTGGGCGGCGGTCGCCCTCGCGTCGCTGACGTGGAAGTTCGGGATGAACCTGCCGGGTTCGGGGTTGCTGCCCGCGACATCGTCGCGCCTGTCCATGAGCACATCTACCCCGCCGAAGTCCAGGAACCCATCCCCGCTGCCGCGGACGCCAAACGCCTCGCGGTACCAGGTCCGCAGGCGGCCGGGGTCACGGGTGCCCAGGAGAATGCTGCCGAGCACTGGGCTGGTCATGGTGGGTAACTCCGTTCGTGGCGAGGGCTGCTGGCGGTGTGGTGGTCACGGGCCGAGCACGGAGAGCACGGCCGCGAGGGTGGTGGCCTCCACGATGTGCCCCTGCGCGATGAGGCAGCGCGCCTCGCCGAACGGCACCCATGCGACGCGTTGCGCTTCGAAGCCGTCGGTGGGCGGCCCGGTGTAGACGGCCGAGTCCGCACGGAACACGTGGTGCCGCACGGACACCAGGCCCGGCATGGGGTGGGTGCGGAAGAGCAGGCGCATCGGGCCGTCAGGCCGCCAGCCCGTCTCTTCCTCGACTTCCCGGGCAGCCGCCGTGGCTGGATCCTCGCCCACGTTGACCGCCCCGCCGGGGATCTCCCAGCCCCACGTCCCCGGGATGAACCTGTACCGCCACAGCAGCAGGATCTTGCCAGCGTCGGTGACCACCGCCTGGGCCCCGTCGAAGTACCTGACCAGCCGGTGCTCCAGGCGCCGCCCGTCGGGCAGGGCCACATCGGCCATGACGAGGTGGATCCAGTCATCGCGGTACAGGGTGCGCTCGCCGTGCACCTGCCAGGTCTGGGTCATGCCGCAGTCTCGATCCTCGTGTAGTCACCGACGATCAACTGGTGGCGGCCCTGCGACACGCCCTGGCGCGCGATGGTGGCGAACCGGCCGATGACGGAGCCGTGCAGCCCGGGCATGCCCGAGATCCGTGCCCCGTCAAGCACGATCGAATCGCAGATCTGGGCACCGTGCAACACGCAGCGCGCACCGACCGAGACGTCCGGGCCGATGTCGCAGTCCGCCACGACCGAACCCGCCCCGACGACCACCGGGCCACGGATCCGGGAACGGACCACCTCCGCCCCGAACCCCAGGGCGACGGCACCTTCCAGGGTGCTGGCCGTGTCGACCCGGCCGACCACGGCAGGCCGGAGCCGGTCGAGCAGCCTGCGGTTGCAGCAGAGCACGTCCTCCACGCAGCCCACGTCACGCCAGTAGCCCGCGTAGTCACTGACCGCGACCTGCGCACCGCGGGCGAGCAGCCACTGGATCGCGTCGGTGATTTCCAGCTCGCCCCTGGCGCTTGGGGTGACGGCCGCCACCGCCTCGTGGATCTGGGCGCGGAAGAAGTACACGCCGAGGAGCGCCAGGTCGCTGACTGGCCGGGCTGGCTTCTCCACCAGCCGGGCAACGGTCCCGTCCGGGTTCTTCTCCACCACCCCGAACTGGCGTGGGTCGGGGACTTTCTGCACCACCACGCGGGCAGCCGCGTGGTCCATGCGAAACTCCCGCGCCACCCCGGCGATGCCCCCGGGCAGGATGTTGTCGCCCAGGTACATCACGAAGTCGTCGTCGCCCAGGAAGTCCTGGGCCACCATCACACCGTGGGCCAGGCCCCGTGGCCTGTCCTGGTGGATGTAGGTGATGCGCAGGCCGAAGCGTGAGCCGTCGCCGATAGCGTCCTTGACCACCCCGAGCCAGTCGCCTGCGACGACGGCCACCTCGGTCACGCGGATGGCCGCGATGTTGACGAGCACATGCTCCAGGACGGGACGGCCGGCCACGGGGAACAGTTGTTTCGGCATCGAGTAGCTGAACGGGCGCAGCCGGGAGCCGGATCCGCCCGTCAGCACGAGCGCCTTCACCGCACGGCGCTCACGCGGCCGCGACCCGGGACACGCCTGCCTCGTCAGCCGTACTGACCTCGCCCGGCGGCGGCATGCCGGAAAACCCGGTTATTGGCGGCACATGCCGCAGCCCGATGCCAGCCAGGACGGCCAGGCCCGCGAACACCACCGCCCCCACCACGGCGACCACGTGCAGGCCGGCCACGAAGGCGGTATCGGCGGAACGCAGCAGGGCTGCCCCCGACTGGCCCGGGATGTGCCGTGCGGCGCTGGCCGTGCCGATGATGCTCTGGCGTGCCACGGCTGCGGCTCGCGCTGGGATGCCCGCGGGGATCTCCACTTGGGCGCGGTACACGGCGGTGCCGAGGACTCCGAGGATCGCGACGCCGAGGGCCTGCCCCAGCTCGCCGGAGGTAGACGACAGGGACCCAGCCGAGCCGGCCTTCTCAGGCGGCACCGCGGTCATGATCAGGAAGCCGCTCAGCGGCCCGATCGTGCCACCACACACGAACATGACCGTCATGCCGGTGATCAGCACAGCCACGCCGGCGGTGACGCCCTGCTGGGCGATCACCACCATGCCCGCGGCGGCGGCCACCGCGGCGGCGGCGAGCACGAACCCTGGGCGCGCCACCCGCGCGACCGCGGGCGCCGCATTGCTCGCGACGATCATGACGCCCGCCGGGATGAGCGTGAGCAGGGCCACGTGCAGGGGGGTGAGACCCTTGACGGCCTGCATGAACAGGGTGGCCTCCAAGGCGGTGCCCGCCAGCACGATGGTCATGAGCAGCACGAGCAGACAGGTCACTGACAACGCCCGGCTGGTGAACAGCCGCAGGTCCAGCAGTGGGCTGGGCAGTACCCGCTGGCGCCGCACAAACAAGACGACGCAGACCGCCCCGGCGGCGGCCACCACGGCTGGCAGCGGCTGCCACCCGTTCCGCGCCAGCTCCTTGATCCCATAGACCACGGGCAGCACCCCCGCCAGCCACAGCACCACGCTGAGCGGGTCGAGCCGGCCAGCGTGCGGGTCACGTGACTCCGGGACCAGCACCGGGCCGAGCAGGAGCAGGGCGCCCATGACCGGCACGGCGATCAGGAAGACGGAACCCCACCAGAAGGCGTTCAGCAGCAGCCCGCCCACCACGGGCCCAGCCAGCAGCCCAACCATGATCGACATGCTCCACACGCCCATCGCGGCACTCATCTGCCTGGGGTCTTTGAACATATTCCTGATCAGGGCGAGGACGCTGGGCATGAGCGTCGCGCCCGCCACACCGATCAGCGCGCGCGCGGCGATCAGCATGGGTGCGGAAGTGGCGAACGCCGCGAAGACCGATGCGGCTATGAAGCCGGCCGCGCCCAGCAGCAGGACCCTGCGGCGGCCGGCCCGGTCGCCGAGTGTCCCCATGGTCACCAGGAACCCGGCGATCATGAACGCGTAGATGTCAGAGACCCAGAGCTGCTCAATGGCGCCGGCGTGCAGGCTGGCAGCTATGCGCGGCAATGCCAGGACGACCACGTTGATGTCCACCGTGGCGAGCATGGAAGGCAGGCACAACACGGCCAGCCCAGCCCATTCACGGCGTCCTGCCCGCACTCCGGCATGCCCGGTCGTCATGCGCGTGGTCCTCTCGTCGGCGGCCGCGCCAATTCCCTACCTGCAGCCTTTCAGTGCCGATGTCACGGCACATCTCCGGAAGTGCGTGGCAGCCCCTCCAGAATTGCGGTGTGGGGGCGAAGGCCTTGCCGGCGTGAATGGGGCGGCGAATGCTGGGTGTCGATGCGGAATGCGACACCGAGCCGTAGGGGACCGCCATGAGTTCAGGCCCGGCGGAGGGGACACGCCCGCTCACCGGCGACGAGTACATCGAGTCGCTGCGCGACGGCCGGGAGGTCTACCTCTATGGCGACCGGGTGAAGGACGTCACCACGCACCCGGCCTTTCGTGACCCGGTGCGCATGACGGCGCGGCTGTATGACGCGCTGCACAAGCCCGAGTACCGGGGGGTGCTGACCGCACCGACGGACTGCGGTGGCACTGGTTATACCCACCGGTTCTTCACCACCCCGCGCAGTGCGGACGACCTGGTCGCCGGCCAGCGCGCGATCGAGGCCTGGGCACGGCTCAGCTACGGCTGGATGGGACGCAGCCCGGACTACAAGGCGGCGTTCCTCGGCACGCTCGGTGCGAACGCCGACTTCTACGAGCCGTACGCGGACAACGCCCGCCGCTGGTACCGCCAAGCCCAGGAACAGGTCCTCTACTGGAGCCACGCGATCGTGCACCCGCCCGTGGACCGCTCGCGTCCGCTCGAGGAGGTGGCGGACGTGTTCGTCCACGTGGAGCACGAGGGGGACGCGGGGCTGGTGGTCAGCGGGGCCAAGGTGGTCGCCACGGCGGCCGCGCTGTCGCACCACACGTTCATCGCCCACTATGGGCTGCCGGTCAGGAAACGGGAGTTCGGGCTGGTGGCCACGGTGCCTACCAACTCCCCCGGGGTCAAGCTGATCTGCCGTCAGTCGTATACGGCGATGGCGGCGGTGGCTGGCAGCCCATTCGACTACCCGCTGTCCTCCCGCCTGGACGAGAACGACACCATCCTCGTCCTCGACCAGGTGCTGATCCCCTGGGAGAACGTATTCATCTACGGCGACCTCGGCAAGGTCCGCCTCTTCGCGGGTCAGTCGGGGTTCACTGAGCGCTTCACCTTCCACGGCTGCATCAGGCTCGCGGTCAAGCTCGAGTTCCTGGCTGGCCTGCTGGCCAAGGCCGTGGACATCACCGGCACCGGGGACTTCAGAGGTGTGCAGACACGCCTGGGTGAGGTGCTGGCCTGGCGCAACCTGTTCTGGGCGATGGCGGATGCGGCAGCCCGCAACCCGGTGGCGTGGAAGGGCGGCGCGGTCCTGCCCAACCCAGCGTACGGCCTGGCCTACCGCTGGTTCATGCAGGCCGGCTACTCGCGCGTCCGCGAGATCGCCTTCCAGGACATAGCCAGCGGCCTCATCTACGTGAACTCCAGCTCGGCGGACTTCGCCAATGGCGACATCCGCCCTTACCTCGACAAGTACCTGCGCGGCTCCAACGGCACGGACGCGGTGGGGCGGGTCAAGCTGATGAAGCTGCTGTGGGACGCGCTCGGCAGTGAGTTCGGCGGCCGTCACGAACTCTACGAACGCAACTACGCCGGCAACCACGAGAACGTCCGGATCGAGCTGCTCTCCGCCCAGACGCTCAGCGGTGAGGTGGAGCGCTACAAAGCCTTCGTGGACGAGTGCCTGGCCGAATACGACCTGGACGGCTGGCGGGTTCCCGACCTGGGCTGACTGCTGCGGGGCCGCGGCCAGCGCCGCGGCCCCGCAGCAGGCGGGTCAGGCAGCGGCCTTGGCGGCGGCCATCAGCTTGCGCGAGGTCCGCATGACCTTCACGACGAAGCCGGGCCTCATCAGCGTCTGCGGCATGTCCACCATGCCAGCGGCCCGCATGAAGGCTTCGGTGACGCTCGGGTCCAGCATCGCCGCCATCAGCACCCGCTGCATGTACTTCTGCATCATCTTGATCTTCAGGGTGCGCTGGCCCTCCACGCCGGGGAAGCTGAGGTCGACACCGCTGGTCATGTCCCAGGCCGGGTCGATGATCCTGCCGACCTCTTTCATGAACTCCAGCGACTGCGGGGCGTGGCCGCGCCGCATCTGGTCGCGCAGGGCGAGGCCCTCCAGCGCCGCGAGCGTCTGGGCCTGGGCGAATACGGGGTTCGGTGTGCAGACCGAGTCGCCGATGAGGATGAAGTTCTCAGGGAACCGCGACATCCACTCGTAACGGCGCCGCAGCGTGGTCGGGAACTTGTACAGCACGGGGTCGTCGATGGGCTCGGCATCCGCGATGGCCTCGTAGATCTCTGGTGCGGCCAGCGTCTTGACAAAGGAGTTGAAGCCCTCTGGGTCGGTCGGCGGGTGGTCGCCGAGGATCCCGTAGGTGGTCAGCTCGACCGCGCCGTGGTCGGTCTTGGTGAAGATCGCACCGCGCGGCCGGTCCGGGGCAGCGATGACCACGATCGAGTGGTCCGAGCCGAACGGGTCGGACCGCAGTTTGTAGTGGCGGCTCGCATAGCCCAGCCCGATCT
>DASYYE010000516.1:0-1518 GCA_035946955.1 Streptosporangiaceae bacterium | reverse complement strand
GCAGGTAGCAGTGGCCGTCGTCGGCCGCCTCGGACAAGGTGTAGGCCAGGCCGGCCTTGATCCGCTCCGGGCTGTCGTGCGGGATCCCGACGGCCCTCGCGATGGTGTCGGCGGTCTTGAACCCGATGCCCCACACCTCTGACGCCAGCCGGTACGGCTCGTCGCGCACCACCGAGATGGACCTGTCGGCGTACTTCTTGTAGATCCGCACGGCCAGCGACGTGGACACCCCGACACCGGACAGGAACACCATCACCTCCTTGATCGCCTTCTGCTCCTCCCACGCGTCGGCGATCCTCCTGGTCCGCTTGGGTCCGAGCCCGTGGACCTCGGTCAGCCGGCCGGGCTCCTCCTCGATGATGGTCAGGATGTCGGTGCCGAAGTGCGTCACCATCCGCTCGGCCATCACCGGGCCGATGCCCTTGATCAGCCCCGAGCCGAGGTACCGTCGGATGCCCTGGATGGTGGCGGGCAGCACGGTGGTGTACGAGTCCACCTGGAACTGCCTGCCGTACTTGGGGTGGCTGCCCCAGCGCCCGGTCAGCCGCAGGCTCTCCCCCACCTGGGCGCCCAGCAGCGGTCCCACGACGGTCAGCAGATCCGGGCCGGTCCGCTCCGTGGCCACGCGGGCGATGGTGTAGCCGGTGTCCTCGTTGGCGTAGGTGATCCGTTCCAGCACCGCCTCCAGCACCGACTGGCCCTGCGGCGCACGAGGCAACGGGGACTGACCGGCCACAGCGACCATTCTGCCGGGCATCCTCATCCGCGGCGCTGAGCTGGCTCAAGCCACGGGTGCCCGCGAGACGGTTGAATCCGCGCCGTCACTGGCCGACGCGGCCGTCGATCCGTTCCCGGAGCAGGTCGGCGTGGCCGCAGTGGCGGGCGTACTCCTCGATCATGTGGACCAGCACCTCGCGCAGGGCGACGCTGGCGCCGTCCCGCATGACGCCCTTGATGCCCAGATCGGGGGAGTCGGCGACGAACTTCTCGGCGAAGGCGACCTCCTCGCGCCAGGCTCGCCACGCGTCGTCCACGACCGCCGGGTCGGCGACCGCGCCGAGCCAGTTACCCTCCCGGTCATCGTCGGACCAGTACAGCGGGGGCGCGTCGGCCTGCGCCATCACCCGGCGGAACCAGTTGCGTTCCACGTCGGCCATGTGCCGGACGAGGCCGAGCAGCGACATCGTGGAGGGCGGCACCGACTTGCGGGCCAGCTGCGCCGCGTCGAGGTCGGCGCACTTCATCTCCAGCGTCAGCCGGTAGGTGCGCAGGTAGTCGAGCAGCGTCGCCCGCTCGCCCTCCAGTTCCTGGCCGGCCACGAACGCCGCGAACCTCGGGTCCTGCGCCATGTCCATCCACATGTCGTTCCCTGCAGCACTCCACCGTTCCGGCACTGCCTCGCCGGCGTTGTCCTCAGTCACGGCCACCACGCTGCCACACTGACAGTGCTTTCCCGACGGTGGCTCTATGTCCCAAGGAGGAATCGCTCATGCCAGATCGCAAGGTGTGGTTCGGCGC
>DASYYE010000515.1:0-3915 GCA_035946955.1 Streptosporangiaceae bacterium | reverse complement strand
CGGGAGAGGCTGGAGTGCGGGCGCTCACGCGGCTGTCGCTCGTCATCTCGATTAGAGTAATGCAGTACGTCGCCATGTCTGGCGCAGTCGGTGCACTCACGCTCAGGTGACAACCTCACCGCACACCCGGAAGCCGCTGGCATCATCCGGCAGGCGAGCGGCTTCCCACGCTTTGATGAATTCGTCGGACCTCGCCTCGCTCTGCCTGCGGTCCAGCTTGACCACCCCCACGGCATCTGGCAGGTGAAGACAAAGCTCCCGCACCGCGTGGGCGAGACGGGACATCCGCGCAGGCGCTTCTAACGATCCTTAAGGGTGGGGGTTACAGAACGGTGTGAGGTCAAGGCGGGTGCTGGCGAGGAAGCCGCTGAGGAGGCCGGGCTGGTACTGCATGCGCCTGAGCCGTGTCTTGACCAGTGTGGTGAGCTGGGTGAGGTTGCGTTTGGCGAGGTTGGCCAGGGATCTTTTCAGGTGGGCCCACACGGGCTCGACTGGGTTCAGCTCGTGGGCATATGGCGGCAACTGGAAGACGGTCAGCCAGTCCCGTGCCGCGGCCAGCTCCCTCATGGCGGCGCTGACGTGGGTGTTCAGGTTGTCCCATACGACCACGAGCGGGCCGCCGAGCTGCTGGTGCGCGGCATCGAGCAGCCGGGCGTAGTCCGCTTCGGTGAACCCCTTGCGCCGGTGGCTGCCGCTGGCGCGGTGGACCCGGTATATGAGCCGGGGCCGGCACCCAGGCTTGACGGCGATGAGCGCCGCCAGTGACACGCGCTTGTTGTGCCCGCCAGTCACCGTGACTACGGGAGTGTGGCCGCGCCGTCCCCAGGTGCGTCCTTTGGGCGGACGTAAGCCCTGGCCGGACTCGTCTTCGAAGACCAGCCAGGCACCCAGGTCCGCCGCCGTCCTTTTACCACAGGCCACGTCTCCTCCCGCCACGCGGCGATCCGCGCCTCGTCCCGTTCAGCGGCGCGGCGGGCGGGCACCTGGACACTCCACCCTATCCGGTGCAGCAGCAAGTCCAGGCCCGCCAGGGTGTAGCCCACCTTGAACCTGCGGCGGACCACCTCAGCGATCCGCGCCAGGGTCCAGCACTGGTCCTCATCCCAGCCCGACGCGGCTGGGCCGGCGTCCAGCACCGCCTCCAACTCGCGCAGCTCCACCGGGCTGAGCTTGCACTTCGCCCCACCCGCGCCCTCGGACGCCAGCGACGCGCGGCCACCAGCCACCAGCACCCGCCGCCACCGGTTCGCCGACATCCGGCTCACCCGGAACTGCCGCGCCACCTCCCGGTCACTGGCCCCCGCCTCGAACAACTCCGCTGCCGCTAACCGCACCTGCTCACGGCGGGCACGCTCACTAGCGTCCAGCCCACCACCATCGGGATACCTCATGGCCACGGCATACCGCACTGCGTGGCTGCAGTCACCCGATCACGTAACTCCCACAGTTAAAGATCGTTAGCGTCAACAGGAAATATATGGCCGACGCGTAATACTCAGCGAGAAGCTAACTACGCTCAGCTAATCGCGAGTGTGCAGGCTCCCAAGACCGGCCGGCAGATTTGGCATACGGGCTTGCCCGGATAGGCGGGTTAATGGCGGTCATCTGCCCGGCATCACCGAGAACGCGTCGACCGCCGTGCCAGGCTTCCCAGTAGCGCGTCAAGGTCTATGGCGGCATCCTCAGGTGGCGCGCCCTGCGGCATCACGTTCGCCACCACCCACTGCGGCACGACGTCAAGACCGCTGACCTCAGCACGGTATCGCTGTCTGAGTTCGGCGACAGCGTGGGCCTGCAGGCCGGGATCGGGCCACAGCGAGGCAGACGTCGCGAGCCGGAGTATCTCGATCCGCTGGGCGCGGACGCCGCGCAAATCGATGAAGACACGCCCGGCGCACGCGACTTCGGCGTAGATAGGGGGATCGTGGTCGTGCGCGCTGTCCCTAAGGTAACCGGACAGCGAGTCGAGCGTTCCATCGATCGCCGCATACAGACCACATCGGCAGCCTGGGGCGGGAGCCGGATGTTCCGCTTCGTAGCAGATGGCATCAATGGTCCGGGATGGGAACCGTTCGAAATCCGGGTTGTGGATGAGCGGCGCCGACAGCACGAAGCCGCTCTCCGACCGGCGCACCCGGAACAGCCGCCACCCGATGAGTGGCTGCTCCGCTGGAAGGTACAACTCCCGCTCCTCCACGGCCGTAAGGATGCCAAACGCTTCGGTGCCTGGTGGTGGTTGATGTCGTGCGGCGGCTGGTAGAACATCGTCTGCCGAAGCTGGTCGTGGCAGTGTTGCAGGACACCCGCAGGCGGCCCATCCGGTTCGTTCCCGTGCCGGTGCGCAAGAGGCAGGGTTGCCAGCTGACTTGCGCCGTTGCCTGGCCTCGCCGAGATCACCATGCAGGCGGCCGAGCCGCTGTCGCTGACCTCGCCGCGGCGGATCCTGGCCGATCACCCGGTCAAGCCATAGCGTGCCGGTCCTGGATCTACCCTCGTGCCCCGGGCTTCGGGCCAGGTGGGCGAGCACGTGCCCGACCGACCAGCCCGGCAACCGGCTCGGCGCCCGGACCTGGTCCTCAGCGAGCCTGTTGGCCCTCGCCAGCAGGCGGGCATGCGCTGCCGGGCACAAGGCGATGGCAGCGGCGGCGTCCTGCTCCTAGTCCGTCGGCATGTCCGTATCCTGTCAGGCTCCGATCCTCACGGTGCCTCCCGCCACTGCCGCAGGCCCAGGATTGACCGTCTGCCCAGCCCACGCCACCGGCCCGCAGGCTTGAGCAGTGGAGCCGGGCAGCTGTCGCGTGCGACACTGCCGTGGTGGTCATCGAGGAGGCAGACCGGCTGGCCACGGAGCTGGAGGGCGTCCGCCGGAGCCAATCGCAGGGTCGGCTGCACTGGCGGAACCAGGGTCGGCTCGTCGCCAGGCAGCTCGACGAGGAGCACCCGGTGATCCGGGCCGACTTCGACTACCGCGACGAGATCGTCCGCATGTTCCCCGCCACCTTCAGCGTGCCCGCCCGCTTCACCAAGCACATGATCGTGGTCGCCGACCTCGCCGGTGACGACGGCGCCATCGAAGACGCCCTCGTGGCCGCCTGGAGGCTGCAACGCCGGGCCGACTGAAGCGACCTACTCGCACGCGTGATTGGTCGTTCTGCACGCCGCGATGTCAGGTTGGACTCAGACCGATACGCGGACAGAGTCGGCAGGCGTGCTTCCCGGGCGAGTGTGCTGTGCGGATTGGGGAGATGCTCCTGACGTTGCGTGACCACGCGCCCGGGTTGACGGTGAGGTGAATCATCGTCGCTGGGGCCTCGGCTGGCCCAGCCTCTCAGGTCTCAGCCCGACCCGGGAGGTGCCCGATGACCACCACGACCTCGCCCGCTGCCCTCGTCCCGGTTGCGCCGGTGTTCACCAACACCGAGCGGCTAGCGCTCGCGGGATTCCTGGCCGGCTACAGCGGCCTGACCCGCCAGGCCTATGAGCTGGACCTGCGCCAGTATGCGGGCTGGTGCCACCAGCACCACCTGCGCCTGTTCCAGGCCCGGCGCGCCGACATCGAGTGCTTCGCCCGTGACCTGGAGATCCGCGGCCGGGCCCGGGCCACCATCACTCGCCGCCTGTGCACGATCGCCGGGTTCTACCGCTACGCCGTGGAGGAAGAGTTGCTCGAGCATTCACCGGCCGCTCATGTCCGCCGCCCGCGCCTGGACTATGAATCCCACGCCACCGGGCTGGACCGCAACGAACTCGGCGCGCTACTGGTCGCTGCCGGGCTGGGCCAGCCCGCCGAGCACGCGCTGGTCTCGCTGCTGGCTCTCAACGGCCTGCGGGTCTCCGAAGCCACCGGCGCCAACGTTGAGAACCCGGGTATCGAGCGCGGGCACCGGACCTTGGTGATCACCCGCAAGGGCGGCA
>DASYYE010000514.1:0-24320 GCA_035946955.1 Streptosporangiaceae bacterium | reverse complement strand
GTCTGGTCGCACTCCGCGTTGTCGGAGTTGTTCGCCGCTCCTGCCAGTGCGTGGGAGCCCGAGTGCACCGGGCTGGAGACCACACTGTCCAGTGACGAGCACGACCAGCCCGACAGGTTGCCGGCCTCGAAACCGCCATTGGTCAGCAGGTTGCCCCCACCGCCGCCGCCACCGCCGCCACCGGAGGACTGGGTGGTGGCCTGGACGGAGCTGGACTGAGGTGACTCGCCGACAGAGTTGAAGGCCGTCACCGTGAAGGTGTAAGTGGTCGAGGCCGCCAGCCCGCCGATCGTGTCCGACGTGCTGGTGGGCGAGTCGACCTTTGTGCCGTTTTCGTAGACGTTGTAGCCACTGGGTGCGCCTCCCGACGACGGCGCGGTCCACGACAGCGACACCGACGACGACGTCGTCCCGGTGACCGTCAGGCCGCTCGGCGCCCCTGGCGCACTGCCGCCGCCCCCGCCGCCGGCCGGCCCGGTCAGCGACAGGTCGTCAGCGAAATAGGTGCCCTGCCCATACCAGCCGTGCACGTAGACGGTGACGCTGGTGGTGGACGCCCCGGTGGTGAAAGTGGTGGACAGTTGCTGCCAGGTGCTGGCTGAGGGGGTCCAGTTGTTGGTGTCGTTAGTGCCGGTACCGGAGTCGCCGATATACACGTAGTTGCCCTCGACCCAGCCGGTCAGGGTGTAGGCGGTGCTGGGCTGCACCGACACTGCCTGGGTGCACTGGGCGTTGTCGGAGTTGTTCGCCGCCCCGGCCAGTGCGTGGGAGCCCGAGTGCACCGGGCTGGACACCACACTGTCCAGTGACGAGCACGACCACCCCGACAGGTTGCCAGCCTCGAAACCGCCATTGGTCAGCAGGTTGCTGGCCGCTAATGCAGGCGCCGCGACCACAACCGGGGCGACGGCGGCCGCCCCGAACAGCGCGCACAGGGCCGCAGCCGTGGACAGGCGGTTGCCCCGGCGCGGTTTGGGACCATGCGCCATCACCTGCTCCCCAGACCGCGAGACAGGTGCCTTGGGAAGTCTCTGAACATGGATGTTCATGACATTTCCCCCCACTTTCTCAACATGTTGCTTGGAAGGAATGACCTACTATGTGACGAACACCCGGTTTGTGGGGACTTTGGGCTCGCATGCCCTCGCCGTGGGATCACAGTCCCTGACATATCGGGCAATCCGTACCACGCCGGACTCCTGACTCTGGACTCCGGGAAACTATTAAGAAGGTTTCTTAATAGTTGCATGTACCATAGTCCGCTGGCGACCCCGAGGCAATACCTTCAGATGCCTCTGGCCGCGGCGCAGTGCTGGTCCTCCGCTTACCTGGCTGCCAGGTCGTTGCGGTGGGCCCAGGCAGTGATGTCGCCGCCGTTGATGGCAGTGGCTAGCAGGCCGGGGAATGCGTCGGGGGTGCAGGCGAAGGCCGGGACACCGAGTTCGGCTAGTGCCGCGGCATTGTCCTTGTCATAGGCGGGTGCTCCGTCGTCGCAGAGTGCGAGCAGCGCGACCACCTGGACGCCATCGGACTTGAGGGTGGCGACCCGTGACAGCATCTGCTCGCGGACGCCGCCTTCGAGCAGGTCGGAGATGAGCACGAAGATCGAGTCCCGTGGCCGGGTGATGAGGGTCTGGCAGTAGGCGATGGCCTTGTTGATGTCGGTCCCGCCGCCCAGTTGGGTGGCGAACAGGACGTCCACCGGGTCGGACAGTTGCTCGGTGAGGTCCACCACGGCTGTGTCGAACACGACCAGGGAGGTCTTCATCGCACGGATGGAGGCCAGCACGGCACCGAACACCGACGCGTAGACCACCGAGGATGCCATCGACCCTGACTGGTCGATCGCCAGGACCACGTCACGTGCCACGACCTGCTGGCGCCGCCCATACCCAACCAGGCGCTCGGGGACCACGGTGCGGTGCTCGGGCAGGTAGCGCGACAGGTTCGCGGCGATGGTGCGGTTCCAGTCGATATCACGTGGCTTGGGACGGCGGGTGCGCGCCGCCCGGTTCAGCGCACCAGAGACCGCCGCGCGGGTGCGGTTGGCGATGCGGCGTTCCACCTCGGCCACGACCGTGGCCACCACCTGCCGCGCGGTGCTCCTGGTGGTCTCCGGCATGACCCGGTTGAGGCTCAGCAGGGTTCCGATCAGGTGCACGTCTGGTTCGACAGTGGCCAGGAGCTCCGGTTCGAGCAGCAGTTGCCGCAGGTTGAGGCGGTCGATGGCGTCGCGTTGCATGACCTGGACCACGGTGGCGGGGAAGTAGGTGCGGATGTCACCGAGCCAGCGGGTGACGTTGGGGGCGGACGCGGCCAGGCCGCCCGCCCGGCCACGTGTGGCCCTCCCGTGCGCGTCGCCCGACTCATAGAGGGCGGCGAGCGCGGCGTCCATGGCCTGGTCGGCTTTGCCGAGGTCAGCGCAGAGCGCCGGTGCGGCTGGGCTGCCGAGCAGCAGCCGCCACCGGCGCAGCCGCTCCGGTTCGGCCACCCGTTCGCCTGGTGCCGCCGCCTGGACCGCGCTGACGTCCGCTGGCATGTTCACCGCCACCCTCCGAGGATCATGGCGACCGTGCGCAGCACGCCAGCGGCCCGGTCGGCGTCGACCGCCTCACCCGTGCCCGGCTGGGGTGCCGGCCCGCCGGTGAGGTGCGTAACGGCGGCCGCGATATTGGCACGCTCCGGGGCTGTGAAGCCGCCGAAGGTGCGGCGCAGCAGCGGCAGCACGTCAGTGAAGTCCTGTGCTGGCAGGCTGGCGACCCAGCCGTCAAGCACGGCGAGCAGGGTCTGGTCGTGGACGAGGAGCAGGCCACCGCCAGACAGGAACCCCTCCGCCCAGGCTGCTTTGGCGGTGGCGGTCATACCAACGGACAGGTGCGCCGCGAACCGGCGGGCCGACTCATCGGCAGGCAGGACACCTGTGTCGGTGAGCAGCCGGACCACCCGGCCAGCGAGCAGTCCATGGACATCCCGCCGTTCGGCCAGCGTTGTCAGCGCCACCAGCCACTGGTCATGCGCGGCGTGGCCCCGCTCACCCTGGGCGTGCAGCCCGAGCGCGGCATGCATGGCGTCCACTGCGGCACGCAGGTGCACGGCCGCGTCGTCGGCCAGGCCGGTGACCGCGGCAGGCAGCCCGGCGCAGACCCGGAAGGTGAGCGCGTCCACCACCGTCGACAACGCGGCCGTGTCGGTTTCGCGGACGTCGCCATACCGCGCCGCGCGCACGAGCGCGGGCACCGCCGCCATCAGGTGCGCTGCGTCGCAGTCCGTCGCCGCCTTCTCGTCCAGGGCACGCAGCACCGGGCCGAGCGCGGTGGGCAGGTCCGCCAGCAGCACCCGTTCGACCGCTGCGGTGACGATCCCGAGTTGGGCCGCGGTCGCGGCGGTGTGCACGGTCTTCTCAGTGGCTGCGATGGCGACCGTGGTCCCCCAGACGGCGGCGTCCAGCACAGCGGCGGCAAGCTCAGGGCGCCACCGCAGCGACCATATTTCGCGGAACGTGCCGGTCGCGCGGACGGGGTCGGCGGTGAGCGAGCCCCAGCCGATGTCGAGGGCGGTGAGCCGGTGCAGCAGCACGGAGCGGGCCCGGCCGGTCTCGGTGCGCAGGTCGAGGGTGAGTGTCTGCTCCAGCGGGCTGACCTTCAGGCGGAGCGCACGTGCCTGGGCACGCAGGTCGGCTTCCAGGGGGACGGTGGGGGCGGAGTCCGGCACCGCGCCGAGCCGTTCGCCGACCACGAGCTCACGGGTGACGAACGCGACGGCGACGTCGTCTCCCTCGCACATCACCGCCCTGGTTGCCTCGTTGACCTCCGCCAGTCCCGCCAGTGGGCGGGCACGCAGGGCCGCGAGGGCCTCCGCGAGCCGGGTCGCTTCGATGATGTGGGCAGAGGACACGGGCAGGTCATGGTCACGCAGGGTGGCGGCGACTTTGGTCAGCCAGCGCGGGATGGTCTGGTGCGGGGTGGTGAACAGGTGGTGGTACCAGCCCGGTGAGGTGATGCCCGCCCCGTACCCGGATGCCGCCGCCAGGCGTGAGTGCGTCCACGGCACCCAGGTGAGCGTCGCCTTCCGTTTGGTCAGGCCCCGTAGTAGCGCGGCGTCCGCCGCGGCGGGCGGGAGGTTCCCGGCCAGTGCCGGGGCATGCCACGCGCCGCACACCACCGCCACTGTCCCTGCCGTTTCCTTCAGCGCCGCTCGCAGCACCTGGCGCATATGCGCCTCACGCTGCCGTTCACGCAGCAGCTCACCGTGGCCCGCGGCTGGCGGGCCCGCGCGCAGCTCGCCCATGGCCTCGGTCAGTGCGGCGAACGGCGACTGGCCGTCCAGGCGGGACTCGACCACGTCATCCCACCAGCGCTCAGGGTCGTCATAGCCCGCGGCCGCGGCCAGCGCGGCGAGCGGGTCGTCGCACAGCCCTGCCTCCTGCCCGCCACGCTCCTGCGGTCTGGTGTCCGCCGAGATGTCGCCGCGGCCGGTGAGCACCGCAGCGGCGGGCAGGTCACAGAAGCGGGCGGGCACTTCGTGCGCAGCCGCCCACGCCAGAGCCTGCCACTCCGGGGAGAACACCGCGTACGGCCAGAACGCTGATACGCGCGGCGCCTCAGGGACATACGCAAGCAGGGCAACCGGCGGGACCATACCTGGGTCGGCGGCCAGTGCCAGCACCTCACCCGCGTCCGCGGGCCCTTCGATCAGCACGATCGCCGGCTGGAGCCGGTCCAGTTCAGCCACGACCGACCGGGCTGAGCCAGGCCCGTGGTGCCGGATGCCCAGCACCGCGACCCGGCCGTCCGCCCCCATGTGCGGCCTGGCGGTCTCCTCACCGACGGCAGCGGCCTCACGCGTGCGGGCGGCTGAGCGGGTGGTGGCCGGAGCCGCGCTCGTGGTTACGCTCACCCGCTGACCTCGCGGCAGGCCCGGTAGAAGTCACCCCAGCCGCGGCGTTCCCGCACGACTGCCTCCAGGTACTCACTCCACGCAACCGCGTCGGTGACCGGGTCTTTGATGACCGCCCCGACAATGCCCGCCGCCACGTCGGCGGGCCGGAGCACCCCGTCGCCGAAGTGCGTGGCCAGCGCGATGCCGCTGGTGACCACCGAGATCGCCTCCGCCGGAGACATCGTGCCGCTCGGCGACTTCAGCGTGGTCCGCTGGTCAGCAGTCATGCCTGAGCGCAGCTCACGGAACACCATCACCACGCGACGGATCTCTGCCAGCGCGGACGGCACCTCGGGCAGTTCCAGGGCCCGGCCGAGCTGTTCCACTCGGCGGGCGACGATCTCGACCTCCTCGTCCTCGCTCGCTGGCAGCGGCAGCACGACAGTGTTGAACCGGCGCCGCAGCGCTGACGACAGGTCATTGACGCCCCGGTCCCGGTCATTGGCTGTCGCGATGACCGAGAAACCCTTGGCTGCCTGCACCTCGGTGCCCAGCTCGGGCACGGGCAGCGTCTTCTCCGACAAGATCGTGATCAGCGCGTCCTGCACATCCGAGGGGATCCGGGTCAGTTCCTCCACGCGGGCGATCCGGCCCTCGGCCATCGCGGTCATCACCGGGGAGGCGACCAGCGCCGCCCGGCTCGGGCCTTCGGCGAGCAGGCGTGCGTAGTTCCAGCCGTACCGGATCGCTTCCTCGGCCGTGCCCGACGTGCCCTGGACCAGCAGCGTCGAGTCGCCGGACACCGCGGCCGCGAGGTGTTCGGACACCCATGTCTTGGCGGTGCCGGGCACGCCCAGCAGCAGCAGTGCGCGGTCGGTGGCCAACGTCGCCACAGCCACCTCCACCAGCCGACGTGGCCCGATGTACTTCGGCGTGACCACCGTGCCATCGGCCAGGACGCCGCCCATCAGATAGGTGACCACCGCCTGCGGTGACATCCGCCACGACGGTGGGCGTGGCAGCTCGTCACAGGCAATGAGCGCGGTGAGTTCATCGGCGTAGACCTGCTCCGCATGCGGGCGCAGCAACTCGGTCCCGGCAACGTCGGCAGCGGTCGTCGTGGCGGTCAACGGATCTCCTCGAGGAAGGTACGGCGATAAACGACCATGGTGGCGGCCCTGTACAGTGCCACCGACAAGGCCGGCGGGCAGTTGTCCTGCTCCGCCAGCCCGACCAGGCCAGCGGCGTAGTCGGCTGGACCGGTGACCGGCATGTTCCGTGCGGACGCGGCCACCAGCTGGGCAGGCCAGCGGGAACGCCGGGCCGCGGCGAGCGGGCGGGCCAGCACGACCATGACGGCCTGGGCCAGCGAGTCTGGCCATGGTCCAGGCAATGCGACGACCTCGGCCTCGGCGGTGAGGGACAAGACCGGGGGCTGGAGGAGCGCCAAGACACGCGCGACACGGGCCGCCAGCGGCACCACGCCCGCCAGTTCGGGGTCTGACGGCCACACCGCGGGCAAGGATGCACCCGACGGCGGGCCCGCCGCCAGCAGGGCCTCCGCCCACTCCGTATTGGCCTGCCTGACCGCGGCCAGCCGCCAGCCAGCATGGACGTCCACGCCGAGGTTCCCTGCCACCGGCACAGCGGCGATCTGGGCCGGGGCCAGCCCGAAGCGTGAGACCCACATGCTCAGCGGCGCCGCGGCGATGACCTGGGTCAGCAGCCACGCCCGCGCGCCAGCACCAGGCGGAGGCCTGCTGCTGAACCCATCCCTGGCCGCTGCCGGGTCTGCTTCCTCAGGCAGGTCTACGGCCAGCCGCTGGCGCAGGCCGTGGCGCTCCAACCGCAACAGCGGCGCCGCCCGGCCGGCCGCGCGCCGCATGAACGCCGAACCGGGCAAGCAGGCGAGCAGGCCGGCCGCGGTGACGCGGACAGCACCCTTGCGGTCATCCAGTGCCGCTTCGAGGAACTCCTCGTCCGCCGTGGACAGTCCCTGGCGCAAGACAGCCAGCAGGTCCGCGCGGTCGTCACCGGCCTCCTGCGGCCAGCCCGCCGCCAGCAGATCCCTGGCCGCGACCGCGTCACGGCCCCGCACCCACTGGAGGTAGGCGCGGCGCTCGCCACGGCTGCCCGTCTCCCACACATCAGGATCCCTGGGCACCTCCGGCGGGAGCGCATCGCTGACCCATGCCCAGCCGCTGTGGTGACTGGCCAGCCAGCGGCCGCGAGTGCCGAGTACTCCCGTCACGGCTGGCCGCAGCGACCGGTCCCGCGAGGCGGCGTCCAGCAGCCACGGCAGCAGCGGGGCCGGTGCCCGGTAGCCGGCCCTGGCCGCCGTGGTGAGCAGGTCGGTCAGGACCTCCAGGTCGGCCACAGCTACCTGCTCCAGCACCCGGCCCGCGCGGACAGACAACTCCGGTGCCTGGTCCACCGCAGCCGGTGGCGGGCAGGTGACCGCCTGCGGCAGGAGTGCACCAGCACCGCGGGCGGCGGTCAGCAGGGCGGCAGCATCCAGCAGTGCCGTCGCTGGGTCGTCACGGTCCAGCACTCCTGCGTGGTCCGCCGCCACACCAGCGAGTTCGGTGACGTGCAATGGCCTGCGGGACAGGCCCACGGTGGCTGCCGTGACCAGGTCGTCAAATGTCGCCGCCGTCACAGCCGCACCGCCAAGTCCCCATGCCACACGGTCAGCGGCGTCAGGCCGGCCCGGCCCCACTCACCAGCGACCATGACCGGGTGGCCACCCGACACAGCCAGCAACGGCCACCCGCACTCCCGTCCCAGCAGCGGCAGCGCCTCTCCGGCTGGCGCGGCCAGCACCCACCCGCCGCCCGCCACGACCGGTGTGCCAAGCACCAGCACCGGCCACTCGCTCAGCCAGGGATCCTGCTCCAGTGCGGCAGCCCAGCTCTCGAGCAGGCTGGTCACACTCGATGCGGATCCCGGCCCGGGCCCCGGTGAGTCCGCGGGACCGCTGTGCCGTTTCCCGGTGACGGCGCGCAATAGCGGCTGGCCCGGGTAATAGTGGACATCCGCATGGAGTTCGGTGCCGGGCACCAGCATCGCGTCAGGGTCCCCGCTGAAATACCCCTGCACAGCGAATGACAGCAGCAATGCGAACCGGCCGGTGTCTCGGCCGAGCAGCCAGACCCGCCGGGTGGGGATGTGTTCGTCCAGCAGGTCGTGGACGCCTACCACCCGCCAGTGGTCGGTGACCGCGGGCTGGGCGAGGACCTCCTCCCGGCTGGTGGTGAACCCGACGCGGGAACGGACCACGGCGGCGAGCCCGGGCGGCAGCGCATCCAGCTGGCCGTATGCCCGGGCGAGCAGGTGCAGTTGCGCGTACCCGGCCAGCAAGCGGCCTGGCCATCCCTGCCCCGAGACCGGGACAGTCGCGAGTCTCCGCAGGCTGTTCGCCACACCCGGCGCCTGTGCGTCGACCATCCTTGCGGTGACCGCCTCCACATGCGATGGCCCGCGCGAGTGGGCGCCGCTCCCGGCGGCACCTTCCAGGCCTGCCCGGACCTGGTCTCCCAGCCACGCCTCCAGTTCCGCCATCCCGGACGTGACCCGCTGGGATCGCTGCTCCGAGCGGCGGGCAGCGGCGGCAGCATCCTTGGCTTTGCCTGGAGCGCGTGTGGCCGCACCGGCCGCGCGCGCAGCACGGCTCGCCTTCCATTCCCGCGCATAGCCGGCCGGCTCGTCCTGCTCCGGGACGCCATCCTGGGCCCACTTCAGCAGCAACGCCAGTGCGTGCTTGCAGGGGAACTTCCGCGACGGGCACGAGCACTTGTATGCGGGCCCGGCCACGTCCACCACGACCTGGTACGGGTTCTTGCCTGACCCGGCACACGCCCCCCACACCACGTCCCCGGCCGCACCCGTGCCCGTCCACGACGACGAGGCGGCCAGGCCAACAGCGGTCCGCTGTGAGGAAGCATCAGGGGCGAGGGCCAGGACACTGTCGGTACTCCATCGCGCTGGCACACCGAGACGCTATCCATCCCCTGCGACAAAACGTGCTGCGGATACGCGGCAGCTCCCGGCGAGAGGGCTGATTCCCGCCGGGAGCCTGCGGCGCCTGGGTCACCAGGCAGCAGCGACCGCTGTATGTGGCGGGGCGCCGGGCAGTGCGGTGAACCGGCCACGGTCGAGCCTGCCGAACCGGTCGCAACTGACCAGCAGGTGGTTGCCTGTCGCGTCAGCGGAGGGCAGCAGGCAACTGGTGGTGTACCACCCGGCGTCACCGGAGTGGGCGGCACGCTCTGCGAGCAGGGTCCGCAGCGGCCGGCCCGTCTGTACGGACACCGCCACGACCCCGCCGACAACCGTGCCGCGGCTGACCTGTTCGGTCCCGTCGTAGGTCACCGACGCGATGATGGTGCGCGCATCTGGCTCGAGCAGCGCGGACTGGACGTCATCCGGGCCCACCACCTCCGGCAGGAGCCGCCGCCCCGACCACAGCCCAGTGCCGGGGGCGCTGGTGTCCAGCAGCCACAACCCGTCCACGCTGGCCCCCGCACCTGTCCAGAAGAACGCCAGCCGCTGACCCGCCGCATCCCACGACAGAGCCTGCGCCATCCCCGCGCGTGCCGTGGCCCACGTCCGGACCGCGCCGGTGGCCAGTGTGACCACCTCGATTCCCCCGTGCTGGCCGCCGACCTGGGTGGCCACGGCCAGCCGGGTGCCACTGGCGGTCAGCGCGATCGCGTTCACTACTTCCTGGGGCGGCAGCGGGGGGATGGCCAGCCGGGTCAGCCCGGCTGGCTGCCCACTGGCGGTGATCCGCAGTCGGTAGAAATGGGTTCCGCCGGAGAGCGAGAACAGGGCCAGGACGAACGTCCGGTCATCCCCCGCCGCGCTGACCTGGGTCAGTTTCGGCTCTGTCCCCGCTGGCAGCCGGACCTTGCTGACCGGCCGCCCGGTCACCGAGTCCCGTACGACCGCGACTGGCCGGTCGTGGTCGGCGACGACATAGAACGCTGGCATGCCACGTGCCGCCACCTGGGAAGGCGGCGCCGTGGTCACCGCCGCGGCGAGCAGCACACCTACCTGGCTGGCCGCAGTCTTCCGCCCCGCTGTCGGCGGCCCAGCAACAGCGACCACCAGCACAATGGCCACTGCCGCCGCGGCGGCCACCACTGACCCCGCCCGTGCCGTGGCCCGCCTGCGCCGGTACCGGATTGCCTGCCCGAACAGCGTGGCGGGCTGGATGGCCGTCCGGACAACCGGATCAGCCTGCTCATGGAATGCTGCCGCCAGCTCCCGCTGCAGGTCCTCATCGGTCAGCATGCTGCCTCCTCTCTTCCTTCCTGTCCTGCACCGCCCGGTGCCGCGCCGGTCAGGACATCGCGTAGCCGGGCCAGGGCCCGATGCGTATGGGACTTCACCGTTCCGGCCGTGCACCCCAGCACAGCCGCTGTCTCTTCCACCGACCGGTCCTCCCAGAACCGCAGCACCAGCACGGCCCGCTGCTGCAGCGACAGCAGACGGCAGGCATCGAGCAGCAACTGCCGGTCCAGCACCCCGTCGGCGGCATCCGCCACCGACGGCAGCGCTGCCAAGGCTGATGAAAGCGTTTCCGTGTACTGGCGCTGCCTGGCCCGCCACCGGTCCCTGACCAGGTTGAGCACAACCGCCCGGCTATATCCGGCCGGAGACTGCCGGGCCGCGGACCAGCGCACCGCCGTGCGCAGCAGCGCCTGCTGGACCAGGTCCTCGGCGTCATGCCGGTTACCGGTCAGCAGGAAAGCAAACCCGAGCAACTGCCCACCGTCTCGGGCCGCAAAGGCCGAGAACTCCGCTTCGTCCACGCTGGCCAGTGCCCGGTTCTCGTTGAGCCACTTCACACTGCAGGAAACGATGCGCGGCCCAGTCAGGTTGTCAACGGGCCGGTATCAGGCCAGGAGGTTGCGGATGTCGTCGGCGTCGAGAGTGGTGTCGAAGAAGTTGCCGTCATCGAGGACGCTGGTGAACAGCTCGGCCTTCCTGGCCTTCAAGGCCATGACCTTTTCCTCGATCGTGTCCTTGGCGATGAGCCGGTACACCATCACGTTGCGGGTCTGGCCGATGCGGTGGGTCCTGTCCACGGCTTGTGCTTCGGTCGCCGGGTTCCACCACGGGTCGAGCAGGAAGCAGTAGTCAGCCTCGGTCAGGTTCAGGCCAAACCCGCCTGCTTTGAGGCTGATCAGGAACACCGGGTCGTCGCCTTCCCGGAAACGGCGCAAAACAGCAGCCCGGTCGCGGGTGTTGCCGTCCAGGTAGCAGTAGGGGATGGCTTCGTTCTCCAGGCGGTGGCGGACCTTGGCGAGGAAGCGGGTGAACTGGCTGAAGACCAGGGCACGGTGCCCGCTCCCAGCCACGTCGTGGAGCTGGTCGAGCAGCGCATCGACCTTGGCGCTGGGCAGGTCATGGTGGGTGTCGTCGGCGAGCCCCGCATGCAAGCTGAGCTGCCGCAGCAGTGTCAGCGAGCTGAGGATCGTGAACCGGTGTGCGTTCAGGTCGTCGAGCAGGCCGAGCACCTTCTGCCGTTCCCGTTGCAGGTGGGTCTGGTAGACCTTGCGGTGCCTGGGGTGCAGGTCGACCTCCAGCACCTGTTCCTGCTTGGGTGGCAGGTCCGCGGCGACCTGTTCCTTGGTGCGGCGCTTGACGAGCGGCCGGATGCGCCGCCGGAGCTGAGCGAGGAGCTCAGCGTTGCCCTGGGTTTCGATTGGCTGGGCGTAGTACTTGCGGAACCTCGCCTGGTTCGGGAACAGCCCAGGAGCGGTGACCGACAGCAGCGACCACAGCTCCATCAGGTTGTTTTCCATGGGGGTGCCGGTGATGGCCGCCTTGAACGGGGCGCGGAGCCGTCGCGCACACGTGTGGGTCTTCGACTGGTGGTTCTTGATGTACTGCGCCTCGTCCAGGATCAGCCCGGACCAGTCGAACTCCCCGTAGTCGGCGAAGTCGATCCGCAGCAGGGTGTACGAGGTGACCACCACGTCCGCACCCGCGATGGTCCCGCCCAGCGGCTCCCCGCGACGCGCCGCCGTCTCCGTGACGGTCACGACCCGCAGTTTGGGTGCGAACCGGCTGGCTTCGGTCGCCCAGTTCGCCACCACGCTGGTCGGGGCCACGACCAGGAACGGCGGGCTGTCGGGTGCGCTCTGCCTGGCGTGGGTGATCAGCGCCAGCGACTGCAACGTCTTACCGAGGCCCATGTCATCAGCGAGGATGCCGCCGAGCTGGTGCTCCCACAGGAAAGCCAGCCAGCCGAACCCGTCGACCTGGTACGGGCGCAGCCGTGCCGTGAGTGCCGCAGGCGGTTCCGCGTGCTGGAACGCCCCGGCGTCCAGCAGGCCCTGGACGTTCCGCTGCCATGTGGTGGCCTGGTGGCTGACATCCGCCAGCTCGGCCAGTTCGTCCCAGAGCCCGGCCTGGAACGGGCTGATCCGCAGCTCACCGGGGGGTGAGTCGTGCAGGGCACGGGCTTCCTCGATGAGTGCTGCCAGTGCCCGGAGCTCGGGCTTTTCCAATGAGAAATAGGCGCCGTCATCGAGCATCAGGTAGGTCTCGCCCCGGCTGAGCGCGGTGAACACGGCCACGAACGGGACCTCGCGTCCCTCCACGGTGATGGTTAGCCCGAGGTCGAACCAGTCGGTGTCGCCCGCCACCTCGTCGGTGGACAGGGCGATCCGCAGCGAGTCGCCCACCTCCCGGTAGTCGGCAGGCTCACCGCTGACTTCCACACTGACCCCTGGCCGGTCCGCCAGGCGGGGGAGCAGTTCGGTGGTGAACCGCATGGTGGCCAGGCCACTCAGGTGCACGGGCTGCGCTGGCCGCGACGGTCCGGCGCCTTCCTGGGCAACCGGAGCGAGGCCGAAACGCTCCAGTGGTGTGTCCAGGCCAGCCAGGATCAGCCGTTCAGCCTGGATGTCCCGGTAGCCAGCATCGCCCGGGTCCGCACCGACGCTGGTGCGCAACTGGGTGTCGCCCACCTGGTAGGCCCACTCCCAGCGCGCCTCGACCTCGTGACCGCCGGCGTAGCTGGCGCTCAGCACCAGCGCCGGGCCCTCGACCTGCGGCGGGGTGAACGAACCGTCTGACGAGGTCACTGTCGCCACCCGGCGCAGCCGAAGGTAGTAGCCATCGCGGAACTTGGCCTGCTGCGCGGCGGGAACCTCCAGCCACTCGCCCGCCAGTGCCATCTGCTGGAGCTGGCGGGGCACGGGCTTGGCGAGCCTGGCCAGCCAGAAACGCCACCCAGCGGGGTCGTTGCCACGCTCGGCCACGTCCGGGCCGGCGCACACCACGCCGTGGCCCTCGCTCCCGATGAACGCCAGCATGGTGGCGTCGCTGCGTTGCCCATCGACGCGCAGGGACGGCGTGATCCGCAACGGACCGGACGGGTCACCGCGCGTGACATCGAGGCAGAACTCTGCATCGCGGTAACGCCCGATGTCGCCGAGCTTGCGTGGGTACACCAAGGCCACGCCGACCGATGCGGCATGGTCCAGCAGCGGCCACAGGTGCTCGGAGTCGAACGACGTCAGGTCGATGGTCCGGTCCGCGCTGGACCCGTAGAAGTAGTAGCCGACCTGTCTGGCACCGGCCTGGTAGACGGCGCGCATCTCCTGGAGAAGCCGGACCTGGTCGGTGTGGTAGCCGGCGTACGGGGTCAGGGAGTCCAGCCGCGCCCAGCTCAGGTTGCCGCCCACCCAGCCGTTCTTGCCTGGCTGGACCAGCCTGGCCGACAGTTTCAGCGGCACGGCGGCCGGTGGGGACCCACGGCTCTGCGGTGCCACTATGGCGCGTGACAGTGTCAGTTCAATGGCCAGTGGGACAGTCCTCGACCCACTACGGTCAACCCCCGCACCACGTGTCAGCAGTGACTCCAGCGACCGCTCCCAGGCGTCCCGGCCGGTGTCCCTGGCCGATGCCGCGCCCGGCGTGCTGGTCTGTGGGCTGGCAGCCTGTGGTGCCGCCACGCCTGCGGCGGTCAGGACCAGTGCCACCGCGTGCTTGCAGTCGAACCCCACCGGGCAACTGCACTCACTTGCCTCGAACACCAGCCTGCCGCGCCCGGGCGAGAAGTAGACGGTGGTCGAGTACGGCTCAGGCGCGCTGCCGCGCACCCGGCCGTGCAGCGAGCAGTCGGAATCGTGCCACCACATGTGCTGCACTGCACCCAGCCACGCGTACTGGGCACCTCTCGCGAAGCAGGCGGCCCCGACCGCCTCATGGCAGGAACCGGGGTCTATGCCAGGCAACACGACCGGCTCCATGTATCGAACTTACTAGCCAACACCGACACTGCAGGCCGGGAGTGTGAACACCGGGCACCGCTTGGCTGTTCCTGGCGGGCCCGGTGTTTGGTCAGTGGGGTAATGCCTGGCGCGTGGAGAAAGGACAAGGTCATGGCAGGTCTGGAGAAGCGGGCGCTCGGCAGGACCGGGCTCGAGGTGACGGCGCTGGGCTTTGGTGCCATGGAACTGCGCGGCGCGGGGCGGCGCTGGGCGCGCCCGCTGCCAGCGGGGCAGGCGGGGCGTGTGCTCAACGCGGTGCTCGACGCCGGCATCAACTTCATCGACACCTCGATCGACTATGGCGAGAGCGAGGACCTGATCGGCCAGTGGGTCTCCCACCGCCGCGACGAATACTTCCTCGCCTCCAAGGCAGGCTGCCCATGGGACGAGCAGACGCTGGCCAGCGCTCCTGCCGGGCCGCTGCCACACGACTTCAGCCCAACCCACATCCGGGAGGGCCTGGAGCGCAGCCTGCGGTTGCTCCGCACCGACCACCTTGACCTGCTCCAGTTGCACATGAGCCCATCGCTGGAGACCATCAAGGCGGCCCAGGCACTGGAGACCCTCACCGCCCTGCGCGATGAGGGGAAGGTGCGGTTCATCGGGTCGAGCTCCACGGCCCCCCACATCTGGGACCTCGTCGCCACTGGCGCGTTCGACGCGTTCCAGGTCCCGTACTCCGCGCTGGAACGCGACCACGAGGAGGCCATCACCCAGGCGCACCAGGCGGGCGCCGGTGTCATCGTGCGTGGCGGTGTGGCCAGGGGCGGCTTCCGGCCCGGCACGATCGTGACCAGGAACCTGTGGGAGGCCTGGGACACGGCCAACCTGGACGAACTGCTGGATGAGGGCCAGCGCAGGGTGGAGTTCGTCCTGCGCTACACGCTGTCCCACCCGGAGGTGTCCACCATCATCGTCGGCACCGCCAACGAGGAGCACCTGCGGGACAACGTGGCCGGCGCTCTGCGCGGTCCCCTGCCCAGTGACCTCTACGAGGAGGCACGCCGCCGCCTCGACGCCGCAGGAGTCACAGCACTGGCACCCACCGCGCCCTGAGGCCCAGGGTGTGCCGTTTTCCATGATCATGAAGACTTCTCAGTCGCTGTGACTGAAATTCCTACAGGATCATGGAAAACCGCTACTTGACTGGTGTTCCAGGGCTTCACCCGGACCTCAGCTGATGCCTGACGTCAGCCAAGTGCAAGCCTCGCACGACACCCCACTAACGAGGGCGGCACGGTGACGCCGATCAGCACCGCCACTAACACCGCTGGCAAGCCGATCCCGGTCGGTGCGCAGGCCTATTACATCGCTATAACGCCCTGACCAGGAATACGTGTAGCGTCAGTCGCCCGTTACGGCAACACCCGCAGGAGCACTCCCTCGTCGGGGCCAAGGACGAAGTCAGCGAGACTGACCGGTCCAGGGCTCCGGCGTGGGTCCGTGGAGAGTTCCACAACCGCGCGCTCTCCCATGTGCTCGCCCAGCCTGAGCGGCACCTGCCTGGAGCCGAAATTGAGCGCGGCCAGCAGCCGGTCTTCCGCTTCCCGGGCGAAGCAGAACACCTCCGCCCCCGCTTGCACCGTCCGCTGCCAGCCATGCTGCAGCGTGGCCAGGCGTGCACGCACCCCCATGAGCCGCCGCACGAAGTGCAGCGTCGAATCGGGGTCGCCCTCCTGCGACGCCACGCAGAGGCTGTCGGCGTCGGTGACCACCGGCAGCCACGGCTGGCCCATGGTGAAGCCAGCCCCCGGCCCGTAACGCGACGGTGGCAGCCAGGGCATCGGCGCCCGCTCCGGGTCACGCCCGTCAACATCCACCCGCCGCTCCGTCGGGATGACCGCGTCTGGCAGCCCGAGTTCCTGTCCCTGGTAGAGGAAGGGCGTCCCGCGCAGCGTGCAGACCAGCATCGCGGCCAGCCTTGCCCGGCGCTCGCCGGTCCCCGGCCCGGCGGCATACCGGGTCGCGACGCGCGAATGGTCGTGGTTCTCCAGCAGCCAGGTGGGCCAGGCCCCCGGCGCGGCGAGGTCCACGAACTCCTCGACCGATTCCCGGACGGCCGCCGCGTCCCACTTGACGTTGACGAAGACGAAGTTGTGCGCGAGGTGCAACTGGTCGCCGGAGTTGATGTAGGCCACCACCCGTTTGGGGTCGAGCAGGTACACCTCACCGACGATCATCGCGTCGTCGAACTCTGCGACCACGTTGCGGATCCGGCGCAGACGGTCATGGATGCTCGGCCAGTCCTGGTCATGGCGCAGCCCAGGCTCGTTGTCGCGCAGCTGCGGGTCTTTCGCGATCCGGCTGATGGCGTCGAGGCGGAAACCGTCGGCACCCCGGCGGAGCCAGAACCGCAACACGTCGTGCATGGCGGCTTCGACCTCGGGGTTCTCCCAGTTGAGGTCGGGCTGCTGCGGCAGGTACGAGTGCAGGTAGTACTGGCCGCTGTCCCCGTCGAACCGCCACGCCCCGCCAACCGCCCGGAACGAAGAACGCCAGTTGTTCGGTGGCCCGCCGCCTGGCGCCGGGTCACGCCACACATACCAGTCACGCTTGGGCGAATGGCGGCCGCTGCGGGATTCGGTGAACCACGGGTGCTGGTCAGAGGTGTGGTTAGGGACATAGTCCACCACCACCTTGATGCCACGCCGGTGTGCCGCGTCCACCAGGGCATCGAAGTCCGCCAATGTCCCGAACAGCGGGTCGACGCCGGTGTAGTCGGCCACGTCATACCCGAAGTCGGCCATGGGCGAGGGGTAGAACGGCGACAGCCAGATCGCCTCGACCCCGAGCGAGGCCAGGTAGCCGAGGTGCGTCAGCACTCCCTGCAGGTCACCGACACCGTCCCCGGTGGAGTCAGCGAAGCTCCGTGGATAGATCTGGTAGATCACGCCACGCTGCCACCAGCGCAGCGGTTCTGCGGCGCTCACTTGGGCGGCTGCTGAGCAGGCGGCTCGTCCTGCCCCTGCGCCCTCACGGGGGCTGGCTGCTCACTGCGGGCAGGGGCGGGCGCCCGCCGGTGCGGCGCCATCGTGGTATCGCGGCCGTGCTCGGGTACTGGCAGGCCGAGGAGGCGGTAGACGGTTTCGCCGTCCACGGTCTCCTTGTCAATGAGCAGGTCGGCGAGCTGCTGCAGCTCGCTGCGGTGGCTGCGCAGCAAGGTGGTGGCGGTCTCTTCCGCTTCCCGCAGCAGCCGGGAGACTTCGCTGTCGATGGCCGCCTGCGTGGCCTCGGCGAACGGGCGGCTCGACATCGCGGCACCGCCGCCGTCCAGGTACACCGAGCCGCCCAGCGGGTAGCCAACGGGCCCGACCTTCGACGACAGGCCGAACTCCCGGACCATCTTGGTCGCCAGGTCGGTGGCTGACGCCAGGTCGTTGGCGGCACCGGTCGAGCCCTGCCCCAGCTCGACCAGTTCGGCGGCGCGCCCGCCCAGCCGCACCGCCAGTGCCTGGGTGAGGTAGTCCTCGCCGTAGAGGTGACGCTCGACCAGCGGGAGCTGCTCGGTCACACCCAGGGTCTGGCCAGCGGGCAGGATCGTGACCTTGGCCACCGGGTCGGCGCGCGGCGACAGCGCGGCCACGATGGCATGGCCGGCCTCGTGCACGGCCACGGCGTGTTTCTCCTCGGGGAGCAGCACATTGGAGTTCTCCCGGCGGCCCAGGATGATCCGGTCCCGGGCGGCGCTGAAGTCCTCGGGGGTGATCACTTCCCGGCCGTCGCGGACCGCGAAGATCGCGGCCTCGTTGGCGAGGTTGGCCAGGTCCGCACCGGAGAAGCCAGGTGTCCCGCGCGCCACCACCTCCAGGTCCACCCGGGGGTCCAGGCGTTTGTCGCGGCAGTGCACTTTCAGGATCGCGGTGCGCTCGGCCAGATTGGGCAGCGGGATGGTGATCTGCCGGTCGAACCTGCCCGGGCGGAGCAGCGCCGGGTCGAGCACCTCAGGGCGGTTCGTGGCGGCGAGTACCACGATCCCTGTTGCCGGGTCGAACCCGTCCATCTCGGTGAGCAGCTGGTTGAGGGTCTGCTCCCGCTCGTCATTGGACACGAACGCCCCGGCCCCGGCTCGGCGCTGGCCGATCGCGTCGAGTTCATCCACGAAGATGATCGACGGGGCCCGCTCGCGCGCCTTGGCGAACAGGTCACGTACACGCGAGGCGCCCACGCCGACGAACAGTTCCACGAAGCTGGAGCCCGCCACAGAGAAGAACGGCACCTCGGCCTCGCCTGCCACGGCCCGGGCGAGGAGCGTCTTGCCGGTGCCGGGCGGTCCTATCATGAGCACGCCCCGCGGCGGCGTGGCCCCGGCGCGTGCGTACCGCTCGGGATGGCGCAGGAAGTCGACCACCTCAGTGATCTCCTGCTTGGCACCGTCGTAGCCAGCGACGTCGGCGAACCTTGTCTTGGGCCGTTCCTCGTCGAAGACCTTGGCCCGCGACCTCCCCACACCGAGCACACCCTGGAGCTGCCCGCCCGCGCCGCGGGACAGCCGCCACCAGAGCCAGCCCAGCACCAGGAAGGGCAGCAGCAGGATGAGCCACGACAGCACCTCGGAGCCGAACGACGGGCCCGATGGCGTCGCCGTGACCTGGACGTTTCCTTGCTGCAACTCCGTGAGCAGCCCCTGCCCCGCCTGCGGCGGGATGACCGTGGTGTAGGTCTTGCCGTTGCTCAGCGTCCCGCTGGCGTTGCCGCCGGAGGCGAGCGTCACGGTCTTGATCTTGTTCGCGGACACGTCGCTGAGGAACTGCGAGTACGTGAGGCTCACCGAGCTGGTGTGCACGGTGGGCAGGACGAACCACAGGGCGAACGTCGCGATCAGCGCGATCGCCCACAGCCAGTGCCGCCACGCCGGCGGGGAAGGCGGCGCAGACGGGGCGGGCTTGTCGCCCGGCGGTGGTGGCATCGCCTGCTTGGTCACGGCACCTCCGCTACGTGCTCAGCTGGGCGTCCCTCGCGTCACAGAAGTACCCAGTCTGGTGGGTGTTTAGCCGGTCGGGCAATGTTGCTCCCCGGCCCCACGGGCATAGGATCTCCCACGGAACGCCAGGGCACGCGGAGGGGGGTGGGATGGGCGACTCACCCGTCCTGGAGTGCCGTGGCCTGCGACGGCGGTTCGGTGACCTGGTCGCGGTCGACAACGTGGGTTTCCACATCGCCGCCGGCGAGACGTACGGCCTGCTGGGGCCGAACGGCGCTGGCAAGACCACGACGATCTCCATGGTCTCCGGCTTGCTCGCACCCGACGCGGGTGAGGTGTCCGTCGCCGGGCAGCCAATGACCACCCGGACCGTGGCGGCGAAGAGCGCACTCGGGTACGTACCGCAGGACCTGGCGATCTACCCGGACCTGTCAGGGCGGGAGAACCTCCTCTTCTTCGCCCGGCTCTACGGCATGTCCCGGGCCCGTGCCCGGGCACGGGCAGACGAGGTGCTCGAAGTGATCGGCCTGGCGGACCGGGCCAGCGACCAGACCAAGAAGTACTCGGGCGGGATGAAACGCCGGCTCAACATCGGCCTCGGCCTGCTCAACCAGCCGAAACTGCTGGTGTTGGACGAACCGACGGTCGGCGTGGACCCGCAGAGCCGCAATGCGATCCTGGAGAGCGTTGAGGGGCTGTCCGCCGAGGGCATGGCCGTGCTCTACACCACCCACTACATGGAGGAAGCCGAACGGCTCTGCGACCGGATCGGCATCATCGACCACGGCAACCTGATCGCGGAGGGCACCCGCCGGGAACTGGTGAGCATGGTCGGTGAGCTCGACCGGGTGCTGCTGGGCACCGCGGGCGACGCGTCCGGGGCCGTGCAGGCACTGGACGCGCTGCCATATGTGCGCAAGGCAAGCGCGACCGACGAAGGCATCGACCTGGTCGTGTCCGACGCCAGGGAGAACCTCCCCACGATCCTCGCCACCACTGCGCAAGCCGGGGCGGTGGTCAAGTCCGTGCAGGTCACCGAACCTGACCTGGAAGCCGTCTTCCTGCACCTGACCGGCCGGGCGCTCCGTGACTGACCGGGCGGGCAGCGGAGCGCGCGCTGCCGCGCTGATCGCTGGCAAGGACGTCAAGGCGCGGATCAGGGACCGCTCGGCGCTGCTGATCGGCGTCGTGGTCCCGCTCGGGCTCGCCTTCATCTTCAACGCGATCTTCAGCGGGATCTCGGGGTCGAAGGCGATCACCCTCGGGGTGGTCGTCGCTGACCACGGCCAGGCTGGGCAGGGGTTCGTCCGCCAGATCCTCGACCCGCTGGAGCACAGCGGGCTGATCACCGTGCATACCGAGTCCTCACTCGCCACCGCCCGCTCACTCGCTGCCAAGGGCACGCTGAACGCGGTCATCGTCATCCCGGCCGGCTTCACCCGCGCGCTGGAGACCAACCAGCCCGTGTCCCTGTCCGTGATCGAGAACGCGAGCGCGCCGGTCACCGCACAGATCGCCCAGTCGATCGCGCAGGCCTACGCCTCGAACCTGAACCGGATCCGCCTATCCGTGGCAACAGCTGTGGCTGCACCCGGCGGAGTCCCGCCCGCCAATCTGAGCGCACTCGAAGCCCGCGCGGCCGCGGCTGTGGTCCCACTCGCCGTGCGTGACATCTCGGCCAGCACCAAGGAACTCGACAGCAAGTCGTTCTATGCGGCCGGGATGGCTGTGTTCTTCCTGTTCTTCACTGTCCAGTTCGGAGTGACCAGCCTGCTCGAAGAACGTACTGAGGGCACCTTGGCCCGGCTCATCGCCGCGCCGATTCCCCGCTCGGCCATCCTGGCTGGCAAGCTCCTCACCAGCTTCGCGCTCGGTGTCCTCAGCATGGTCGTGCTGGTGGTCGCCACGAGCCTGCTCTTCGGGGCCTCCTGGGGGAACCCGGTCGGGGTCGTGTTGCTGATCGCGGCCGCGACACTGTCGGCAACCGGGATCATGGCGCTGATCGCCACGTTCGCGAAGAACGCCGAGCAGGCTGGCAACTGGCAGTCGGTGGTCTCGGTGATCCTGGGCCTGCTGGGGGGGACGTTCTTCCCGGTCTCGCAGGCACCGGGGATCTTGTCCAAGCTCACGTTCGTCGCGCCCCAGGCATGGTTCCTGCGTGGCCTCGGCGACCTGCGCGGCGGCAGCCTGTCAGTGGTGTGGACGCCCGTCCTGGCGATGCTCGCGTTCGCTGTCGTCACAGGTGCCCTGGCCCTGACGCGGGTCCGTCGGCTGGCAGAGGTCTGAGCATGAAAGCGTTCGTGATCGCGTGGACGAACCTGCGGCGCATGCTCCGCAACCGGGCCAACATCTTCTTCGTCTTCGTGTTCCCCATGCTGCTGATCCTGGTGCTCGGTGCCACCTTCGGCGGTTCCAGCACTCCCAAGCTGGGCGTGGTGGTGGCCAGGCCAGGGCCACTCAGCAATGCGCTGCTGCATCAGCTCGAACGGGCCCGGGAACTGCAAGTCGTCCGTGAACCCAGCGCATCGGCCCTGCTGCCGCTGGTCGAGCACGGCAACCTCGAAGGCGGCCTGGAAATCCCGGCCAGCTACGACACGGCCATCAGCAGCGGGCACACTGTGACGGTCGACTACCTCGCCCGGCCCGGCACATCCGCGCAGCAGTTCGGCCAGACGGTCCGCGCCGCAGTGGCCGCTCAGGCCTCGCTGCTCGGTGCTGCCAGGTTCGCGGTCACCGAGCACGCGGCGGCGAGCTTCGCGGCCGGCCTCGACCTGGCCAGGCGCAGTTCGCCGAGCGTCCCGCTGGTCTCGGTGCGGCAGAGTACGGCCGGGACGTCGGTGTTCCCCACGTCCCTGAGCACGTTTGACGTGGGCGCCTGGACACAGCTGCTGCTCTTCATGTTCCTTACCGCGCTGACCGGGTCGGTCGCGCTCATCGAGGTGCGCCGCCTCGGCCTGCCGCGGCGCATGCTCGCCACACCCACGCGGCCCATCACGCTGATCGCGGGGGAAACGCTCGGCCGGATGCTGATCGGGTTGACCCAGGCGCTGGTGATCATCGCCGGCTCGGCACTGTTGTTCGGGGTGAACTGGGGACAGCCTCTCGGAGTGGCAGCGATCGTTATCCTGTTCGACCTGGTTGCCGCCGGGTTTGGCATCTTCGTGGGGACGCTGTTCCGCACCGAGCAGCAAGCGAGCGGGATCTCGCTGCTGCTCGGGCTCGGGCTTGCCGCGCTCGGCGGGTGCATGGTGCCGCTCGAACTGTTCTCACCCACACTGAGGCGGGTCGCCCACATCACCCCGCACGCGTGGGCCAACGACGCGTTCAGCAAGTTGGTCGGCCGCGGCGCCTCGATCGGCGGGATCCTGCCGCAGCTCGGGGTGCTCGCCGTGTACGGGGCTGTGCTGCTGGTGCTCGCGTCATGGCGGCTACGCCAGGTGCTCACCGCCACCCCAGCCGCGTAGCCCCAAGTCTCTTGGGTGCTTGGTCAAACCCTCGAGAATAACCGTCCATGACAAATGGATTGTCGATAAATATTCGTCGCGGAGGTGGGATATGGACGGTGCCGTGCCTTCCCGAAGTCCCATAGATACGGCGTGGGAGGTGGACTCGCCCTCCAAGCTTGCAGTGTTCCTGGCCGACCTGGCAGAGCGGGCACGAAACGGTAAAACCCCCGTTGAGAACCCTTCATCTGTCGAAATGATCGAGGCGTCGGGGGCATGGGTTGAGGGCATCGAGCGCTTCCTGTCAGCGCGAGGTTACGATGCCGCCAACCTGTCTCCTTGGGCAGCGGTTGCGATGGTCTACTCGGCTGGACTGATCTACGAGTAACGCGCTGCCTGCGGAGGGAGTCTTGCCGCTGACGACACCGCTCTGGAAGGCGGACCGCCGCGTGCTGCGCCTCACCCTGGCTCTTCCGCGCTTAGTACACGGAACAATGTGCGGCTGCTCATCGGCCTGGCCGTGGCGATCCGATGAACCGCGCCTGCGCTTCCGCAGCATCCAGCCGCCCAAGTCTCTAGGGTGCGGTGACGGTGAAGTCCGCGGTGACAGACGTAGCGCCCGAAGCACTCACGGTCACCGTGGCCTGATACACACCTGGTTTCGTATATGTGTGCGTGCCCGCGACGGTGTAGAGGCCGTTGACGGTTGTTGCGGTGGGTGCCTTGCCAGTCACGGTCGCGGCTCCGCTGGTCCCGTCGCCCCAGTTGACCGTCGCTGTCACCGCGCTCGGCGCGTAGCCGGGTGCCGCGAGCGTCGCCACGGCTCCGCTGACCTGGTCCTGGCTGCTCGCTGTCAGGTTGGGCGCGGCAACTGACAGGCCCCAGGGCACCTCGGTCGACGGGTAGAAGTTGGTCCCCGCTGCCATGAGGCGCGCGCCCTGCGCGGCAAGCCTGCCGATGAAGTCGGTGTATGCGGGGCTGGTGACCGAGGTCCGGGCAGCCTTCGGCGACCAGCCGATCTCGGCGAGCGCCAGCAGGCGCGGGAAGACCATGTAGTCGATATTGCTCATATTGACTACGGTCTCGCCCCACATCGCGCCTTCCAGGCCGATTACGTTCGCGTCCGTGACCCCGGTGACATAGCTCCCCGGATCCCAGTTGTAGAACCGGCTGACATCACAGCCCTTTGAGCATGCCCAGGTCATGCCCAGCGTCGGCGGCACGTCGCGCTTGTACCTCTGGTCCAGGTACGCGTGGCTGGCGGGCGCCATCACGACCTTCATGCCTTTTTGCACCGCTTCGGTGCCCGTGATGGTGCCGGTGGCGGACCCGGACGCGGGGTTCCAGTACTCGGCGACCGACGGGCCAGTGAGGCTGGTGCCGAGGCCGGCGATGTCGGCCCAGCCCATCACCGTCTTGCCCTGCCCGTGGACGTAGGACGCCTCGGTGTTGATGAACGAGGCGTACCGCGCCTGGCTGAGCAGTGTGGTGGGAACCTCGTCGCCGCCTACGTCGTAGTACGGCCCGGGCGACATCCCGGCGAGCTGGCTGATGATCGCGTCGTAGATGGCCCATGTGTTGCTGCTTTCCGGGCACATCGCGCTATACCCGACATCCTGCGTGTAGTCCCACGCCGGCGGGTTGTGGGCGCTGCAGTTAATGTCCTGCGGGTGGCCGTTGAGCAGCGAGTTGGCCGTGTCGTTGTACTCGGACATGATGATCGCGTTGTTGTGGCCCGGCGAGTCCACCTCGGGCACCACCGTCATGAAGTGCGCCGCCGCATCGGCC
>DASYYE010000513.1:0-15359 GCA_035946955.1 Streptosporangiaceae bacterium | reverse complement strand
TGGTGTGACCGCGCGCGGCCGGCTGCGGGTGGTGTGGTATGCCACTCGCAGCGGCTTGGCGGAATACAGCGCCATGTTCACCTGGCGCAGTTGGCTGCTCGGCTGGTACGTGCGAATCCTTGCCCAGGTAATGTTCTTCGCCACAATCGGATCACTGCTTGGCCACCGCCAGCTCCAGTACCTGCTGGTCGGCAACGCCGTGATGCTTATCGCGACGCACACCCTGATGACGACCGCCTCTACGACCTGGGAGCGCGACACCGGTACTTTGCCGCTGCTGGTCGCCTCCCCTACCCACGCCTGGCTGGTGCTGTCCAGCCGCAGCCTGTTCTGGCTCCCCGAGGGTCTCGCCTGCACGGTCGGCAGCCTCCTCATCATCGGCCCGCCGCTCGGCGTCGTACTGTCGCTGCCACGGCTGCTGTACTGCCTGCCGATGCTTCTGGTCATCGCGGCCTCAACTTATGCCTTCGGCCTGTTTCTCGGTTCTCTTGTCCTCACCCGCAATGACCTGCGCAATGTGGTGAGCAACGTCGCTTCGACCACGATGATGGCGGTCTGCGGGGTGAACTTTCCCACCTCGGTACTCGGCCGCTTGCGCTGGATTGGCACGGTGCTCCCGCTGACCCACGGCTTGCTCGCCGTGCGCATCACGCTCGCGGACGGCCCGAACCAGCACGTGCTGGTGCTGCTGGCCGAAGAGGCTGTCAGCGGGATAGCTTGGCTCGCCGCGGCCTGGCTCGTGCTGCGCTGGGTGGAAAAGCGCAGTCGCCGCGACGGGCGCATCGTCTTCACCGGCTGAGCCCATCCAGGGCGGCCTGCCACCAGGCTCGACAGGGCGGCATACCCGGCTTCGCCGACCAGGTTTTCCGACTCTTAATCCGCGGGTTCGGGGTTCAAGTCCCTGGCGGCGCACCCGTCTGGCCTGGTGATATACCGGTCATGTGCCCACTCGTGCGGCCCGTTTCAGGCCGCGCGTCGCTCCAGCGTCGCTCGTCAGAACAGATCGTGTGCATGAGGAGCCGTTTCATCAGGTTCGTGAACCCGCGGGTTCGCTGCCGCTGGTGAACGGTCTCGCGGGCCTGTTTCGTCAGGTTCCAGAATCCGCAGGTTCATCTGTCCTGGCCAGGGTGTTGGTCGCGGGATAGCGCTGGTCCGTGGCGGTCTGCTCCCTGGGGATGTCATTGGGTGCCGAAGTTCTGGTCGCGGGTGGGAAGCCCAGCCCGGGTTAGTGCCCAGTCGAGTCACTGCGGTTCGGTGTCGTACATGTTCAGCCAGATGTTCGCCTGGTCATGGCCGAGTGGTGTCACTGGGATGATCATTGTCTCGCGGACTCGGGCGGCCGGCAGGAGACGGCGGATGGTCGTGTTCTGCGTCTGGCTGCCAGAACGGGGTGTTCCGGCAGGCCTGGTATCCGCAGGCTCGTTAATACGGCCCCGGCCGCGGCGGCGTCTGGGTAACCGCCACGGCGGATACGCCGCCGGGTGCCATCCAGCGCTGGCGGCAGTTCCATGCCGATGTACCAGCTGCCGTGCTGATCGCCGGCCAGCCCCGGGCACCGGGTGTCTAACTGGCGTCCTGTGACCAGGTCGGCGCAGCCGCACCGCCTGTACAGTCGTCCCTCGCTCCGCATGGCCGTTTACCTCCGCTCCCTGGACTTGAAATGCCTGGTGACTTCAGCATCGGGCTGGGCGGCCAACAACGACAGGAGCATCCGCTCAACCAGGGCCGGGGGCTCGGACGGAGCGGCTTGACCTGTCGGTGCGGTCGTCGAAGGTTTGGCTGTCGGGCTGGCTGACGTAGACCGCTGATCCGGTTCCGTATACGCCGGAGATGGTGGCGTCGTCGGTCTTGTATGACAGCCGCCAGGAGACGCCGAGGACGCGGAGTTCCCGCAGGACGCGGCGTACGTCGTCGTGGTCGTGCCAGTCGCGGGTGTAGACGCAGATGAGTTTCGTCTTCGGTGAGGTGGCCAGCGGATTGGGCCGGACGGTCGCGGCCTTCGCTGAAACACCCAGATCACCGGCCTCCGTGGCGTGCTTGATCTTCTGCCACCATGAGTCGATCCGGGCGGCGGGGACGAACACGAGCCACTTGCCAGTGCGTCCCATGCCGTCTGCGTCGGTGCCTGGGGAGTCGGCGTAGATCCAGTAGTCGGCGGTTACCTGGCTGGGCCGCTGGTCCACGACGGACGCCTCCTTCGTCCCCGGCAGATTACCCAACGGGCCGCGTCGGCCGGCCGGTCGTGTGCGCTGGCACGTACGGTGTGTGCGTGAGCGTGACCGGACCGGCCACCGAGGAGACGTTGCCCGCCACGGTGTCGGCGGAGTTGCGGCGGCTGCGTTCGGAGAACGCCCGATTGCTGCGGCTGCTGAAGCTGTCGCCGAGGGAGGCGGAGCCACCTCGCCCGGGGCAGGCGGGGTTCTTCGAGGCACGGCCCGGGCCAGTGCATGGGGAGTCGCCACCGGAGGCGAAGGTGGCGTTCTTCGGGGCACTGTTCGCGGCCCGCACTGATATTTACGCGGTGAGGTGGGAGAACCGGCGGGCGGGCAAGGCCGGGTGGCTGCCTGCGGTGCGGGGCGGGTGGCGCAAGGGCGTGCCGCACAGCCAGCGGGACTACCTGCCGCTGACCGCCGAGGTGCTGGCCGCGCACCTGTCCGGGGAGAGGCACATCGGCCTGTACCCGCTGCTGGATGGCGACCGCTGCTGGTGGCTGGCAGCGGACTTCGATGGCCCGGAGGCGATATTCGACGCCCTGATGTACCTCAAGGCCGCCCGGTCGCTGGGAGTCCCGGCGGCGCTAGAAGTCTCCCGGTCCGGGATCGGCGCGCACGCGTGGGTGTTCTTCACCGCCACGGTGCCGGCGGAGCAGGCGCGGCGGCTCGGCACCGGGCTGCTGCGCGAAGCGATGGCGCTGCGCGGGCGGATGAACCTGGCCAGCTACGACCGGCTGTTCCCCTCCCAGGATCTCCTCCCAGCGGGCGGGGTCGGCAACCTGATCGCCGCACCGCTGTTCAAGCCGGCCCGCCGTGACGGCGCGACCGTGTTCCTGGACCTGGAGACCCTGGAGCCGCACCCGGATCAGTGGGCGTTCCTGTCCTCGCTGGGCAGGATGAGCCCCCGGGAGCTGGCGCGAGCGGCGGACCGGGCCGGGCGGGTCCAGGTCGGCTCCGAGGTACGGCAGCTCGCATCCCCGAGGTCCACGGTCACCCATCCCAAGGCCGCACCGGTCATCCACGCCAAGCTGAGCGCCGGGATCAGGGTGGAACAGGGTGAGCTGACACCCGGGCTGGCGGCGACGCTGCGGCACGCGGCGTCCATGCGCAACCCGCTGTTCGACGAAAGGCAGCGACTGCGCGCCTCCACCTGGGGTGTGCCACGGTTCCTGCACAGCTACAACGAGACCATCGACGGCGGCCTCATCCTCCCCCGCGGCATGGCCGCCAAAGTCGCCGCGCTCGCTGAGGAAGCAGGCAGCCGACTCGACGTCACTGATGACCGCGCTGACGGCACCAGCCATGAGTTCACCTTTACGGCCACGCTGACCAGCGCGCAGCGGGAAGCCGCCGACCAGATGACCCGCCACGAGGCTGGGGTGCTGGTCGCGCCGCCTGGGTCGGGCAAGACCGTGATCGCCTGCGCGGTCATCGCCGCCCATGGGGTGTCAACACTGGTGCTGGTGGACCGCAAGACCCTCGCCGACCAGTGGCGCGCTCGAGTCAAAGAGTTCCTCGGCGTCAAAGCTGGGCAACTCGGCGGTGGCCGGGCCAAACTTCGCGGCACCATCGACATCGTCACCCTGCAGACACTGGCCCGCCGCGACGACATCGCCACGCTGACAGCGGGCTACGGCCTCGTGGTCGCTGACGAGTGCCACCACGTCCCAGCGGCGGCGTTCGAAGACGCGGTCAAGCAGATCCCGGCCCGACGCTGGCTCGGGCTCACCGCCACCCCCTACCGGCGAGACAAACTCGACGACCTCATCACCTGGCAAGTCGGCGAAATCCGCCACACCATCACCCCACCAGACGAACGAGAACACTCAGCCGCTGGCGGGGAGACCGCCCTGCAGCTCGACATCGCCGACGGCGACGAACCAGGTCGCCCCGCGCCCGTGCTGCATGTTCACCCCACCACCTACCGATACACCGGCGACGCCAACCCATCAGCACCTGGCGGCATCGCCACCATCTACCGCGACCTGGCCGCCAACGACGACCGCCTCCATCAGGTCACCGCAGACGTCGCTGCCGCGCTCAGCCGGGGACGCCACTGCCTTGTCCTCACCCAATGGACCACCCACCTCGACCGGCTCGCCTCCGCGCTCAGCGACATGGGCCACGAACCAGTCGTGCTACGTGGCGGCATGGGCGCCAAGAGCCGCACCGCGGCACTCGCCCGGCTCCAGCCACAGCCAGACGGCCCGCCACTGCTCGCTGTCGCCACCGGGCCCTACGCCGGCGAAGGCTTCGACTGCCCCGCCCTGGACACCCTCTTCCTCGCCGCCCCGATCTCCTTCAAAGGCCGCCTCGTCCAGTACACCGGCCGGATCCTGCGCCCATACCCCGGCAAGACCACCGCCGAAGTCCACGACTACCACGACACCGCCACTCCCGTCCTGGCCGCGTCCCTGGCCAAACGCGCCCCCGGCTACACCAGCCTCGGCTTCCCCGACCCCCGCCGCAACCACCCCACACCCAGCGCCACCGGGCCAGGCTGAGCCCCATTCCTGACTGACACTGCCACCCCCAGGCTAACTGAACAAATATTGGGTAATATTGTTCAGGGCATTGGGAGGTGGATGTGTCTGTCACAAGCGAGCTTCAGCGTGCACAGCAGGTTGTGGCTGATGTCGCCCTGCTGAACGACATCGCCGCTGGCAGGCTTGACGAGCAACGGGTGAAGCAGGCGGCCGAGAAGCTTCTGGAGCACAGGCGGGATGAGCTGCCAAGCGTGTCGGTGGCCGTCGCTGCCCGCCTGCTGGGGGTATCCCGGACGACGGTCGAGACGTGGCGGCAGGCGGGTGTGCTCACCCCGGCTGCACCAGCGCGGCGGCGCCATGAGGTAACCACGGACAGCCTCGTCCGGCTACAGGCCCTCCTAGAGGAACTCCGGCGGCTCGGCCGGGACCGCGAACTGCGTGAGTTCGTATGGTGGTCAGCCCAGGACAGCGCCGACTACGCCAACAGCAAACTGACTGAAGCGCTGAGCCAGTTGCGCGCCGGCGAACTCGGCGACGAGTACGCCCCGTCGGCGGAAGACCTGGCCTGGGCCCGCCGCGAGCATGGTAATCCTCCCGCTGAGGAGGAACGCTGACCGTCACCACCATCCCGACCAGGCTGGCCCGCCAGCAGATCGGCGCCTTGCGCGGCAAGCCAAAAGCCGCCTTAATCCTCGCCGTTGATGACATCCGCCGCCGGGGCTGCGCCGCCGCCGGTGTCCGCCTGGCAGGCCAGCAATTCTCGGCCATCTGTCGGCTGGACCTCTACGGCGCATGGCGGCTCCTGACGGTTTTCGAGTCACCCGACCGCTGCGTGGTGCCGTGCGTGGCCGAGCACACCCGCACCACCAACCCGTACCAGCTCGTCTACGACGCGCTCGGCCTCGAGGCACCCGAGGAGCCCCGCACCAAACCCACCTGCTGCGACGCCGAAGGACGGCCGCCCATCGAGCCCGACCTCGCCGCCCGTTTCGAGGACGGCCTACGGCACCTCCAGGTCTGGGCAGCGGGAACACGCAAAGCCCGCCGCAGACTGGGCTGACCAGCGAGGACGGTTCAGGACGGCGAGGGCCGGTCAGCTGGTTAGACCGGCCCGGTCGAGCCTGGCCATGAGGCTCGGCTTGCTCCGGTGCGCGTCGCGCAGCGCGGCGAGACGGAGGGTGAACGCTCGGGTCTTTGTTTCGCGGCGTGCGAGATCGCGCAGGTCTGCCAGCAGGGTGACCGCCGTGTCGTACCTGGCTGGCTGCTTGGTGCTGATCAGCTGCTCGGTCTGGGCCCAGGCGGCCTCCGGATCCTTGGCGAGTTCGTCCAGGTGGCGGTCCCGCTCCATCTCGCGCCGATGGTTCTCAGCCGCTCGCTCGGCCGCGGCCGCAGCCGCTTCTTCCTTTCGCGCCGCATGCGGACCTCCGCAGCGGTGTCCAGGAGTTCGGCGACGGTCCGCAGGGGACGCGATCCCGCTGGCTCGGCTGGTGCACTGCCGAATCCTCGCAGCAACTCCATTCGTGCCCGTGCCGGCTGGTCGGTCGCGACCAGCATGAGGAGCTTGTCCTTGTCCTTCACGGGAAGCTTCGCGATGTGCGCGGACAGGGCTCGTGTGTCGTGGCGAACCTCGGGCAGTGCCGGGCTCGCCTGGGCGGCGACCGTGAGCAGGTCGGGGTCAAGACGGAGGAAGTCAGCCAGGGCACGCTGGGACGCGGAGAGGGCACCCAGCCCGGCAGGCACCGGTGGTTCCTCCGCTTCCTCGTGCTCGTCGCCGAAGCTATCCTCATCACGTTCCCAGACGCCGTAGGCCGCCAGCCAGGCCAGGTACAGGGGCCGCATGTCCCCCGCCGCGAGCTCGGCGCGGACACCGGCGATGGCCGACAGTGAGTCCTCAGCGTCCTCGACCCACTCCCCCGTCTCGTCCTCGCTGGTCATCTCTAGCAGCATGTGCTCGCGGGTAGACGAGACATCCACCAAGCCCTCGACCTGGTACCGCTCAGCGGTCTGCGGGCTCAGGAGAGTGCGCGGCAGCCGGAGCATGATCCGGTGAGTGCCCCAGTTCGCCAGGTACAAGTGCGCGTCGTAGTAACACCGCATCAGCTCCTGCGGGCTGCCCCGGAAATCGCCCCAGTGGTATTCGTTGGTGAAGCTGGTCGCGGTGATCCTGGCCCGGGTCGATAGCTGGCGGATCTCGGCCTGCTCCCTGGTGGTCAGCGGACGGTCCAGGGCCAGGAACTCGTAGTACTGGTACTCACTCATCCGTGTCCCGCCCAGTGCCGGTAGGCGCTGACCCATTCCCAGCCGGGGGGAGCGGGAACGGGTGGCTCCAGATCAAGGAGGCCGAGCAACTGCCGGTGCTTCCCCTGGACGCACACGGCGGCGATGTCGCTGTCCCTGAGCTCGAGACGGCGCACGTCCACCTGAGCGCCCAGCACCATCGCCGGGAACGGGACGGTGAGGTTCTCCTCGATCAGGGTGTACAGGCCGGTTAACTGCTCATCCTCGCCGTAAGCGTCAACCGTTGCCTCCGCCACCATCCTGTCCAGCTCCGCCCGGCTCAGCTCCGCCACGGCCGCAAGCGTAGCGTGGGCACTGCCCGGCAGCGGTGTCCGTTCCTGCGCACCAGCATCGCGACTGCCTCCTAGCCGACCTTCCGTCTCTGGGAGCAGGGATGCCTGGGAAACCCTCTTGCACGCAGGACTGTCAGCATGCGGACACTTCTGGCTCAAGATCAGGGCAGAACGGCGCGCTGGGCAGGCGGCGGCCTCCGAGCTCGCCACTCGGGCCGGTTCCAGCAGGTGAGCGGGGCGAGCCACTAATAGTCAGACTGCGGTACGCCGACTGTGGGAAAGCCGGCGCCGCTTGCGGGGGGAAGGGGTGCCGTGCTTGACGTAGTGGCGCAGGTCTGCTTGAAGATGCTGGGCGGCAAGCCGGGCCTGGGCGAGGATCGCCCAGCATCCCAGCAGGCCCAGCACGCCGCGGGCCTCGAAGTGTCCGGTCACCGTGACCCGGCATGCGGCCTCACCTGCCGACGTGACCGTCCAGGTGCTGCAGGCGGTGGTGACGAATGCCGGTAGCCCGCCCGCGTGGTAGGTCAGGGTGCAGCTCTGCTCGTCATAGTCGGTGAGCGTTTCGGTTATGTACGGCACGAAGCGGATCCCGGTGCTGCAGGTCCGGCCCATCACGGGCGCGCTGACCGCCGCGGTGCTGGCGGCGGCCGGTGCGGGCGCGGGGATCGCCGCCGACGTCGGGATAGTGGTGGCCCAGTCGCCGATGCGGGCGAAGCCTGGCCCGATGACCTGCCAGACCTGATCGGCGGGGGCATCGATGGTCAGGTGCGTGGTTAGCTGCGGCATACGGCTACGCTGGCCCACCACGACGGGCTTCGGCGATTCCCGGGCAGGGAATCGCCATCCGGCCAGCGGGCTGGCACACTGCCGGGCATGAGCGGCCGGCCAGGCGGACCCGACAGCCCATTCGGCGCCCGGCTGCGCCAGTGGCGGCGCCAGCGCGGGCTGAGCCAGCTAGGCCTGGCTGCCGCGGCCGAGTCGACGCCGCGGCACATCTCCTTTCTCGAGACTGGCCGTTCCCGCCCGAGCCGCCAGATGGTGCTGCGGTTGGCCGAGGCGCTTGGCGCCAGCTTGCGGGAGGCCAACGAATTGCTGTACGCCGCCGGGCTGCCCGCGACCTACCCGCACGCGGAGCTTGCCAGCCAGGACCTGGCACCCTACCGGGCCGCGATCGAGCGCCTGCTGGCCGCTCACGAGCCGTATCCGGCGATGGCCCTGGACGCCCGATACACGGTGGTGGCCGCCAACCGAGCCTGCGCGGCACTGTTCGGCCCCCAGGTGGTGGGCAGCAATTTCGTCCGCGATGCGCTCGCCGACCCGGCCACGGCCCAGACGATTGTCAACTGGCCCGAGGTCGCCTGGGCCGGGCTGGACCGGCTCCGCCAGGACGCCCGCCGGTCACCGTTCGACCCGGAACTGCGCTCTCTGATCTCGCTCGCCGAAGCCGCCCTGGACGGCGTTAGCCGCCCACCCCTCGCCGAGGGCGGGTTCATGGTCTGCCCATGGTTTCGGATCGGCGGCACGGTGGTGCGCACCATCGCCATGACCGCCCGGTTCGACCACATCGCCGAGGTGACCCTCGATGAGCTGCGCATCGAGCTGATGTACCCGCTGGACGAGGATGCCGACCGCTTCTTCCGCGCCCACGGCAGCCAGGCCCGGTTACCATCCCAGGCGCAGCGGGTCCGGAATCGGCCATCAGCAGTAGGCTTGCGGCGCAACGCCTGAGGCACTCGCTCACCCTTGGGGACAGCCAAAGTGCCTTATGAGCCCCTGGCCGTCGGCGTGAATCCCCATGGTCGCCTACCGAAGGCGGTGCCAGGTTGGCGTCGTCGGCTGCGGGCACCGTTGGCAATGTCCCTGACAGATCCAAAACGGCGTCATCCCGCTCAGGTCCATGCGAGGCACATCGCAGGTCTACCAGAGGTCAATCGCTCGATGCAGCAGCGATCCCCCGGCCAAGCCGTCCCACCAGGCGTTCGAGCACCAGGCTCTCGCCACCGCCGATAAGCTTCACGCCGTCCGCGGGCGCCGGGAGGCGACCAGCCCACGATTTACGCCACCAGCGGCAGTTACGGAACGTACTCGCCTCCCCGCAGGTCGGTCCGCCACCATGTTTGCTCGGCTGTCGCGTTCCAACCCGGTAGCGGGCGGTACGACGCGGCATCATGACACGGTTGATTGCACCGTGTCTCGGCAGGCATTACCATGAAGTCGCAGCTAGTAGCGACGGGGAATCGAACAGAGCAGCGGACTCTTAATCCGCGGGTTCGGGGTTCAAGTCCCTGGCGGCGCACCCGTCTGACCTGGTGTTATACCGGTCATATGCCCACTCGTGGAGCCCGTTTTCGGGCGTTGGATGCTCCGTGGATACTCCTGTCGACCGGCCCTTCTCACGGGTCTCGTTTTCGCGCGCCGCGAATCCGCGGCTAAATCCGCGGGTTCGGGGGGCGTGGTCAGCCACCTGTGGTGGGGCTTGTCCCAGGTCAGATGCCGCATGGTGGTGGGAAATGCCGCGTGGTGGCGGGTGGGGTTGGTCCGTGGGTTCGGGTTCCGCCCGTGCACGGGTAGATGATGTGAGCCGTGCCTGACATCGACTTCGCGCGTATCCGGCCTCACGGGAGGCCAGCGTCGCGGTCCGGTGGTTTCGAGGAGCTGTCGTCCATCCTCATCGAGCAAGGCGTGGTCGCGTGGCCTGATGGTGTCCGTTTCGGCCGGTTCGGGAATCCTGACGGCGGGCGTGAGGGCCGGGGTGTTCTTCCGAACGGGGACGTGTGGGCTTGGCAGTCCAAGTACCTGTTCGAGTTCAACGCATCGGCTGCCGCGCAGGTCACGGAGTCTTTCCTGCGCGCCCTGGACACCGAGCCAGACATGAAGCGCTACCTCGTGGCGTTCCCGGTGGACCTGCCGGCGGGAGACACCACCGGCCGGACGTCGGCGTACACCCGGTGGACAGGCAAGGTAACGGAATGGGAAGCCGCGGCCAGGGCGAAAGGCCGCGAGGTCACGATCACCTTCGTGGGTGAGCACGACCTGCTGACCGCGCTGACCGAGCCGCGTCACGTCGGCCGTGCTCAGTACTGGTTCTCGGCCGACGTCCTGACACCGGAGTGGCAGGGACACCGGGTCGACGAGGTCATCGCCAAGGCAGGGCCCCGCTATTCACCCCGTCTTCACGTCGAGGTGGACACGGTCCGCGCGTTCGATGCGGTCGGCAGGACCGAGGCATACCTGCGGCGCTGGCAGGAGATACTCGCCGGTCTCCGTGAGGCACGCCAGTGGTCGTGGCGGGCACCGGCGGGGGCGGTGGACACGCTCAGCGAGGCACTCTCCCGCTGCGACGCCGCGATCGACGCCGCCGACGACAACCTCGAACAGGTGATCGCGGCGATCCAGTCCAACGGTGAGCCGCCCTCGGCTGACGCGCCGCTCGAAGCGGCGCTGGAGGCCGTGGACCACGTGGATGCCCTGCTCCACGAACATCACCTGGAAGACGGCCGGTACTTCGTCGGTGACGCTGGCGGGCTGTACGAGGCGGCCCGTAAGGCACGGGTGGCGCTCATGGATGGGGAGCGGCTCGCGCGCAGCGAGACCACGCGGGCCGCTGCGCGGAAACGGCTGCTGCTGACAGGCCGCGCGGGCGTGGGCAAGACACACCTGCTGTGCGACCTGGCTCAGCGAAGAACAAATGACGGGTCGCCGACGATCTTGCTGCTCGGTCAGGACTTCGACGGGCGGTCACTGCTGTCGCAGATCGGTGAACTGAGCCAGCTCGGCGAAACCCTGGACGAGGTGCTAGCGGTACTCGACGCGGCGTCGGAAGCGGCGGGATGCCAGGGGCTGTTCATCATCGACGCTCTCAATGAGAGCGAGCGGCACGAACGCTGGCACGACGACCTCCGGGCACTGGATACCACTGCCAGCCGCTACCAGCACATCGCGGTGGTGGTGTCCTGCCGCACGGAGTTCCTCACCTCCACCACCAGCGACGGACTGTTCCCCGCGATCGAGCACGACGGTTTCGGCGAGGAGACAGAAGAAGCGGTCCAGCGGTTCGCGGAAGAGTTCGGCCTGGAGCCGCCCACGTTTCCGGTCCTGAACCCGGAATTCAGCAACCCGCTGTTCCTCAAGCTCACCTGTGACTCGCTCTCAACGCTGGGGGCGGCGAGGTTCCCTTTCGGCGCGGCCGGCATCGTGACGGTCTGCGACGCGTTCCTCGAAGCGGTGAACAAGCGGCTTTCCGCGCCCGGCCGCTGCGACTACGACGAGCTAAGCGACCCGGTGAGCCGGGCCACCCGCGAGCTGGCCCTCCTGGGTTCCGACCCGATGGACAGGACGGAGGTGCAAAGGATCACGGGCGAGGCCCTCCCAGATCGCGTGTGGTCGAAGTCGCTGATGCGGGGCCTCATCTCCGAAGGTGTGCTGACCGAACTGGGCGACGGCAAGATCTCGTTCGGGTACCAGCGGCTGGCTGATGTCACCCGCGCGCACACGATCACAGCGGACTCAGTGGATAGCGTCCGGGACTGGCTGCAGGAACTCGGTGATGATCTCTGGCGGGAACCCGGCCTCATTGAAGCCCTGGCCGTGACCGTCCCGGAGCGCCACCACATGGAGCTTCTGGAACTCGCGCTCAGCGACGACGGCACCGTCCCCTACGAGATCGTGGACAGCTTCCTCGAAAGCCTGCTCCTGCGCTCACCCGACTCCGTCACCCCGCAGACAGCCGGGATCGTGGAACGCCTGCTCAGCGACCGCGACCACGCGGAACAGGTATGGGATCGCCTGGTCCGGGTGGCCTGTATCCCCGGCCACCCGCTGAACGCCGAGTGGCTCCACACACGCCTGGTCGCCTATGAGGTCGCGGACCGGGACCAGTCGTGGTCCACATGGCTGATCATCGCCGGAATCGACCCCGATGAGCGGACCGCGGTCCGGCGGCTGATCCGGTGGGCATGGCCGACAGACCTCGGAGGTCGCGGCGCCGTCCCGGATGAGGTGGCGGTGCTCGCGGTACTGGTTCTCGGGTGGTTCCTGTCCACGACTGACCGGCGGGTACGGGACCGGGCCACGAAGGCGATCGTGAGCATCGCCGAACGGGCGCCACGCGCCTTCGCGACCGCCGTGGCGAGGTTCAAGGGTGTGAACGACCCGTACGTCATCGAGAGACTGGCAGCCGCCGCCTGCGGAGTTGTGCTGAGGTCCAGCGATCCTGACGCGGCGCTGCTGATCGCGGACGGCGTGCGGGAACTCGTGATAGACGGCTGGCCGCGGCACCTGATGACGCGGGACTACATCCGCCGCGTCTTCGCGTTGGCCCGTGCGCATGGGTGGCAAGGACCAGACGGTGTTCCGCCTTACGGCGCTGACTGGCCCATCCCGGGACGGTCTTTCGAGGAAATCGAGGCTCTCGCGGGGCCACCTGATTACGCCTACGGGTCGATCTGGCACTCGCTCACGGGGATGGGCGACTTCGGGCGGTACGTGATGGGGTCCGCGCTGCGAGACGTAGCGTCCGAGGACACGAAGGCCCTGCGGCACGACGCGGAACGAGCGGTGTTCGACCGGGCGCTGGAGCTTGGCTGGACACCAGATCGCTTCGGCGAACGCGACAAGCGCCTGGCCGGGGCTCGCGATGGTGTGGTCGAGCGTGTCGGGAAGAAGTATCAGTGGATCGGCTTCAACGAGATCCTCGGTGCCATCACCGACCACCACCCCGTCAAGCTCGCCTGGGGCGACACCGAGCCGCACCCGTATGAGTACGCGGAACAGCTCGTGTGGCGTGACATCGATCCGACCGTGCTCGCACGCAAGCCAGCCAGTGCGCCAGAGCGCCTGTGGTTCTCCCCGGCCGAAGCAAGGTTCCCGCCGACTACGACGGAGGAATATCCCGCCGATATGGCGGGGGTGCCTGACCCGCTCGCTCTCATCGCCGTCAACGACCCCCAGCAGGCACCGCATCTGGTACTCATCAGCCACCCCAGCTGGCAGCAGCCGCTCCCCCCGGAAATCGAAGCTCAGCGCCCACCACGGCTCACCGTGTGGATGCAGATCCAGGCATATCTCGTCCCTGTTTCCCAGGCGCCCAGCCTGTGTGAGTGGGCCCAGGGCAAGGATTGGCAAGGGCGGTGGATGCCGGAGGTAGCGGAGCCGCACAACGTCCTGCTAGGCGCCCACCCCGATGATCCCGAATGGTCAGCGGCAGACGGAAGCATCGCACACTGGGACGAACACCACGGCGGCCCGCAGCCCGCTGAACTGTGGCAATGCGCCGCGTGGTACGGCGGAACCGGCACCTCACGGGACGCCTCCGCCGAAGCCGAAACGACTGGCTATGTTCCGAGCAAACGCCTCCACGACACACTGGGGCTGTCAACGGGCGTTGACTTCACCTGGCGGGACACCGCCGGGATCGCCACCCACGACCCCTCCGTCATCCTGGGCGGCCCCGGAACCCTCACCATGAGACGCGATCTGGTCCCCCGTCTCACCGACGCGGGGCTGACGATCTTCTGGACTGCCCTCATCGGCAACGAGCTTCACCCCGGAGGCATAGCGATGCCACCCGGCCCTGACTACCGCTGGGTCAACGCCAGCGCGTCATACATCTTGCGGAACAACAGGATCGAGCAGGTCACCTCCAGCGCCACCCGCTGCCAGCCCGGCCCCGTGGCCGAGCATGAACTCCACTGGGAGATACGGCCGGGAGAGGACTGATCCGGGACTCGGTTATCCAGACCGCCGACGACCCGTGCAGGAAGCGGCGTAGCCTGGTCGGCTGGCCTTTCGCTGACGTTATGGCTAAGGATGCCGAAATCATGATCATCAAGTCCCTGGCTGAGCTGCGGGAAGCGGACGAGCGGACGCTGAGGTTCAACCCACTGGGTCTCGGCGGCCGGATGCGGCCCGAGGACTCCGCTGAGTTCCAGCAGCAGGTGATCGCCCGCTATGAGCTGGTGGAGGCTGTTGCCGAGGGCACCCGGCACAGCTTCGACCAGCTCCGGGAAATCTTGTCCTATGGCGTGCTGTGCTACGACATCTTCACAGTCATCAAAGATCATGCCCTGCTTGTCCTTGAGCAGGCGCTGCGTGACCGATTCATGCAGTTCCACCGCGGCACTGTCTCGTTCGTTGATCCCCGGACCGGCAAGCCGGAGGAACTGACCGCAGACAGGTACGAGCAGGTCCACGAGTTCTTGAACCGGAACCGGAACCGGAAGCTAAAGCTCAGGCTGGGTGACGGCCCGGAGACGATGACGTTCAACGGCACGCTGGGCGGGCTGCGGGAATGGGCGCGCTCAATGGGCTTCCTGCGCGGTCAGCGGAACCGGGCGATAGAGGCAGCCATCGCAAGGCTGCGGAACTATGTCGCGCACCCAAGCTCGTATCACCTCACCACGCCAGTTGATGCCGCGAACACGATCAGCGATCTCGCCGAGATCATCAACCACCTGTGGGGTTCGCCGACACCGGGGGGCCGTCTGTACCCGGCGCCCGTCCAGCGCACGATCATCCACTTGATGTGGAACGAGGAGACGAGCGAGGTCATGTCGGGGATCGCGGCGCCCGGTACCGCCCCCGCCGAGCAAGATAGTGAGGGGGCCGGCGGCGAGGAGCAGAGCGCAGACATCGAGTCCTACGAGGACCAAGCCCAGGACGGGTGGACTCACCTCTTGGTGCGCGGAGTCCCTCACGACTGGGACTTGATGCACTTCGACGCCAGGTACGACACCGGCCGCTACCCGGCGGAATGGCTCTGGGGCCCAGGAACCGGCCAAGAGGCCATGCGGTGGCTCGCGTCTGAGCAGCCATCTGATGACGCGGTCGACACCCTCGACCGGTTCTTCCTCCTCCGCTGCCTCGCTCCGATCCTGTATGTGCCCAAGAGCCCGGATCAGGCCGCCAGCGTCACCGACGACGAGAAATCCGGCACCTGGTACCTGATCCGCGCGGATTCACCTGAGCAGGCGTTCAACCATCAGCGGCAGTTCCTCGCGGGCGGCTTCGGATGCGCCGCCACGGGGCCATGCCCACGATGCCCGGTCCAGACCGCAGGGGCTGGTTCCTGGGACGAGGCGATGGCCCTTCTG
>DASYYE010000512.1:0-26812 GCA_035946955.1 Streptosporangiaceae bacterium | reverse complement strand
GACCAGCGAACAACGGCAAGCATTCCAGCTCATCGGAGCCCCCATCCCGCTCACCCTGACGTAGCCAGAACACCACCCCAGCACCACGGCAAAATCCCAGGCCAGAGCCAGAATCGCATACCCAACTAGCCGTAACTTCGGGCTAGTCATCAGCATTGGGCCACCGCAGCGGGCCCGGCCAGTGGACCGCCATCATCTACACCACGAAGCTGCCGATCGGAGCCGCCCATATCCCCTTGCTGACTTGCCTGCACCGCTCACCAGCGGTCACAGGGGCAACATGGCCAGACTGAAGCGCCTGTCTGGCATATCACCAAGACCCGAGCCACCGCCCACCGCAGGGCGGTCGCAAAACCTCTAGGGCGTGTCAAGGATCATCCGAGGCCGATCCGTCAAGGATTAAGTGAGGCCAGGCAACGCGGGCATGAACACATCGGACCTGGGAGCACGGGCGCCACTCAGGGCACCTTGGGCTTGGCCGCCTGGCCCGAGACATCGCAGGATCGGCTCGAAATCCCGCGCCCGCCGCTCAGCGCGGCCCTGCTTCTTACACCCCTGCTGTTCAGCCCGATTCTGCTCGCCTGGCTCGTTCATCTGCTCGCCATGCTGGCCAGGTACTCGCGGAACTCAGTCACAAGTGAGTGATTACCGTAGCGGCTTTGCAGAAGCCGACTTACGTCTTGCCCACGGCTGAGAAGGTCAGACATCGGTTTGGTGTCGAATTCATAAGCTGATATGGCAAAGGCTACTGCGCCTTCTAGATCCCCTTCGCGAGCACTTACCGTTGCCAGGCTTAGGCGAGCGTCCGCAGTCCGCATAGGTGCACGAGAGGTGCCGTCAGGCCGCAGGTGTGTGCTGATAACTTCGGTGGCATGTTCCGTGGCTGTCCGATCTTCACCCAGCCATGTATAGATCGTCGCCGCGTAGTGCATCCACTTGGAATGGTCGAACACAAAGTGATGGTCAGGGTGCTCGGGTGGTGGAAGTTTCGTCAAGATCGCAGCGGCATCATCCATGGCGCGATGAGTCTCCCGGGAGTCGGCCAGGCGCGCGTATCCCTTCGCCTTCTGGAGGTTAAGTTGCACTCCAACACTTCCAGTGTTCTTTACCTGCAAGCCGATATCGGCTGCTTCTATCACGTCCTCGTACCGGTCTTCGACCAACGCAAACCATGCGGTCATTTCATAGGTCTCCCGCTGGCTCGGCCACAAGTCGATCACCACCACCGTGGACCTGTACGGCCACCTGGTCCCAGAGGCGAGCGGCCGGGCTCGTGATGCCCTCGACAAAGCGTTCGCCGGGATGCGGATGTGCCCCCGGAAACATCAGGTAACTGGTACACCGCAGGTCAGAGCAGTAGGCGGCGGGTGAGTCGGCCTGTAGGCCGGGTTCTGTGCACCCGCTCGCGCGGGCCGACGGCCATCCATCTAGGGCCGCCATTGCTGACGGCCTCCTGCGGTCTACCCGCGAGCTCGGGCGGGCCGCCCTCAAACACTCGCGCGGGCCCCACGCCCAAAAGACGCCGGGCCCTTTTGACCTTGCTCCAGGTGGGGTTTACCAAGCCGCCTGGGTCACCCCAGGCGCTGGTGGTCTCTTACACCTCTGACTACACGCCGGTGACCAGCCGATTCTCTAGGTCGTGATGCAACTCCACCGGCTATTCACCGGGCTCAGCGATCCTGTAAGCGGCGTTCGGCGGACACCTACCGTCTCGGGTGGATTCAAGCCGCAACGTTCGCGCTGCCGCCGGTTACTCGCTCATGCCGCAGGTCGTGCTCCGGCAGTGCGGGTAGGTGGCGGCGGAGTCCTATGCGATGGCTCCCCGGGGTACGACCCATCGCATTGGCTGGCCGGTGATGTCTGCGATGAGGTCGTAGTCGGCGTCGTAGTGCAGCACGGTGACGCGTTCCCGCTCGGCCACGGCGGCAACCAGAAGGTCAGGGAAACCGACTGCCCGCACCTGGCCACGCCGCCACAGCGCACCTTGGACATCGAGGGCGCGCCGCCAGTCTTCATCGTGGGTGGCGAGCCATTCGTAGCCAGCGTCGCGGTCAGCCCGTAGCTGGCCGAACTCATCCGGGGTTCTGGTGGCCCAGCCAAGTTCGAACTCGATGACACCGCAGGTGGCGACCAGGCCCGCCTCGATCAGCGGGCCTAGGACCGCGGCCACCGACTGGTGGCGCAGGCGGGCCAGCGCGCTCGTGTCCGCCAGGTAGCTGGCTACCGCTGCCATGCGGCCCGCATCACCTCAGGATCCTCCAGGTCAGGCAAGCCGCCACCCGCCAGCCGCTGCAGATCCCGCCGCCGTGCGGCCAACGCCGCGACCGCACGAAGGGCAGCGTTGATGGTGTCCTTCTTCGTTTCGGTGTGCAGCACCTCCTGAGCGGCAGCGAGGTACTCCTCGTTGACATCAACAAGCGTCTTGGCCATCTCCACCTCCTCCCCACCAGTATATCTATCAACAGGAGGTCTAGATATACGGGCGATTCGAACGGCCGTGGAGATGTCATGGAGCAAACGCGCACTCGCCCCGCCGACGGATTGGTCCCTCAGGCTGCACGGGAATTGGTATCTCGGATGCTCACCTGCAGGCGGTGGCGTACCCCCAGCAGGCGAAGCGGGCAAGTTGAGGCCCTGCCAGGTAGCGGCCGCGAGCAGTTGACATCCCAAGGGCTGACCTGCGGAACGTGCGCGGATCCGTAGACGGGTGCCCAGGCGCGCCTGTTGCGTGAATGCGACCGCACGGCGCTGTTCAACAGGTAGTCCCCAGGGTGCTGTCGCTGGGAACTGCGGGAACCCTGGGGCCGGTCGGCAGCTACAACGTTCCTTCAGAAGGCGACTACTGGTCGGCGCCTGGGCACGCGGATCAGATGCAGTCGCATAAGTGGGCGCCACACATCATCGGCAGGCGCTCACGCCGCCGCCGACGACGTCCCGCGACGGCTCCCAGTTCGCCACGCAGGCACGGCGGCACCAAGAACCGCACCCTGAAGACCTGACGAATAGTCTTCAGCAATTATCATTGGCCGCCGAAGGCCTTCGAGTCATCGTTCTACGCCGCAATCGGCCCCTACTTCTTCAAAGAGAGTTTGGATGACCCTCTATCTACGACTCCGGCTCTTTATCACAACCTGGCCCACATAACCACTTAGCACCAGGGTCAAGCCGATGATCCAAAACCAGGGACCATGTGCGGACGTTAGCAACACAACGACAATGAACATGATGACATGCACGCCCCACCAAGCCCAAGACACGAAATCATGACGCCGACTCAATTCGATCCTTCACCCTTTCGAGAGATCGATCTTTCCGGAATCTCGAGTCGCGCCCGATGCCGCAGAGCGAGCAGCGCGTTATCGGTGCGCCCGATCCGACTGGCGCAATTAAGCATGGAACAGCAAAGAGATGGCCGTAATCACCACCGGGGCGGATCCGACCACAAGAAAGGTCCAGCCGATCAGCCTGGCAGGATTCGGAAATTGCCGACCGCCAGCTACAAGCTGACGCCCCCATGGCGTGAAACCCGTATTATCCCGCTACTCCTGGATGCAACGCCGCCGAGATCGAATGCCAGCAACACACCGAATACCACCAAGGCGAGCGAGCCTAGGAGGAGCCCGAAGCTAGGAGTCCCAGCAGAAGACTTCGCATTCAACGTTGCAGCTACTGCCATAACACTAGAATAGATCATCCCACCATCGTCCGAATATTTGGTTGAGATCCCAAGTCACACGCTGCCACCACCGAGAAGACACGCGCCTCACCCAACCAGATCTGGATCGTAGGCACCCTCCAAGGCACCGATATCTAGCTGATATAAGTACCCAGGAAACGTTTCGCCACGTGCGTTTGCTCACAAGTGCAGCAACGTTAGTGCACTCAGCACGACAAGCACCGATCCCAGGACAAGGAACAGCCAGCCTATGGCCTTGCCAAGGGTCGCGACATACGGGCGGCTTCCACCGTTTGCCAGCAAGCGCCCCCAAGAGGTAGTAGTACTAGCGGTTCCGTGGGCCGACCTCAGACCACCGATATCAAAGACCAGAACCGATCCGACGACCACTGCGCACAGTGCCATTAGGAATATTTTGAGCGCAGCCGACTGCGAGAGCACATGATGAGAGCTAGCTAGCAACATTCCGGATCCTATGCATTCAGAACATCCAGTGCCACACCGTACTAATGGCCTGAGGGACGGCTTGATTGAGGTCGATGCTTTGACTAGTACCACTTCCACCATAGATCCCGAAAGCCGTACCAGCATATACGTAAGGCCTTATTGGACCCAACCCATTCGGGCCTTCGTAGCCTGTCGCGCCGCCGCCCAGACCCTAGCCGTTACCAGCGCCAGCGCCAGCCCAACGGTTACTCCGAACGGCCTCTGCGGGGGTTGCCGAGTTAAAACCCACACCAGCACCAAAGAACAGGCTCTTTTCGAGCCTTTTGGCGAAGAACATACCCACGGGCCAGGCGAACTCTTGTGTGGAAAAGATGAACTGTCCTCCCTGTTCGCTAAGAGATACACACACCACAAGGCACGCAGACGTTTGGAAGTAGATATGATTCCAAAGGAAGTGGCTGGCAGCAATCTTACCAATGTCATAGTTGGCAAGACCCTGGCCCATAGCGCCCAACGCCCCTCCGCTACTTGTGCAATGGCGACTACTGGAGCCTGAGTCGGTGCTGCACATTCCGGTGGAGGCCTGGGTGGGGTTGACGGCGCGGGGGGTGCGGGTGATGACGTGGACGGGTGGGAGTGGGCCGATGAAGTTGAGTCTTCCCAGCCAGTATAGGTGGTCAGGCTGGAGCCGGTGTTTGCGTACCAGTTCGGGTCACTGGCGCTGCCGGTGCTGTTGTTGCCGTTGCCGGTGTGTTGGTGGCCGGGTGGGGGGGGAGGGCTGCCGCCGCCGCAGGTCCAGTCGGCACCCGAAGGGTCGGAGTTGGTGGTGGGGTCGTCGCCGGCGTAGGCATAGGCGTTGAGGTCTTGGGGGGTGGTGGGGGCGATGAGGGGGTCGAGTGAGAGGAAGGACGCCGCAGACCAGCGAACTGTCGGTGAAAGCGCGATCGTGCCTGACATCACTGCCCCACGATAAAGACGGATGGACCCAACGGCTCAATGAACTGCTGGACTTGGGTGACCTGAGCCCCCGTGAATCCGGATACATCGACCGGCACGAAGTCAGCCTTGGCCATGTGGTCAAGGATTCTGGTCTGTAGGTTTGGCCACTGCTGATCGAAGTACTTCGAACTGAAGTTGCCAACGGCATCATAGGTGTTGCCGTTGGCGTCTACCCAGTCCACAGCGACGGATACCATACCTCGCGTTGGACACCACCCCGACCGCCAGCAGCACGACGGCTACCACTCCGAAGATCACAGAGGCCAAGTCACACCTCCAAGTTCATCGAGCACAGGTCAGAATAGATCATTCACGAACTGGCTGCCCGCCCGGCTGCACCTACGACCGAACTCCGCCGGGCTGCGATGGCAGCTCCTGCGTCGGACTTGACCGCGTTCAGTCCCGCAAAGGTATCGCCCGAGCCTGCTTCTGCGGCAAGACGACCGGCGGTCGGACGCCAGAGCGCTCGTGTCTGCGAGCCGATGGTTGCTGGATGGCGCTACTCCAACTCATTGCCCTGCGAGCGGCGCAGCAGCCTCGATCAACTGCCACTCATCGGGGGTGAGCGGTCCGATCGCGATTGCCACCAACTGGCTCGACGAATCCACACCGAAGCGCAAACCCCAGGTTACGGATATTGCTCGTTTGGGAGAATCGACACCGATAGCTGGGTACAACTCGCCGGACTGCAGGCGCATCGTCTCGACGGCCACCCGAGCATCCATATAACGGTCCGGAGACCACCGCTGGACATCGAAGACCGGCAAGCCGATCACCGAGTCTGAGGGCAAGAGGCTCTCACCCGCATCTACTGACTCGTCCTGGAAGACGAACTGAATGCTCTCCACCGCTCCTGCGTTGTTCAGCTGGAGATCCAGCGGGGGTTTAGTCCAATCGCCTGCCCGCCAATGAAGCGGTGCAGAGCTAGTGGCCTTGCCGACTGCCACATCCAAGACCACAACGCCACGCGTCGGGCAGTCCAACGTCCAGCGGATCGGCAGGGCTTCGCTCGACTCCTGGAGCGATACCAGCACAAGCGGCTGTGGAGTCATGGCCGGTACACCGCGCGGTAGATGACATTGTCTGATGTATCGATACCGAGTTCCCACGGGCCAATTTGCAAGAAGTTCCTTCCAGGAGCTAGACCCTGCTGGACTGCCATCTCGACGGCCCCCGCGAACGAACTCATCGGCATGCTGCCCGCACCGGTGCTCGTAGCGTACTCCGCCATATGCTTCGTAGCGTTGGCCACCACCGAGAACTTCTCGCCTGCGGACGAAATGTCGAAGCTTCAGGTATAGAGGTTCCGGGGCGGTATACCCCGTATTCGTCACCTGGAACCAAGGAGCGGTGTCTTCTGTGGCGAAGACACACTACCGGGCCGATTCCATCCTTGTCACTTCAGTTTGAAATTGCGCAACAGCATCAGCATCTCTATCGAAGTAACGCTCCCAGAACCCTGGCTGTAGCCACGCCGACGGCCCGAGTTCAACTACACCCCCCTCTCTGATCGCACAGGTCCAGTTTGAGGGCAGCCGCTGGGCGCTCATGGCGAACATAGAAGCTCCAGTAAGAATTGGAGTTCTGCCATCGTCCGCGAGAACGCGCAGCTTCGCAGGCCCCTTGGGCACCATCAGAATGGACAAGACTTGGTATTCGTGGTTGAGCGTGAGCCATGAATTCCTCTCAGCACCATCGGCCAGGGCCACGCATAGAGCTTTCACGGTGATCCTCCCACAAAGACAGCCTTGTAGTCTTGACCGTAGAAAACCTCATCCAGCGCTGGGTTGTAATAGAAATGAACTTGGAACGCGCCAGCCGGACTTATGAAGGTGGGTGTCGTGTACTTGCCCCAGTCAGCGATGTCGGAACCGTTAGAGGTTAGCTCACTGACGAGTTGCTTGTTGCCGAGTTGCGCTCCGTTAATGATCTCATGTGATTGCGCGATGACGTCCGGCTGAAGCTCACCGCTTTGTGTGAAGACTGAGGACGCTTCCTCGCGAGTTAGCTGCTGCGCCAGCCGGGCAGTGTTAGCCACGTTGTCAGCGCCAGCACCTGCGTCTGTGGCACCGCCGAGGCTACGACCGAGGACACCGCCGAGGCTACCAAGGACAGCGCCAAGGATCTTACTTATTGCCACGCCAGTCACGAAGTTTGCTGCGGGGCTGGTGGCCGCTACTTGCTGCCAGGGGACTGAGGGGGTTGGCTGGCAGTCTTGTGGGCCTGCACCTGGGCCTGCGCCGGGGTTTCCTGCGATGCAGGTCATTCCAGCGGAGGCCTGGTGGGCGATCATGGCGCGGGTGGTGCGGGTGATGATGTGGACGGGTGGCGGTGGGGCGACGGTGTTGAGGAAGCCCATCCAGTAGAGGTTGTCCATGCTGTAGCCGGTGTTGGCGTACCAGCCCGGGTCACCGCTGCCGGTGCTGTTGTTGCCGTTGCCGCTGCCGTTGTGATGCCCGGGTGGGGGTGGAGGTGCGGGTCGGCATGCGGCGCCGCAGGTGACGGAGGCACCCGAAGGGTCGGAGTTGGTGGTCGGGTCGTCGGCGGCGTAGGCGTAGGCGTTGAGGGTTTGGGGGTTGTCAGGGGTGATGAGGGGGTCGGGTGAGAGGAAGGAGGCGGTGGTGGGGTTGTACTCGCGGGCGCCGAGGTTGGTGAACCCGGTTACGGCGTCGGCGGTGCCACCGACGAAGCCATGGTTCCCGGCGGGCCAGGCGGCGGGGGGGCCGCTTGCGGGGGTGACGGGGTTGCCGTAGGGGTCGAAGTAGCGGTACGTGGGCGCCAGGGTGGTGGCGTCGACAGCTAGGGTCATGGTGCCCTGGGTGTCACCGGCCAGGAAGCTGACGTTGTCGCTGGTGGAGTTGGCGGTGCGGGCGGCGACGGTGACGCCGCCGAGGCTGTAGTAGCGGGTGCCGGTGACCGTCTTGGTGGCGGTGTCCTGGGTGAGCTGCTCACTGCCGCCGAACAGGTACAGGGTCGCCGACCCCGGATCCTGCTGCAGCAGCAGGTTCCCGTCGGCGTCGTAGGCGTAGCTGGTGGTGCCGGGGTTTGAGCCGCCGGTAGTGGCGGCAGAGGCGAGCTTGCCGGTGTCGTCCCAGTTGAGATTCTGCGTCTGGCCGGGGGCGCTGATCAAGGTGGTCTGCCCGGCGGCGTTGTAGCTGTACTGGGTCTTACCGGTCTGCCCGCTGACCTGCTGGGTGGCGACGCCGTGCGGCTGGGACGAGCCGGGGGCGGGGAACGTGTTGATGGTGGTTGTGACCGACCCGGTGGGGGTGGGGGGTGTGGAGGTGACCTGGGTCAGGTCATTGACGTCGTTGTAGGTGTAGTTCTCCCAGTAGGGCGCGGCCGCGCCTGCTTCGGCGGACCGGGAGGGGCCGTTGGTGCAGTCGGTGCTGGCCTGTGACCACGCGGTCACCGTCCGGCCGAGGTAGTCGGGGGCGAAGCACTGCACCTGCGGGGTGCCGCTGGCCGAGGCCTGGGTGTTGGCCTCGGAGGTGAGCAGGCCGGCGTGGTCGTAGGTGTAGGTGGTGGCGTCGAGTGTCTGGCCGGGTGTGGTCTGCACGCCGGTGGTCTGGGGCAGGCCGGTCTCGGGGTCGTAGGTGTTGATGACGTCGAGGGAGTCGGTGCCGCCGCCCAGGGTGTAGTCGTAGGGCTGTCCCAGCTCGGTATAGGACAGGTTGGACACGTAGTAGAAGCTTCCCGCCCCCTGGAACAGGCCGGACAGCTCTGCGGGCCGGTTCGCGGGGTCGTACCCCGTGTTGACGCCCTCCTGGGGCAGTGGGCCGGCCGCGGAGTCCATAGAGGTGATCGGGAGCTGGGTGTTGAGGTCATAGGCGTAGTCCTGCTCGTAGGTGCCGGCCAGCGGCCCGGCGGAGATCTGGACCCGCGTGTCGGCGGGCAGCCCCCAGTCGGCGTTGTAGCTGGTGACCGCCTCGGTGTATGAGGTCCCAGAGGTGCCGCCCGGGCCGTAGGAGGTAGCGGAGGTGAGCAGGCCCTTGGCGAGGGTGTCCCAGGTCCAGGCGGCCAGCTCATGGGCGGGGGTCTTGGGGGCGCCGCCGGTGGTGTTGTACTCGAACGTCTTGCGATTGTCGGCGTCGTAGGTGTAGGAGACCTGGTCGCTGGTCGGGGATGTGACCTTCATCAGGTTCCCGGCCGCGTCGTAGTTGCTGGTGGTGGTGCCGGTGTCGGGGTCGGTGGCGGTGGTCTGGTCCCCGGCGAGGTCGTAGCCGTAGGACCACTTGTTCTTGTCGGTGTCGGTGATCGTGGCGAGCTGGCGTGCGGCAGTGTAGGTGTAGGACGTCACATCCCACCCTGATGGGCCGCTCTGGCCGGCGGTGCCTGGCGGCGGGGGCGTGGCTGGGGGTGGGGAGGAGTGGTAGGTGTAGATGTAGCTGGTCAGGCCGAACCCGTTGGTATAGGTAGTGGTCGCGGTACCGCCAGTGGGTGGCGTGACAGTGGCGTAGTCACCGCCGTAGGCGGTGTCGGTCTCCCACTTCTCCGTGGCGTCGCTGTAGAGGATCTTGCGGGTGACCCGGCCTGCGCCGTCGTAGACGTAGCCGGCCGAGGACGGCACCTGGCCCGCCGGTGCGTCCACCAGGGTGCCGAACTCGATCGGGGGGGCGGAGTTTGGGTTGAACTGGACGAAGTAGGGGTTGTTGTCCACCGCCGGCCAGCCGTCGGAGTTGTAGTTGGTGTCGGTGACGGTCATGCCCTTGCCGTCGGTGGTCTGCTGCTGGGTCTCGATCTGCCGGCCGAGGGAGTCATAGAAGGTGTCGGAGTAGAGGTAGGTGCCATTGGTGTTCAGCGTGCCGGTGGTGACGACCGAGGTCTTGGTGTTGGAGAGGTCGTAGCTGAACGTCTTGTTCGCCAGCGGCATCGACTGTGGGTTGTAGTCGGAGGGGATGCGCTGGTTCCACCCGGCGGTGATGCGGCCGAGCGCGTCGTAGGTCTTCTCGGTCTCGAACCCGGCGGGGCTGGTGACGGTCAGGGGGAGGTCGCGGGCTGGGTCGTAGGTGGTCGTGGTGGCCAGGCCCATGGGGTCGGTGACTGTCTGCGACGTCGGCTCGGCGCCAGTGGCGGGGGTGTAGCTGGTCAGGGTGGTGTGGTTGTCGGCGTCGGTGGCTGAGGTCACCCGGCCGTAGGAGTCGTAGAGGTCCTTGGTCTCGGTGGTGAACACCTCGGCTGGGGGGTTGCCGGAGAACGAGGTGGCTTTCTGGGTCATGGTGGCGTCCCCGGCCGTGGGGGGCGCGCCGAGGGTGGTGGAGCCGTCGTAGTAGGTCGTGGTGTCCGACACCAGCTCGGCCTGGGTGGGTGCCCCGGAGACCGGGCAGGCCGAGGGCGGCACGGCGGTGACGATGACTTCGGCAGGCAGGTCCAGCAGCCCGGCCTTGGTGTTGGTGGCGTAGCTGGTCTGGGTGCAGGTGTCTTCGGTGGGGTCGGTGGTGTCGGGCACGTCGGCCTGGGCGGTGACCCGGCCGTAGGTGTTGTCGTAGGTGTAGGTGTCGTCGGCTTCGCGGTAGCCCCCCGGCGGCCAGCGCGGTGAACGTCTTGGTGGCCGCGGTGCCGGTCATGTAGGCAGTGAGGCTGGGGATTGGTGAGGGCTGGGACTGGGTGGCGGTCGCCCGGATCGTCACCGGCACTGTCACTCTGTCGGTGACGATGGGGGCGGTGGCGCCGGAGGGGTTGTAGACGGTGTGCTCGAACAGCGTCGCGGCGAACTGGTTGGAGTCGGTGACCTTCTCCCCTCCGAGGCCGCTGGTCAGCGAGACCGACGAAGTGGAACCGTTGGCCTGGTGGTCGCCGTCCATGCCCTGGAAGTAGGTGTCGGTGGTCCGGGTGATTGGGTCTGGGGCGGTGCCGGTCTGGGTGGTCACGGTGCCGAACCCGCGCCACAGGTCCCAGGTCCGCTCGTCCGACTTCGTGAGCGGGTCGTCGGTGAAGTGCCAGCCGCCGGTGAACTGCCCCGGCTGCGTGCTGTAGTTGTAGCTGGTGACCACGGGCGCGACACCGGCGACGATGTTGTCCTGGTGTACGTACTGCACGACGAACTTGTTGAACCAGTCCGGCTGCGGACTGGACTGGCCCGGCGGGGTCCAGTAGCCGGGGTAGCACAGTGTGGTGTTGCCGTCGGCTGGGGGGAAGCTGGTCCCGGACGTCGCGCAAGCCGGAGGCGGGGCGTAGTAGTCGACGGTGGTGAGCCCGCCGGTCTCGCTGGCGACCTCCCACATCCGCATCCGGTACATGTACGGGTAGCCATCACTGAGGTCGGTGGGGGTCTCGACCCGGTTAGGGTAGGCCAGCGGCGTGAACGACACCTGCGGCAGGGAAGCGGTCGTATTGGCGCCTCCCGCGGTGTCTCCCCCGGTTCGCTGGATCGAGTCCAGCCACAGCGGTGGCGCTGTGGCGCCGTCCCCGGTCGCCGGGTAACTCTGCTTCAATGCCCAGGTGTCCACTGTCGCCAGGGACGTGCCTTCCAGGGCCTGGGTGGTGATGGACTCCAGCCGGTAGCGGCTCCAGAACGTGGGTGAGATCACCAGGCACGGCTTGCCCTTGGAGCACGCCAGGTCACCGGTGGCGCTGCTGGTGGGGACGTCGGTGCGGTCGGTGGCGGTCTTGAAGACCACCTGGGCGGCTGGGGTCACCCCATACACACTGCCCGCACGCAACCCGTACTCGATCTTCTGGAGGGCGCCGGCCTGGGTGTAACCGGCGTTGGCGGTGGTGTTGGTCGAGGACGTGGTGCTGTTGGAGGCGTAGTAGTTGGTCTGGGTGGCGTAGAAGTATGCTTCGGCGTCGTTGTGGGAGTCGGTGACATAGTCCAGGTTCCACCGCCAATGGCAGGTCACACTTGGCGAAGGTGCTCCCCGCGCATGGCTGCCCCGACCCGGTGGCATGCACCGGCACGGTCCAGGCGCTGCCGGTGGTGGGATCTCCTGTGGCGTATCCGGGGAGCTGGTTCAGGCCGAAGTAGTAGCTGGTGCCGTCGGGGTCGGTTACTACCCAGTACCCGCCGTCTTTGGTGCCGTTGTGCGCGCCGGTCTTGTAGGTGATCTGATCGCCGTTGTCGGCCTGGGTGTGCCACCCGTTCTTCGGGTCGTCGACCAGCCGGGTGGTCACCCCGCCCAGCGACAGGGTGGTCATATCGTTGCTGGACCAGCACAGGTCCCCGGTCTTGGTGGAGGTCTGCTCGCACGACTGGTAGTCACGTTCGATGTAGCCGGGCTGGTAGTCCCAGCCGTCACCGACCCACGACGCCTGGCTGTTGGTCGCCGAGGTCAGGCCGTCCACGGTCTGGGAGTTGTACTCCAGGCTGACCGCCGGGGCCAGCCCACCCGGGACCGGTGGCACGTTGACCGGGTAGGAGAACGTGAACGCCCCCGAAGACCCACCTTCGGCCCAGGTGCCCGCCTCCGACAGCGGGCTGGCGCTGAAGTCACCCTCACCACCCGAGGGTGACGTGACCGCAGCCAGGACCACCGGTGCCGACCCGGCTGGCAGGGTGACGTTGGCACCCAGGTGGTAGGTGAGCACGTTGTTACCCGAAGCCAGCGGCACCGGACGGCGGCAGGCCGCCACGCGGGGCGTGGTCAGCGCACACGCCGGGAACCGCACCAGCGCCAGCCGCGCCGCATACCCGCCACCGTCAGCGAAAGCGAACCCCCGGTAACCCAAGCTCACGTGTACCTCAGCCGCAGCCGTGCCGGCGTCATGGCTCGCGTTGGCCACGGTGAACACCACGCCGCTGACTTCTGCTGCGGCGGCTGCGCTCCGTGGCGCCATCACCACCTGCACCTGTGCCGGGGCCGTCGCAACCGCGGCGCGGCGGGCATGGCGGGTGGCTGCGGCGGCGGGCCCCACCCACACCGGCAGCCGCCCAGCGCGGGCCGACCCAAGGGTCGGGGCGGCCATCATGCCGTTGCTGACCTCACGCCCAGGTGCTCTCGCAGGCACCGCCACCCCCGTCGGGTGGGCGCCGGACAGGGTGACGGTCGCTGCCCCCGGTGTGGGCCAGGCCAGCGGAGGGCGCTGCCAGTTGCGCAGCTTGGGAACCTGGAGCCGGCGCGACGGCACCACGTGGACCGGCACCGGGTGGCGGGGCGGCTGCCGCAGCGGCCTGGCGGGCCCGGCTGAGGCCCCATTGGGTGGGGGAACCCCCATCCCAGTCAGCGACGGGACTAAAGCCGCTGCTGCGCACACCACCGCCGCGCAGCGCAGCCAGCCCGCCCTACGGGCCGCTCGGGAGGTCAGTGTCGAGGTCATCGGTGCGCCTTCCACTCAGCCGCCACCAGGCGGGTCACACAGGAGCCATCACGAGACGGAGGGACGGCAGGTGCTAGGGGAACGGGGGTATCGCCGGGGCGTAGACGGACAGGTCACACGACCCGCCAACGGGCTGCGGAGCGCCCGGCGGCCCAGGGGCGACGGCGGGGGCGAGCGCGGCATAGCCGCCGTTAGCACCCAGGGTGAGGTTCGCGCCGTCGGTGCCGAAACCTGCTGCCAGCGCCTCCGGGGTCGGCGGGGTCGCGTCGTTGCTGACTTGTCCGTCGAAGGACGCTGCGCAGTAGTAGGTGCCGCCGCCGGAGTCGATGGCCGAGTTGAGACTGTTGCGGGTTGCATCTACCGCCGCCGAGCAGGAGTCGTTCGCTCCTGTGTCCTGGTAGCCGGAGCAGGGGGTGAGGTCACCGGTGACCACATGCGCGCCGAAGGAGTACAGCTGCTCCTCCAGCAGGGTGTAGGCGTTGCCGAGGTTGGTGGCTGAGAGGCTGGGGTTGCGCAGCAGGTCCTGCAGTCCCTCGTCGAGGACCACCGTGCCCAGGTCGGGTTCGGCGAGCACGTCGGCGTCGATGCGGTCGATCAGGCTCACCCCGCCCGTGCCGGTGCCGTCCCCGATGACCTGGTTGGACTGCACACCGGCGTCCACCACGCCGTAGGTGACGCCGCTGTCGGTGTTGCGTTGCTGGGAGATGATCTGCCCGGCCAGCCGCTGGCTAGGCACATCACCGGAGTCCGCGACCGCACCGGAGGTGCCCCCGTCAATGACGTTGTTCCCGGCTACGACCACCGTGGGTTCTCCTGGGCTGACCACGACGCCGCCCGAGTTGACCTGGGCCGTGGTCACGTCCACCCCGGCCAGTAGCGGGACCGCGGCAAAGTTCGACGACCCGGCGCCGGTGAACGGAGTGCCCGTGGTGTCAAGGGTCTGCTGGGCGCTGCCGGTGCCGGTGGGGGCGAACCAGCTCATCGCCCCGCTGGACCACGACTGCCACGGCAGGTAGCTCACCGAGGCGTTCTGGACCCACAAGGTGACCAGCAGTCCCTCCCCCGTTGTCACTGGGAACGTAACCGGGTCGCTATAGACATCACCGCCTTCCGGCACCGTGACCGATGCCGACCCGGCGAAGGTCAATGGCTGTGGTTTTTGTGTGGGCACGGGCGTGGGCGAGCTACCGGGCTGCTCGGCTGCGATGCTGGCCGCGCCGATCACCAGCGGGCCCATGCCATCATGTGAGGTGAACCCCGGGTCGGCCAGCTTGATCCGCACCTGACCGCCCGTCGCCGTGCTGGCACCAGCAGACATCGCGATCCGGATGGTCTGGTCACCCCATGTGGCGCCGGACGGGGGGGCGTAGGCTTCCTCGGCCGGCGCCTCGAACGCACCCGTCCACGCCTGCCCGGACGGTGCCGGTTGCACACTGCCGTCCGCCAGCGTGGTGGCGGTGGTGGTGTCGCGCAGCGACATCCCGAAGATATGCAGCGCTGACTGGGGCTGGGTCACACTCCCATCGGACGTGACAGTGGCGGTGACTGAACGGCTCACATCCGGCAGCTTCACCGAAGCGACGGTGCAGTTCGCGTCGACCGGGACCGCGAACGCATACAGCTTCAAGCTGGCCGCGGACTGCCCGGTCTGGCTGTCCTCCCCCGGCAGCACCAGCGCAGCTATGTCCGAGGGGCCACTGGACCAGTCCGGCACCGTCAGCGTGTAAGGGGAGGAAGCGATAGCGCAGCCGCTCGCGTACCGGACCGTGCCAGTCGCCGGGGAGCAGGAAGTCGTGGCGTTGAACCCAGGCTGACCCGCGCAGCCCGAGGCACTCACCGGCACCCCGCCCATCACCGCTGGCGCGGTCACCTCGCTCCGCACCGCCGCAGTGGTGTCCGGTGACCCGGTCGCCAGCCCCGCGATGGTGGCGTCAGCAATGGTGGAGCTGGCCAGGAACACCAGCGAGCTGCCATGGGAACCCGCAGCCATACCTATGGTCTGGTTGGCGGCGAGCAGGTTGTCCGCAGCGCTGGTGCTGGTGCCGAAGTCCGGCAGGGTGAACTCTGCGCCATCCACAGTGACGGTCTTCTTTGGCGCCCACCCGGCGGCCTGGAGCTGTGCCTCGTCCAAGGCGTTGCCAGACCCGTCACCATCCGCCCCGCCAGCGGCCCCCGCGCCGGTGGAGACCATGGTGTTGTCGAACGGCTTGCTAGCGCTCAGCGCCGCCCCGAAGTTCGCGTAGGTGAACGGCTGGTCGGGCGCGCCAGAAAACGTCCATGTCGCATTCGGCGCAGCGTCGTTGGTCGTGCCAGAGTCGTTGCCACCGCCGTCTTGCTCATACACCCACAGGTCGTGCGGGCCCGGCGAGGGCACGTTGATGGTCAGTGTCGCGGTGCCGGTGGTGATCTGGGTGCACGAGGCAGTGGGCCCAGCGGTGGTGCAAGTCTGCGCGGCCGGGATGGTTCCCGTCAATGGCGGGGTGTTGTCCAGCGCCCACACGAACTTAGCCGCCGTGTCTCCGTTGGACGCCGACTGGGTGATCGTGAACGTTAGCGGGGAGCCCACTCCCTGGTCCGTGGTCTGGGTGAAGTCAGCGGTGACGGTGGGCGGGGCGTCTGGGGCCTTCGGGTACACCGCGAAGTAGCAGGTATCGCTCCAGCCCGAAGGGTAGGGGCCGAAAGTCTGCCCGTTCACGGTCCCACTGCCGGTCTCAGCCTGGGCCTGCCAGGCCATCACCGTGCCCGGGGCCAGCCCGGAGGTGACCGAAGAGGGCAGCTGCCAGCCTGGCCTGGTGCCCGAAGTCACGGTGGGCAGCGCGCCAGTGACACTGAGCCTTTTTCATCCTGCGTTTGCTTCTCGGGTCTGTAATGCGTGGATGGCCTTGGCGATCTGGCCGGCGCGCCAGGGGCAGCAGCGGAGCTTGCGGAGGATCCACCAGGTCTTGAGCTGGGCGTTCGCGCGCTCGCCGGGTGAGCGCAGTTTCGCGTGGGCGCGGTTGGCGTCTCTCTGTGATTCAGGCTTGTTCTTCCCCTTGTACGGCACTTTCGCGTGCGCGGCGCCCTGGTAGCCCTTGTCGGCCAGGACGATCAGGCCAGCGGCCTCCAGTTCGGCCAGCACACCCCAGACCCACTCGGCCTTCTTGTCGTGCACCGAGCCGGGCAGCGGCCCGGACACCCACAAAAGGTCCCCGTTGGGGCTGGCGATGACCTGCAGGTTCATGCCGTGCTTCTTGTGCTTGCCGGAGTAGAAAGGCCGGTCGGCGGCGACCCGGTCGATGGGGATGAGAGTTCCGTCCACCACAACGTAGGCGTGCCCTTTCTTCTTGGCGTCCCGGACGGCCTTGCGGAGCTTCGGCGCTCGCGCCGCCAGCAGGGAGACGGTCTCGTTCACATACCGCCATGCGGTTGCCGTGCCGACCCCGAACCCAGCGGCGAGCCCGGCGAATGTCTCGCCTTTGCGCAGGTAGACCAGCACGAGCAGGGCCTGCTTTCCGGGGTTTAGCTTCCGCCACCGCGACCTGGCCGCCGACCGGTGACGGCGGATGATCCCAGACGCGTAAGTGAGGGTCCGGGACGACAACGGCAGCGCGGCACGGTAGAAAAGCATGGAAGCCCCTGGTGGTGGTGAAGCTTTCTTGGTCGATCGCCTCACTTACCAGGGGCTTCTCGTGTCTCAGCAGCGACGCGCCGCGCAGTGATCAAGCTGTGACGAATAGGTCATGCCAGGATGGAAAACACTCACTGGTCACCGGGCCGTTGCTGGTGTAGTTCCAGTAGCGGATGTCGGCGCTCACGCTGCCGTTGTCTTCATCGGCGTACTGGGCCATCAGGTAGACGCCCAGGTTCGCGTCCGTGGCGCCGATGGCCGGCGGGTTGGCAGGGCTGGTAGCGCAGTCCACGCTGCCGGTCCCCTGGCTTGTCGCGGCCTCACCCAGGTTCGACGGGACGTCCGGGGTATCGGTCCAGACAACCTGCAGGTCGGGGTTGTTGGCCAGCTGCTTGTGGTCGGCGTCGTTGTTGTTCTTCGGCTCCCACACCCGCAAGGTGATGTTGTTCGCCGACGACGGGAACGCCTTCAGGTCCGCGGAGATATCCCAGCCCTTGGACCGGGTATGGGAGAAGTTCTCCGTGCTACCGCAACTACCCGGGTCCGGGCCCAGCGTCCGCGCCTTATCCACGTTGTTCCGCGTCGGGTTGGGGCCGGACCAGCCGGTGTTGTGATTTATCGCCCCGGTCCAGCTCACGGTCAATGACACTGGCGTCGTCGCGCAAGTGGAGGTGTAGACCTCAGTGAGGTTGAACGTCGCGGAGATCAGCTTCGCGTGCGGGTCGAACACCCCCGTCGGCACCCCGACCTGGAACAGCGCGTAGTCGGTGTCGTTGAACTGGCAACTCCCGCCTTTGAAGTTGTCGTAGCCGACGGGGGAGGACTTGTACGAGGAGTCGTTGTAGTGCGATCCCCTGCAATCAACGTTGTTCGGGGGAGGGCCGCCACCGGGGTCGGACTGCACCGGGTCATACGCCTGCTCTTTGCCTGTGCCGCTCACCGTTACGAACGACCCAGCCTTGACATAGACCGGGAAGCGGGTCGTCGGCGACGTAAGCATCCGCTCATCCGGCACCAGCGACCACACCCTCCCTCCGCCGACAACGTGCGTCATAACCGGGGCCAGCCGTGCCCCGCCGGCCGGGCCGTCCACACCTGAGACCGCCCCAGAGCCCATCGGCGCCAGACCTGCACCCACCGCACGGGCCGCCGCCGCTGCCGCCTGCACCCCGGCCGCGCTGCGCGGCTCGGCGGAGGAGTCCCACATCGACGGCGCCGCCCCCACGAACGAACCCCGGCCGCTAGCCATCGCCGCCACCAGCCCACCCCCGGCCACCACATGCAGCCCTGCCGTCCCTGGCGCGGCCACACCCATCGCCAGCCGGGCCAGCCCACGGTCATGAACCGCGTTCCGCGAATGCACCACCAGCACCTCGCTGAACCCACCCGCCGCAGCGCTCGTCGCGGTCAGGACTAGATCCACCTCCGGCAGCACACTGTGGTAAGTCGCAGACGCGCCGGAAATCACCGGAGCGGGCAGCCCGCCCAGCCACGACAACGCCAGCCGCGACCCCAGCGCCGAAACCACCGACACAGGCCCCTCCCCACCGCGAGAGAACGACACCACATCCCCTGGGACCGCCGCAGGCGCCCACCGGCCACCAGCCCCCCGCCGCAGCCTGGTGTCCACCGTCACCCAGCGGTCACCCCGGCGCACCCGCACCGGCAGCACGTACTCCGTGCCGACTTCCCGCCCGTCTGGCTCGGCCGTCACCGTCCCCGTCTCGGTGGTCAGGCCCGCTACCACAACCGGCCGACGCGTGGCATGAGCCTTCGCCGGCGCCGCCTTCACCACGGCGGCCTCACTACTGCCCACGGCCCCCGAACCCACCTGCGCAAGCCCAGGGTCCGGCGGCGGCTGCGCGGGCATCTGCCACGGGTTACCCGTCGACGGCGCCGGACCCCCGCGCCCATCCGAGCGCCCACCTCCCTGGGCGGCCGCTCGGGCCGGGGCAGCCCGCACCGCGGCCTGTGCCACCGCTGCGGGCGCCACAGCCATCACCACACCCAAGACCGTGGCAGCCAGGACGATCACTCCACGCCGCATGCCTGCTCCCATCCCCGTCGACTGAAACCTGGTCCCGCCAATCATTCCAAGGGCCACTAAACGCTTTCTGTCAGCTAATTCCGGTACTTTCTCGCGAGGCGTGCCAGCCATTCACGCTGGTCAAGTGACCACTCCGAACCCAGAACCGAGCGCCCCGCGCGTGCCGACTCCCGTCCCTGGATCACCCAACCCCGCTGGCCGCTCGGCGCTCTCGCGGGCGTGAGGGCGGCATGTCGTGGCAGCGTGACGCGACCACACTCCTGCGGGCTGGGGTAAATACCAGGGCTCGGGTAAAGCTCTGGTGTTCCAGAGCTGTTGCGCACATAATGCCGACGGGGGCCACAGCCGTGGGTTCCGGCAAACCCCGGCCCAAGGAAAGGAGCAACTCGGCTATGCCGGAGCCAACGGGGACGTCACAACTTGCTATGCGGGTCCGCCAAAAACGCCGTGAAGCGGGGCTCACACAGCGTGAACTCGCCGTTATGACAGGGGTGAGCATCAGCGTCATCCGGGCACTCGAACAAGGCACCACCACCCGCCCCCACGGGGGCACCACCCAGCGGATCGCTACAGCCCTTGGCTTGACCCCGGCGGCTCTGCTGCCCCGCCCAGGCGCGGAGGATGTCAGTCACGGCCGGGACACACGGGCCACCGCAAGCGCAAGCCCGCAGTCGGCGCCCAGGATCCGAGTGCAACTGCTGGGCCCGCTCGCAGTATGGCGTGAAGGGCAGCTGGTACGGCTCGGGCCGCCACACCGGCAAGCTGTGCTGGCCCTGCTCGCAGCCGATCCCCTCACGCTCCTGCCACGTGACGACATCATCGACGCACTGTGGGCGGACGACCCGCCTCCTACCGCAGCCGCCATGATCCACACCTACGTCAGCCGACTCCGAGCTGCCTTCGCACCACCCCGCCATGGCCTCATCCGCCGCGAAGGCCCGGCCTACCAGATCCACCCCACTACCGAGACCGACCTGCATTCCTTCCGCGCCCTGGGCAGGAAGGCAGACCAGGCAACCCTCTCAGGCGACGCCGTCACTGCCTGTGACCTCTACGAACAGGCACTGCGCACCTGGCGGGGCCAGCCACTCGCCGGCCTGACCGTACTCACCAGCCACCCCCTGGTCACCAGCTCAATACGCGAACACAAAGCAGCCGTACTCAGCTACGCACGTGCCGCCGCCACCATAAGCCAAGACCACCGGGCCCTCCCCTACCTGCACGCCCTGTCCGAACGCGACCCCCTCGACGAACAATCCCGCGCCAGCCTCATCCTGGCCCTAGCCGCCACAGGCAACCGCGCCGCCGCCCTCGCCGCCTACGAAGAGACCCGCCGGCTCCTCAACCAAGAACTAGCCACCACCCCTGGGCCAGAACTCACCGCCGCCCGAGTGGCACTCCTCCGTAATCTCGCCCCAGCACTGGCATACCTCCATCCGCCGAAAGGCCCCACACTCCGCTTGGTCACACCCCTTACCACTCGCGGCAACAGCCCAAGACGACCCCAGACGACCAACGCGGGCTCCGCTTGACCAACCAAGACCGTCAACCCAGAACGGTCGTCATCGGTCTGCACAAGCCGCGCCGGAGGCGCCTCGCGTAGCCGACGACGGCTACCAGACCCGGACCTCGCTCCCGGGGACACCCACACCAAAAGGTCATGACCCAAGCCAGTTCCCCAGTTCAGGCGGCGGGTGAGTCGGCCTGTAGGCCGGGTTCTGTACCCCGCGTGATGCGGGGTGGCGGCCATCCATCTAGGACCGCCATTGCTGACGGCCTCCTGCGGTCTACCCGCGAGCTCGGGCGGGCCGCCCTCAAACACTCGCGCAGGAGGCCGAAACCTCCCTTTTGACCTTGCTCCGGGTGGGGTTTACCGAGCCGCCGCAGTCACCTGCGGCGCTGGTGGTCTCTTACACCACCGTTTCACCCTTACCCCTGGCCAGGCCGGGGGCGGTCTGCTTTCTGTGGCACTGTCCCGCGGATCACCCCGGGTCGGCGTTACCGACCACCCTGCCCTGCGGAGCCCGGACCTTCCTCGACAGGACCGAAGCCCTGCCGCGGCCGCCCGGCCGACTCACCCGCCGCAGAGCCAGCATAGGCGCTCGCCAGCATCTCCGGCGGCCCACAATGCCCACCGATCCGGCAGTCCGTGCGCCGATCCCGCTGTGCCAGCGGCAATGCCCGACACACATACCCGGCGGCGGCCTGGCGCCAGCAAGCCACGCACCGGCCGCGGGCAATCAGCCGTGCGGGAGCCGGCCCGTCGCACGCTCGGTCGCTCCAGCGCCCCCGGAAGCGGCCCTGTCCATGGCTTCATTAGCGAGCCGGTCGGCGTGCGCATTGCGAGCCCGGGGCACCCAGGTGTACGAAACCCGGCCGAGCCCCCGGGCGACCTGCGCAGCCTCAGCGGCCAGCGGCCTCAGCCCAGGGTGCTTGATCTGCCAGCGCCCGGACATCTGCTCAACCACCAGCTTGGAGTCCATCCGGACCTCGACGTCCGCACCCGCCGCGATCGCAGCCGCAGCCCGCAGCCCAGCGATCAGTCCCGAGTACTCAGCCACGTTGTTCGTGGCCCGCCCGAGCGACTCGCTGACCTCCGCCAGCACCTCACCGGTAGCCAGGTCGCGGACGACCGCACCGTATCCGGCGCTCCCAGGGTTCCCGCGGGAGCCGCCGTCCGCCTCGACGAGGAGCCGCCGGGTCACAGGCCGGACTCTGGAGTGCGGACCAGAATGCGCCGGCACTCCTCACAACGCAGCACCTCGTCTGGGGGCGCGGCACGGATCTGGCCCAGTTCGACCGTGTTGAGCGAGAGGTGGCAGCCTTCACACCGGCCCCGCCGCAGCGCGGCAGCCCCCACCCCGTGCTGGGCGCGCAGCTTGTCATAGAGCTCCAGCAACGTCCCGGGCACCTCGACAGCGATCGCGGCACGCTGCTCACTGGCCTTGGCGCCCTGCCCGGCGATATCGCCGAGCGCGGCGTCGCGCGCTGCGGCCAGCTCCGTCAGCCGCCCCGCGAGTTCTTCACGCTCGGCGGTGAGCGCGTCACGCCGGCCGCTGAGGGCCTCGGCACGCTCCATGACCTCCAGGACGACGTCCTCCAGGTCACCCTGGCGCCGTTCCAGCGAGGCGATCTCGGATTGGAGGTTCTCCAGCTCCCGGGCCGCGGAAACCTGCCCAGCGTCCAGCCGGGTACGGTCCCGCTCGATCCGGGTCCGGACCTGCTCGACGTCGCGTTCGGCCTTGGCCTGCTCCCGCCCGAGGTCGCTGGACTGCGCCTCCAGGGTGGCGAGCTCGTCCCGCAGCTCGGCGTCGCGCGCCTGGGCCTTGTCATACTCCTGGGCTTCAGGCAGGGCCCGCCGTCTGTGCTCGAGCCGGTTCAGCTCAGTATCCAGCTCAGCGAGGTCGAGCAGTTTGAGTTGCGCCTCCGGAGGTGCTTTCACCGTCATCACGTTAGTCCACCCAGCCGGCACCTTGGCCCGGAGCCACGCGCGTCAGTCCGGCAGGGCGACCATGATCACCGGGTGTGCGCTGGGCTGCGGTGTGCCAGCGGCCGGTTCGACGGTCACACCGAGCCGCTCCCCCGCCAGCAGGCCCGTGACCACGACCGGTGAGGTCATCCCGTGCCGAGGGACGGGCAGCATCCCGGCGGAACGCGCGCCCGCGGGGCCCATCAGCCACACCTCGTACCGCTCGGTGCCCGGCAGGGCACGCAGGCTGGCGGTGGTCAGCACCAGCGCCCGCTTGGCGTGCGACATCACTACCGTGGCGCTGCCCCCGTCCGACGCGTTCACGTGGAACATGGTCGCGTCCGGGGCGGTGAGCACCTCGGCGACCGCGGTGCCACGCGCGAGTTCCTCGCCGAGCCGGTGCTGCGTGCTGAGGATCAGCCCGCCCGCCCCGAGCACCAGCAGGATGAACAAACCCGCCAGTGCCACGGCCAGCCGGGGAGCCAGCTGCCAGCCGGACCTGCCCCGGGCCCCGGCCCCAGCCCCGCCGCGCAGGGGCGACACCTGCCGGGTGCGCTTGGCCTGTGCCAGCACGGCCTCGCGTAGCCGGGGCGGCGGCGCCGCCGCGGCGGCCGTGCCAAGCCGCGTAGCGGCCTCGCGCAGGCTGGCGGCCTCCTGGCGGCACGGGTCGCAGGTGCGGATATGACGCTCGAATGCGGTGCGGTCACTATTGGTGAGCGCGTCCAGGGCGTAGGCTCCGGCGAGGGTGTGCGGGTCAGCGAATGTCATGACGGCCCCAAACAGTCGCGGAGCCGGATCAGCCCGTCGCGCATGCGCGTCTTCACTGTGCCGACCGCCACCCCCAGCAAGCTCGCCACCTCACGGTAGGTATGACCGCCGTAGTAGGCAAGGGTCACGGACTCCCGCTGCAGGTCGGTGAGCGAGTCAAGGCACCGGCGGACCCGCTGGGCGTCCAGCCGCGTTTCCACTTCCTCGGCCACGACGTCGTAGTCGGTCGTGGCGGTGGCGGAGCGCATCTCACGGTCGGCTGCCGCCTGTGCTGAACGAACCCGGTCCACGGCCCGGCGGTGGGCCATGGTCATGAGCCATGACCGCGCACTGCCCTGAAGGGGGTCGAACCGGGAGGCCGTGCGCCATACTTCCAGCAGCACCTCCTGGGTCACCTCCTCCGCCTGGGCTGGGTCACGGACGACCCGCGACGCGAGCCCGAACACCCAGGCCGCACTCTGGTCGTACAGGGCCGCGAACGCCTCCTCGTCGCCGCGTGCCACCAGGTTGAGCAGGACGGCCAGGTCAGCAGCGGGTGACACGCCGCCCTGATGCCCGCCCGCCAGCTCTTCCGTCATCCTGGAGTCCTTGTCTTCTCATGGTTAGATTCGAGACTGTAGCCCGATTGGTTTGCTACCTCACCCAACCCGTCCAGAGGGTGGCTACGAATATCAAACGTGAAATCGCCTGCTGAAGCTCCAATATCCCGCAGCCACCTGCCCGCGGACCGTGCCTGGCGTGGTGCAGTCACCGGGCTGATCACCGCTGCCGTGGCACTCGGTGTTGGCCAGCTGGTCGCCGGGCTCATCGGGCCCCAGTTCTCCCCCGTGGCCACGGTGGGCGCTGCCGCGATCGACCAGACGCCGGCACCGGTGAAGAACTTCGCGATCGCCGAGTTCGGTTCCCACGACAAGACCGTGCTGGTCGGCGGCATCCTGGTCATGCTCGCGGTGTTCGCCGCGGCCATCGGCATCGCAGCGGTGCGCCGCCTCGCCTGGGGGCTCGCCGGGCTGACCCTGTTCACCGTGGTCGCGCTGGCAGCCGCGCTGACCCGGCCCACCGTGACCGCAGCAGCGGTCCTGCCGGCCCTGGCCGGCGGTGCGGCCGGGGTGCTCGCGCTGGTCGCCATGGTCCGGGCCGCGGACAAGGTCACGGCACCTGATGCGGCCGGAAGAGCTGCGGCGTCGTCCCCGGTACCGCCGGGTTCTGACAAAACCCAGCCGTCCCCCGGTCCGGGACCGCAAGCCGCGAACACACTGGAAGGCGAGTCAACGCGGACGTCCCCGCTGGCTGGGGCGGGAGCGGCGAAGGCAAGCGGGGCGGGGCCCGCAGACAGCGCGGACGCCCCTGGTGCGAACTGGGTTCCTCCGGGGCCCCGGACGCCCGCTCCCTCCCCTGTGGAGCCGGGGCGCCGCAGCTTCCTCGTGGTCAGTTCGCTGGCGATCGGGGCGGCGGGCGTGACCGGGCTGGCAGGGCGTGCCCTGGCGGAGCGGACCAGCGTGGCGCGGGCCCAGGCGTCGCTGCGGCTGCCACGGCCGAGCGAGACTGTCCCGCCGGTGCCTGCTGGCGCGGACCTGCACATCCCCGGCCTGAGCTCGTTCATCACCCCGGCGTCCTCGTTCTACCGGGTGGACACCGCCCTGGTCCTGCCGCAGGTGGCTCCGGAGAGCTGGACCCTGCGGATCCACGGCATGGTCGAGCGCGAGATGACGCTCACCTTCCAGGACCTGCTGCACAGGCCGCTGATCGAGGACTACGTCACGCTGTGCTGCGTGTCCAACCCGGTGGGCGGCCCCTACATCGGCAATGCCAAGTGGCTTGGCCCGAGCCTCGCGGGTGTGCTGCGGGAGGCGGGCATCCGGGCGGGTGCCCAGCAGTTGCTGTGCACCTCCGTGGACGGGTTCACCTCCGGCACACCGGTCCAGACGGTGATGGACGGGCGGGACGCGCTGCTGGCGGTGGCCATGAACGGTCACGCGCTGCCGGTCGCGCACGGGTTCCCGGTCCGCTTGGTGGTGCCGGGGCTGTACGGGTACGTGTCGGCCTGCAAGTGGGTCACTGACATCGAGGTGACCAGGTGGGCGGATGCGCAGGGTTACTGGGTGCCGCGTGGCTGGTCCCAGCAGGCCCCGATCAAGACCGAGTCGCGCATTGACGTGCCGAGCCTCGCCAGCAACTCCCCCAAGGCCGGGCGTACGCCCGTCGCGGGCGTGGCCTGGGCACAGCACAAGGGGGTCGATGCGGTCGAGGTGCGGGTGGACAGCGGCCCATGGCACCAGGCCCAACTGGCGTCGGTCCCCGGAATCGACACCTGGCGTCAGTGGGTCTGGTACTGGGACGCGACTCCGGGCAGCCACACGATCGAGGCGCGCGCCACCGATGCCACCGGCTACACCCAGACCGCGCTGCAGGTTCCGCCGGAGCCGAACGGCGCCAGCGGATACCCAGCGGTCACAGTGACTGTGCAGTGAGACACGGGGCAGTGGGGGCACGGCGCCCAGCGCCTGTTGCTGTTATCAGCCCGCCGTAGGGCTCAGAGCAACTGGTCGCGGACCTGCCCGGTCAGGTATGCGCCCAGCCAGCGGCCCAGCTCGTCAAAGAACCGCTTGCGGTCCGACCCGTCCGGCACCGGGCCTGCCGGCAGCCCGCTGCCCAGTTTCAGCCAGGTCACATGCTCGCCCAGCCGGGTCGTGACGCGCCCACCGGTAGCCAGCCGCGCCACCAGCAGCAACCCGCCGGTGCCGCCTGGGCTGTCCCATCCCTTGGCCGGGCACATCACGAGCACCGGGCATGCGATCTTGAGGCCGCGCCGCACCCGGTGCTGGACCGCGGCGAGCAGCGGCAACGGCGGCCGACGCGCCGCCGGGCCCGTACTGGCCACACGGGAGCGGCGCAGCCACGCCGAACCCACGCCGAAACGGGGCGCGGCAAGCACCAGCGCGTCCACGGGCTGGCTGCCGCGCCGGGCATGGCACCACAGAGCGGCGATCAGGGCACCTGACCCGTGGGCGGAGACGACCACGGTGTCGATCCCGTCCGACTCCCGCAGGTGCACGATGGCCGCGTCCAGGCAGCGGAAACACTCAGCCAGGTCGGCGGCGGGGCCAGCGCCGTCCCCGGGGGGGCGCTCTTCGGCTCCCACCTTGCGCAGGTCAGCCGCGTAGAAGTGGAAGCGGCGCTCGGTGTACCAGCTCACGAGGTCGTCGGTTACGAACGAGTCACCGACGCAGTGCACATACATGACAGCCCGCCTGCTGGGACGGGCGCTGCGGCGCCGCAGTACGGCACCTCCGGCGGGGCGGGCGCCGGCCGCCTCTCCCTCGAGTGGGAGCGACACCGCCTCGTATCCCTCGACCGTCCCACCGTAGTCCATGACCAGACCCATGACCCTCCCCCGTCCAGGGTTGCTCTGACGCCACCGCGTCATCGCTTACCGTGAGCCCCCTGTCGCACCCAGTAGTCAACCACAGCTAGCAGTCACACACACCCAGTAGCCGCACACGCCCTTGGGTTAATGAGCAGTGTCGCACCCATAGTCGGCTT
>DASYYE010000511.1:0-18810 GCA_035946955.1 Streptosporangiaceae bacterium | reverse complement strand
CGGCGCCGACCAGGACCGGGTGCGGCCGGCCGCCAGCAGTTCCCTGGGCCGCCCGGCACCCCGCCCGGCCTACAGTGTGCTCGGCCACGACGGCTGGGCCAGGTGCGGGGTACCGCCGATCGGGGGCTGGCGGACATCCCTGGCGCGGGCGCTGCCCGGCCTGGCCGCCGCGGAGGCTCCCAGCGCTCAGTGACGGCCGGTCGCCTCAGGCGCGTGTGAGCAGGATGTCGTCGACCAGCCCGGTGTCATGCTTGGCGTCGCGGAACAGCGGGTGGCCGATGACCTTCGCGAGCAGCGGGCCCGTTGTCGCGACACCGGGGCCAGCGACCGTGAACTCGCTGAGTGCCCGCAGCATCCTGGCCATGGCCTGTGACCGGTCAGGTGCCCACACCACGACCTTGGCGAGCAATGAGTCATAGGAGCGTGCGATCCGGTACCCGGGGTGGCCGTGGGTGTCCACCCGGACGAACGGCCCAGCTGGCGGGCTGAACTCGGTCAGTGTGCCGGGCGCCGGCGCGAACCCCCGGTCGGGGTCCTCGGCGTTGATCCGGCACTCGATGGCCACCCCGCGGCAGCACACATCGTCCTGCCTCATCCGCAGCGGCCGCCCGGCGGCGATCTGGAACTGCTGCGCGACCAGGTCGATGCCGGTGACCATTTCGGTCACCGGGTGCTCCACCTGGATCCGCGGGTTCGCCTCGATGAAGTACCAGCCGCCGTCGGTGTCCACCAGGAACTCGAACGTGCCGGCACCCACATACCCGGCCGCGAGGGCGCCCCGCACCGCGGCCTCAGCCATGCGGTCGCGGATCGCGGCGGCCACGCCGGGGGCGGGTGACTCCTCGACCAGCTTCTGGTGCCTGCGCTGCACCGTGCAGTCACGCTCGCCCAGGTGGACCACTGCTCCGTGCCCGTCGCACAGCACCTGGACCTCCACGTGCCGTGGCGACTCCAGGTAGCGCTCCAGGTAGACCCGGGAGTCGCCGAACAGCGTCTGGGCGCTGGCCCGCACCTCCCGGTAGGCGGCACCGAGGTCCGCGGGCTCGCGCACCACCCGTATGCCACGCCCGCCGCCGCCGGCGGCTGCCTTGATGATCAAGGGGTACCCGGTCTCACCGGCGACCGCACGGGCGTCCTCAGCGTGGTTGACCGGGCCTAGGCTGCCGGGCAGCACGGGCAGGCCCGCGCTGGCCATGAGCCGCCTGGCGGAGGTCTTGTCGTTGAGGGTCTCGATCACCGCTGGTGGGGGCCCGATGAACAGCAGGCCGCTGGCTGCGCACGCCTCCGCGAAGTCCGAGCTCTCCGACAGGAAACCGTAGCCGGGATGGACGGCCTCCGCGCCGGTCCGCCGTGCCGCCTCGATGATCGCCGCCATGTTCAGGTAGCTGTGCTGGGCTGGTGCGGGCCCGATGTGGACGGCCTCGTCGGCGAACCGGACAGCAGCAGAGTCCTGGTCCTCGGTGGAGTAAACCGCGATCGCCCGGATACCCGCCTCCCGGCAGGCCCGTGCGATCCGGAGCGCGATCTCCCCTCGGTTGGCGATCAGCACACTGCGCAGCGGCGGGCCGGCGCTCACGCCGCACCGCCGAGCGGGTCGAGGGTCAGCAGCGGCTCCGCGTACTCGACCGGCTTCCCGTCCGCCACCAGGATGTCCGTGACACGCCCCGCGCGGTCCGCCTCGACAGGGATCATCAGCTTCATCGCTTCGACGATGCCCACCTGCTGGCCGGGCTGGACGGTGTCGCCGACCCCGACGAATGGCTCCGCGCCCGGCGCGGGTGATCGGTAGAAGACGCCCACGGCAGGCGCGCACAGGGCGTGGCCGCTGGCCGGAACCTCGGGTACCTGCACCAACACCCCGCCAGCCGTGGCATCCGGCGTCGGCATGGTCACCGCGGGTCCGATGGCATGCGCAGGTGCCCACTCCATCTCCACGGCAACACCGCCTGCCCGAACCCGCAGAGTGGTGGGTGTGACAGGTGCACTGCGCACGAGTTCGAGTGCCGTGGAGCGAACCTCCGTGAGGAGGTCAGCCAGGTTCCCGGAGTCATCCGCCGACGTGTCTGTCAGTTGGCTGTTCATGAGGCGGCCCCCGTGGCCACCGGCACGCCCGCGGCACCCTCGGCGTCTGTCATGACACCGTAGCGGCGGAACCGCGCCCTCCTGCTGGCCAGCAACTCCCGTGAGGGAAGCCGGGTGAGCCCGTCGAGCGCCTGGCAGACCACCTGCCGCACCTGGGAGGCCACTGTCGCGGCATCACGGGAGCCCGCAGCTGGGACCACGCCGTCCACGACGCCGAGCCGCAAGAGGTCCCGGGCGCCGACACCCAGGGAGGCGGCAGCCAGCCGCGCAGCCGATGAGTCCTTCCACAGGATGGCCGCGCATCCTTCTGGGCTGATCACCGAGTAGGTCGCGTCGGCGTGGATGTAGACACGGTCCGCGACGGCTAGGGCGAGCGCGCCCCCGCTGCCCCCCTCGCCGGTGATCACTGTGACGACCGGTACCGGCAGGCTGGCCATCAGCCGCAGGTTCTCGGCGATCGCGGCCGACTGTCCCTGCTCTTCCGCGCTCACTCCGGGGAAGGCACCGGGAGTGTCGATGAGGGTGACGACAGGGATGCCGAGCTTGGCGGCCAGCCGCATCAGCCGCGCGGCTTTGCGGTAGCCGCTGGGCAGGGCCATGCCGAAGTTCCTGGCTGTCAGCTCGGCGGCATTGTGCCCCTTCTGGTGCCCGATCAGCACGATCGGGGTGCCGCCGACCCGTGCCAGGCCGCCCACGATCGCGGGACAGTCGCCGCCCTGCCTGTCGCCCCGCAGCTCTTCGAACTCTTCGCACATGTGTGCGACGTAGTCGAGCGTGCCGGGCCTCGCGAGGTCCCGCGCGAGACGCACGGTCTCCCACGGGTCCCTCTCCGGGAGCTGGCCGGGGTCTGTGATGACCGTATCCGGGACCGCCGGCGCGTGCTCGCCGCGTGCCAGGTCGTCACCTGCGCACGGGTCACTGGCTGGCGCTGCGGCACACCGGCGTGGCCCGGACCCGAGCGCGAGGAGACGGCCCAGTGTGTGGCGCAGCGCTGCCCTCGGCCTCACCATGTCGATCAGGCCGTGCTTGAGCAGGTATTCGGCCGTCTGAAACCCGGCAGGGAGGTTCTGCCGGATGGTCTGCATGACCACCCGCGGGCCGGCGAACCCCAGCCGGGCGCCGGGTTCGGCGATGATCACATCGCAGAGCGTGGCGTAGGAGGCCGCCACGCCACCGTAGGTGGGGTCGGTCACGAGGGACAGCGTCAGGATCCCCGCCTCGTCCAGCATCGCGATCGCCTGGCTGGTCTTGGCCATCTGCATCAGTGAGAGCGCGCCCTCCTGCATGCGCGCCCCTCCTGACGCGCTGACCACGAGCAGCGGCACCCGGTCAGCGAGTGCGATCTCCGCGCACCGGGTGATGGCCTCGCCGACGCCGGTCCCCAGGCTGCCACCGAGGAAACGGAAGTCCATGACGGCCGCGACGAGGAGGTTGCCTTCGATCCGGCCACGTACGCACACCACCGCCTCGCGCAGGCCCGTGCGTTCCCGGGCCTCGTGCAGCCGCTGGGTGTACGGCCGGACATCGCTGAACCCGAGCGGGTCCACGCTGACCCGCGGCGTCTCGAACTCCGCCACACTGCCCTCGTCGAACAGCAGCGCGACCCGCTCGTGCGCGGTGAGCTGACGGTGGTGGCCGCAGTGCGGGCACACCTGCCAGTTCCTCGCCAGTCGCTTGCCGTAGACGATCATGCGGCAGTCGTGGCACAGGATCCACGGCGCCACGTCAAGGGCGGCCACACCGTGGCCGCCGGGCACTGGGGGGACTGCTGCCTGCGTGTCCCGCTGCGGCAGGGCAGCTGTGCTTGTCATGCCGCTCCCGCTATCCGCTGGTTGACGCAGTCCAGCAGCAGTTGCGGGGTCTTGGCCTCTTCCACGGTCTCGTCGCCGAGCACGACCCCGAACTCGCGCTCGATCCGGCCTGCCGTCTCCAGCAGCGCGACCGAGTCGTAGCCGAGGTCTTCGAACGAGACATCGCCGACCTCACTGTCCAGGTCGACGGTTTCGTCCACGCCAGCGCACTCTCGCATGATGTCGATGAGGCCCCGCAGCGTCAGCTCCCGCATTCTCAGCTCCTTCGGTCGTGGGGGTCTGGGGTTGTGTCAGGACCGGTGCCGCCGCGGGGCGTGGCGCGGACGACCAGGGCCGAGTTGAAGCCGCCGTGCCCGCGGGCGAGCACCAGCGCCGCGGCGATGTCCGCACGCCGTGGCGCCGCGGTGACCAGGTCTATCCGGGCGCCCGGCGCGAGCTGGCCCACGTTGACCGTCGGCGGGATGGTCTTGTGCCAGAGCGCGAGCAGGGCGGTGGCGACGTCCAGGGCGGCACCCCCGGACTGGAGCCGCCCGGTCATCGTCTTGGGCACGGTCACCGGCACCCCCCTGGGCCCGAACACCGCCGTGATCGCGTCAGCCTCCGCCTGGTCCAGGCTGGGCACTGCCGCCCCGTCAGCGAAAACCACCCCGATGTCAGCGGCGCCCAGCCCGGCATCGGCCAGCGCGAGGAGGATGGCGCGCCGCAGGCCAGGCTCACGGCCGGTACCCGGCCGCGGGTCAAAGGTGGCCGCATAGCCCGCGACCTCGCCGTAGACCGTGGGGGCGCCGCGTCGCAGCGCTGACGTGCGCTCCTCCATCACGAGGATGGCGCCGCCCTCTCCGGGCACGTGCCCGGCGGCGCAGGAGTCAAAGGGCAGGAACGCGCGGGCATGGTCTCGGCTGGTGGAGAGGCGCCCGCTGGCCAGCAGCCCGGCCCAGCCCCAGGGGCACAGCGCCCCCTCGACCGCGCCGGTCAGCGCCAGCGCTGTCCCGCCCCGCAGGTGGCGGCGTGCCTGGCCGATGGCGTCGAGGCCGCCCGCCTGCTCGGCCACGAGCACGCTGCCCGGGCCCCGTGTCCCATGACGGATGGATATCTGGCCGGTGTTGACGGCATAGAACCAGGCGAACGACTGGTAGGCGCTGACGTAGCCGCTGCCCTTGCGCCACAGGTTCTGCAACTCGCGCTGACCGAACTCGAAACCGCCTGCCGCGTTCGAGGTCACCACGCTGGCATGGGCGAGCGCGGGCTCATCAGGGCCGAGGCCAGCGTCATCGAGCGCCCACTGGGCGGCTGTCAGCGCCAGCTGGGTGGACCGGTCGGTCTGCGGGATCAGCCGCCCTGGCAGGTGCGCTGTGGCGTCGAAACCGGGAACCTCACCGGCCAGCGTGGCCGGATAAGGCGACGGGTCGAAGCGGGTGATGCGGCCGATCCCGCTCTCACCCCGCAGCACCGCCCGCCAGTACGCCTGGGTGCCCAGGCCGTTGGGCGAGGCCACGCCCATTCCGGTCACCACGGCCGAGATGGTCATGTCAGCGCCTGCGTGCTGGCCGCCCCGGACCTGGTCAGGACCATCGCGGACTGGAACCCGCCGAAGCCGCTCCCCACGGTCAGCACGGTGTCCACGGCCTGTTGCCTCGCCACCTGCGGCACGTAGTCCAGGTCGCACTCGGGGTCGGGCTCTTCCAGGTTGGCTGTGGGCGGGATGACCCCGTGCTCGATCGCCAGCACCGACGCGGCGACCTCGATCGAGCCGATCGCCCCCAGCGAATGCCCGATCATCGACTTGATCGAGCTCACCGGCACCTGGTAGGCGCGGTCACCGAGGCTGCGTTTGAACGCCGCGGTCTCGTGACGGTCGTTCTGCTTGGTCCCGGAGCCATGCGCATTGACGTAACCGATGTCCGCAGGAGCGGTCCCGGCCTGCGCCATCGCGGCGGTGATGGCCTCCGCCATCTCCGCGCCGTCAGACCGCAGCCCCGTCATGTGGTAGGCGTTGCAGCGGGTGGCGAAGCCCGCGACCTCCGCGTACACATGCGCCCCGCGCTGTCTGGCGAGGGCGAGGTCCTCCAGGACGAAGACCGCGGCGCCCTCCCCGAGCACGAACCCGTTCCGTGACCGGTCGAAGGGCCGGGAGGCGCGGGCCGGGTCGCTGTTGCGGGGGGTGGTTGCCTTGATGGCGTCGAAGCAGGCCAACGTGATCGGTGAGATGGGCGCGTCCGTGGCGCCCGCGACCATCATGTCGGCCGACCCTTCCCTGATCAGGGCCGCGGCATGGCCGACCGCGTCAATGCCCGACGTGCACCCGGTCGACAGCAGGGCCACTGGGCCCTCGGCCTCCGCCGCCCACGCCACCTCGGCGGCGATGGAGCTGGGGACGAGGTAGTCATGCAGGTGAGGGACCACGTAAGAGTGGTCGACCAGCCACTCCTGCCCGCCGTTGCTGACGACGACGTATTCCTGCTCCAGGCTGATGGTGCAGCCCACCGCGCTCCCGATCGTCACACCCAGCCTGGCCGGGTCACAGTCCCCCTCCTCGGCCGCGGCGTCAGCGAGCGCCTCCCGTGCCGCCACGACAGCGAACTGCGCGGCACGGTCCATCCGCCGTACCTCCTGGGGTGTCAGCCCCTCACGGGCGGGGTCGAAGTCACATTCGGCAGCGACCTGGGACCTGAACGGCGAGGGGTCGAAGAAGGAGATCCTCCTGGTGGCTGTCGCCCCGGAGGTGATGAGCTCCCAGAACCCCTTCACTCCAAGGCCGCCCGGGGCAACCACGCCCATTCCCGTGAGGGCCACCCGCCGATCCAGCGTGTCCACTCCTCACCGCCTCCCGTCGTGCCCCGTGTCCCGTCGTGCCCTGTGCCCCGTGTCCCGCTGTGGCGGTGCAGCCCCCATGGTCGGCGCGGGGTCTCGAGCCGGACTCAACCGGTGCTGGTGGTCAGGGGGCTGTACCCCCCTTCGAGGGCGCCTTGAGCCGCCACTGTGAGCCTGTGCCGGTGAATGCCCCTGACCGTGACGAGGAGCTGGCCATATGAGCCTGGACAGAGACACCGCAACTGCCGAACGGCTGATCCTCGCCGTCGGCGGCGGCCAGGCCGGACTCGACCGCGCCCTGCGTGACCTGGACCCACCGGAAGTGGCTGCCCTCCTCGTCAGCGAGATCGCATTCCGCAGCGACCCCGCGCTCAACCCGCACGAGATGCATGTACTTCTCGACCTCACGCATGGTGCGCACCGCGAGACCCACACGTTCACGGTGGCCGCCGGGCAGCCTGTCCGTGCCGTCCCGCGCGCCCTGGAGACCGCCTGCGTCCGGCTGGAGTTCGAGCTTGCCGAGCTGGCCCGGCTGCTGTACGGGCCGCAGGCCGGCCGGGCCACCGGTACCCACCGGACCGAGTTGCTGCTTGAGCGCCCCGCGGTGCGCGAGCGCTACGCCAGCTCACTGCGTGAGGTGTGGCCGTCCATCGGCCAGGCGGTCGACACCGTCCTGCGGCCCTGCCGCGGCCGGGCGCCCGACCTCGGTGAGCTCGCGGTCCGCTACGGATCGGACAAGTGGGGCCTGCTGCACTGGTTCACCCCGCACTACGAGCGGTTCCTCGGCCCGCTTCGTGACCAGCCGGTCCGGGTGCTCGAGATCGGGATCGGCGGGTACAAGGACCCGTCAGCGGGAGGCGAGTCGCTGCTGATGTGGAAGCGGTACTTCCCCCGTGGGCTGGTGTTCGGGCTGGACGTGTTCGACAAGCACGGCCTCGACCAGCCTCGCATAACCACGCTCACCGGCGATCAGAACGACCCCGGTTACCTCGCCGGGGTAGCGGAACGCTACGGGCCGTTCGACGTCGTGATCGACGACGGCAGCCACATCAACGAACACATCCTCACCTCGTTCCAGGCGCTCCTGCCACACGTCCGCGCTGGCGGCGTGTACGTCATCGAAGACCTCTGGACCTCCTACTGCCCGGGGTTCGGCGGGGAGACCGGTAGTGCCGCCGGGCCTTCGACCTCACTCGGGCTGCTGAAGTCACTGGTGGACGCGGTGCACCACGAGGAGTGGAGCGCGGACGTCGGCCCCGCCGGCCAGGCGAGCGCGCTGGTCACCGGTGTCCACATCCACCACAACATCGCGTTCGTCGAGAAAGGCACCAACGCCGAGGGCGGCATCCCGCCCTGGATCCCGCACTCGTTCGACGAGCTGGTCGCCGAGCCGGTGACCGCGTCCGCCAGCTGAGCACCTACGCCACACCGAGGAGGGACCGTGCCTGTCGCGGAAGCACCGCAGGGCCTCAGCCTGAGCCGGGAAGAGACCGGCGGGCTGTCCTTGACAGGACGCCGTGCGGTCGTGACCGGTGGCACGCGTGGGCTCGGCCACGCGATCGCCCGCAAGCTCTGTGCCAGCGGCTGCGACGTGGTCATCAACTACGCCCACGACGACGAGTCGGCTGGGCAGGCGTGCCGGAACCTCGCTGGGCTGCCGGGCACCGTACGGGCGGTCAAAGCCGACGTCTGCGACCCCACGGCCCTGGCGCGGCTGGTCGAGGACAGCCACCCCGCGGGCAGCGGTCTCGACATCTACGTCCACAACGTGGCGGTCTTCTGCCCTGCGGCCACGCTGGCCGCATCAGCCGAGGGTGTGCTGCGCGAGTTCTCGGCAGCGGTGCTCCCGCTGCTGGGGGCCGCTCCGCTGCTGGCCACCCGGCTGCGTCCCGGGCGGGGCCGGGTGGTCGCAGTCTCCAGCAACGGCGCGCACCGCGTCGTGCCCCGCTACGTGGGGCTGGGCGCCGCCAAAGCAGCGCTCGAAAGCACCGTCCGCTACCTCGCCGTCGAGCTGGCGCCGCGGGCCATCACCGTCAACGCGGTCGCCACCGCCAAGCTCGCCAAGCACCCGGTGGGTGGCAGTGACCCGGCGTCCGCCGATGGGAACGGTGACGCCCGGGCCGTCCCAGGCGACGCTGACGACCGCGCCGCCGCGGCGGTGGCCGCACGCACGCCCGCTGGCCGGCTCACCCGGCCAGACGACGTCGCCGACGTCGTCGCACTGCTGTGCACCGACGAGGCGCGGTGGGTCCACGGGCAGGTGATCACCGCTGACGGCGGCTTCAGCCTGCCGGCATGAGGGGAGGAGCAGATGGACACCACCGCCGATGTCTGCGTGGTCGGTGCCGGCCCCGCCGGGCTGACGCTGAGCCTGCTGCTGGTCCGCTCGGGCTTGTCGACCGTGCTGGTCGAGCGCAGCGGGTCGCTGGCGCGCGAGTACCGCGGCGAGATCCTCCAGCCCGGCGGGCAGCGGCTGCTCGCCCAGCTCGGCGTGCTGGACGGCGCCCGTGAGCGCGGCAGCCACGAGCTGACCGGCTTCCAGCTCCGCGACGGCGGGCGCGTGCTCTTCGACGTGGACTACCGGCGACTCCCGCCGCCGTACGACCGGCTGCTCAGCATCCCGCAACAGCACGTGCTCGCCGAACTGCTCGAGCGCTGCCACGACTACCCAGGGTTCACCTACCTCGGCGGTACCCGGGTGAGCGGCCTGATCCGGGAAGCCGGGCGGGTCCGCGGTGTGACCGTGCACGGCGACGGCGGCTCCCGGTCAATCCACGCGGGCTGGGTGGTTGGTGCCGATGGGCGCTACTCCAAGGTCCGGCGCCTCGCTGACATCGGCTACGACCGGCTGGAGGTGTTCAGCCACGACCTCCTGTGGTTCAAGGTGCCCGCGGGAGACTGCGCGCCAGCCACGGTCCAGGTCGTCCGGGGTGGCGGCAACCCCGTGCTGATCCACCGCTCCTACCCTGACCAGGTGCAGATCGGCTGGAGCCTGCCGCACGGCACGTACCAGCAGGTCACCGAGGTCGGAGTGGGCGCGGTCGCGGACGGGGTCGGCCGGGCGCTCCCTGCCTACGCCGCCACCGTCAGGGACTGCCTGACTGGGCTCGACAAACTCAGCCTGCTCGATGTCTTCGCTGGCGAGGCACGCCAGTGGGCGGAGCCGGGCCTGGTCCTCATCGGCGACGCGGCACACACCCACAGCCCGCTGGGGGCGCAGGGCATCAACCTCGCGATCCAGGACGCGGTGGCTCTGCACCCGGCGCTCGTCGCGGAAGCGGCAGGGGAGGAGACCGGCGCCGTGGACCGCTACATCCGTGCCCGGCGCCGCGACATCAAGTCGGTGCTGAAGTTCCAGGTCATCCAGAGCAGAGCGATGTTCTCGGCGAGCCCGGTCGCCGACTTCATCCGGCCGAAGGCGGTGGCGGTGCTCGCGCACACGCCCGCATACCGCCACCTGACCACCAAGGTGGCCTACGGCAACGCGGCCATCACGGTGCATGACGGCCTCTTCATGGCCCCGGCAGGCAGGAGCGCGCGCTGATGCGGTTTGTCGACCTCTCGTCCCCTATCGACGCTGGTGGCTGGGAACCGGAGCCGGTGTCGCACACGGTGCTGTCGCCCGCTGACGGCGCGAAGCACATGAGCGCGGAGATGCGCGAGCACTTCGGCATCGAGTTCGACCCGGCGGTGCTGCCATACGGCGAACTGCTGTCCATCGACACGCTGACGCTGACCAGCCACACAGGTACCCACGTCGACGCCCCCGCCCACTACGGCACCGTGACCGAGTACGGGCCGCCGCCCACCATCGACCAGCTCCCGCTCGAATGGTTCTACGGGCCGGGGGTGGTCCTCGACCTGAGCGGCCTGCCGCCTGGCTCGGCGGGAGGTCCAGCAGAGCTGCGCGCCGCCCTGGCGCGGGCGGGCCACACACTGCAGGCCGGGGACATCGTGCTGCTCCACACGGGCGCGTCACGGCTGGTCGGCACCCCGGCGTACTTCAGCGACTTCGTGGGACTCGACGGGCACGCGGTCGACCTGCTCCTCGACGCTGGGGTGCGTGTGGTCGGCACGGACGCGTTCAGCCTCGACGCCCCGTTCACCGCGATGCTCCGCAACTACCAGTCCTGCGGCGACCCGGCGGTGCTATGGCCCGCTCATTTCGCTGGCCGGCGGCGGCCCTACTGCCAGATCGAACGGCTGGCCAACCTCGACGCGCTGCCCAGCCCCACCGGCTTCATCGTCACATGCTTCCCCGTGAAGATCGCGGGCGGCGGTGCCGGGTGGACGCGGGCTGTCGCCCTTGTCAACGACTGACCCGCGAGCAAAGGAGCCCCATGATGACAGCCACCGCGGCCGAGACCGACCTGGCCCGGCTGTACTTCGAGGTGAACCAGTTCTACGCACGACACATGCACCTGCTCGACGCGGGTGACGCGGACGCCTGGGCGGACGGGTTCACCCCCGACGGGGAGTTCCAGCTGCCGTCGGCCCCGCAGCCGGCACGTGGCCGCCAGGCCCTCGCCGACGGCGTGCGCCGCAGCGCCGCCGAGCAGAAGGCCGCCGGTGAAGTCCACCGGCACTGGCACGGCATGGTGACGGTGGACCCGGTGGACGACGGCAGCGTGCACGTCTCCTGTTACGCGCTGGTGCTGGCCACGGCCCTGGGCGGGGCCACTCGGCTGCACCGCGCCTGCGTGTGCGAGGACGTGCTGGTGCGCTCCGACGGCCGCTGGCTCATCCGGTCGCGCCGAGTCACACGTGACGACCTGCCCTCGACCTGCCCTGAGACAACAGCCACGTAAGCACGGGGGGGGGGTGGGATTGCGCCCACCGCCCCGCCGCACATCCCATCGACCAGTGACCGCGTCCAGGTTCAGACCTCTGCGAAGACGTCCGGGTCAGCCTGGGCGACGCTGGACAGTTCGCGGACCCGCCGCTGGAACTCCTCGCCCTGCATCGCCTTGCGGTGGGAGTCCGCGTCAGTCCACCGTGCCATCTCCACATAGACTTCCGGCCTGCGTAGCGACCGCATGAGGCTGTGCTCGACAAACCCGGGCTGAGCGGTCATATACTCGGTGATCCGGGCGATGATCCGCTCGAACTCGGCCGGGTCACCTGTCACGGTGAGCCGGTTGATCATGGTTGCCACGTGCTTCCTCCTCGTCGTGTGCATCGGGTTCGGCCGGCGTCAGCCGGGGCGCCGCCGCCACGAGGTCGCGGAACTGGCGGCGCTGGACCTTTCCGTTAGGCGACCGGGTGACCTCGCCCACCACCGCGACCGCGTGCAGGCACTGGTAGTACGGCACCCGGTCACGCAGCCACCTGGCGACCTCGCCGGGAGTGCACCCATCCCGCAGCACCACTGCCGCCCCGGCCACGGCGCCGTGGAAGTCATCCGGGAGTTCCACCACCACGCAGTCGGCCACCCCCGGGTGGCCGATGAGCACAGCCTCCACCTCCGACGGTGCGATCATCCAGTTGTCGCACTTGAAGACGTCCTTGATCCGGTCAACCAGGAACAGCCGGCCCTCGTCGTCGAGGTAGCCCACGTCGCCGGTGGACAGCCAGCCCCCGGCGTCCACACCCGACGGCTCGGCTGGGTCGAGGTAGCCCGCCATGAGCTGGGGGCCGCGGACCTGGACCTCGCCACGGGCCTGCGCAGGCAACGTCTCCCGGCTGGTGAGGCCGACGACCCGGCACTGCGTGTCAGCGACCACGGGCCCCACCGAGCCAGGTGCCGGCCGTGACGGGGGGTCGGAATGGGTCAGCGGCGACATCTCCGCCAGGCCGTATCCCTGCACGACGGGCACGCCGAAGTGGGCGCGCAACGCGGTAGCCGCCCAGCCTGGCAGCGCCGAGCCGCCCGACAGGACCGCCTGGACGGTCTCGAACCGCAGCACCGCCAGGTCCGGTGCGGCCGCGAGCTGGGCCAGCCGCACCGGCAGGCTGTAGTAGTGCGTGGCACGGCAGGTGTTGGCCATCTCGACCGCGCGGGCAGAGCTGGGGTCCGGGCACAGCACCTGCGTGGCGCCCGCGCAGATCGCGGCGTTGAGGTGCATCGGGTGCAAGGTCGGCAGGTGGTTCAGGGTCACGCTGGATGGCCCGAGCTCGTGCGCCCGCGCCACCTGGGCGGCGTTGACCACCAGGTTGCGGTGGGTGAGCCGCACGCCTTTGGGACGGCCGGTGGTGCCGCTGGTGAACTGGATGAGCGCGATGTCCCGCGGTCCCCGCGACGGCGGGACCCACGCGGTCACGTCGGCCGTGGCGATGCTGGCGAGCGTTGGCTCGCCGCCCGCCAGGCCATCGGCCAGGATGAGTTCCCTGAGCCCGGTGGGCCTGCCCGGGGCGTCGGCCAGCGCTGCCAGCACCTGGCTGGGCGCGATGACCGCGGCCGCACCAGCGGCACCGGCCGCCTGTGCGAGCATCTGCCCCGGGTGCAGCGGGTTGAGGACCAGCGCGGTGTAGCCAGCGCGGACCACCGCATACAGCGCCACCGCGAAAGAAACGTCCAGGGTGTTGGCGATGCCGACGACTGCCGCGTCGTCGCCCAGCCACCCCCGCAGGCCCGCGGCGACCCGGGTCACCTGCGAGTCGAGCTCCGCGAACGTGAGCGCGCCGGCCGGGCTGGCGATCGCGGCCGCACCAGGGGACCGGCTGGCGGCGGCGGTCAGCAGGTCGTCGAGGCGCTCGGGCGCCGGGCCGGTGGGCTCAGACACCGGCCCGCTCTTCGGCGTACGCCTTGGCGCAGCGCAGCGTGTTCAGGCTGTTGGCTGCCAGCACCCGGCGCAGGTAGCGGCGTGCACCCGCTACCGTGGTGCCGTCGCCGAGCAGCGGCAGCGCCGACCGCTTGATGGTGGCCGTGTGCCGTGCCGAGGCGACTGTGCCCTCTGGCGTCGCGGTCAGCTTCCAGTGCCCGGTGTGGGCGTCGAGCAGCGCCGGGAGCTTGGTCTGCTTGTACACGATGAGGTCGTGGGGGAAGCACAGGCGCACCGACCGCGTCGTGTGTGGCACCCCGTCGGGTGTGGCGGTGTCCATGTCGAAGAACTGCACGTTGGGCACGTCCTCGGTCATGTCGATACGCGAGACGTGGTCCACCCGCTGCGGCCACTTGTCCGCCTCGTAGAGGAACGCATAGACGTCCTTGGTGTCTCCGCCGATGAAGAGCGAGTCCTCGAAGGAGATCACGCGTTCGGACAGGTCACCGTAGTTCTCCGCGGTCTCGGCCAGCGAGTCGAGCTGGGCCTGGCCGTTACGGTCGGTCTCCCCGGCCAGGAGCTCCTTGCCGGCGGTGGTCTCGATGTCGTGCCGGACCTCCACGAGGGTGGCTGTCTCACCCTGGGGTGCCAGCGACCAGTGCGCCGACGCGGCGGTCACCGGTGCCACCGGCTCTGCCTGCTCCTGGTGGATGGACAGGCCCGCCCGGTCCAGCGTGCGCCGCGACACCCAGCGGCGCACCTGGTCACCGGCGAGCGCCCACCGCGCCACGAGGTCGCTCCCGGGCTCGCGTTCCAGGTACTCGGCGTGGACGCCCGGGAGGAAGAACTGTGGCCACCGCTCCACATCGGCGAGGAGGTCGAAGATGACCTGCGCGGGAGCGTTGACCTTTGCGTGGTGTGTCACCGTCAGCCGGTCCGGCACGGTCGTGTCCTTTCGTCTGGCGTCGCTCAGTGACCCGATACTGGCCAGCGGGCCTCGAGCCGCACTACAGCGCCGCCGGAAAGAACCACCAGGGCAACCTGCCTCCCCGGCGGGCCGGGCTCTAGGGGGTTGCGAGCCGCGCTGGACCCTGCCGTGTCACGCTGGCGCGGGCGGTACCAGGTCGGCCCAGGAACGGTGCGCGAGGAGCGACATGAAGATCGAGGAGCTTGCGGTGCCCGGCGTCTACCGGGTCACGCCGAGCATGATCCCCGACGAGCGTGGTGTGTTCTACGAGGCGTTCCGCCTCCCCGAGCTCGTCGGCGCCGCGGGCCATCCCTTCCGGGTCGCCCAGGCCAACTTCTCGGTGTCGCGGCGCAACACGCTGCGCGGCGTCCATGGTGTCACCCTGCCGCCTGGACAGGCCAAGTACGTCACCTGCGTGAGCGGGGCGGTCCAGGACATCGTGGTGGACCTGCGGGTCGGCTCACCCACCTTCGGCCAGTCGTGCTCGAACGAGCTGACCGCCGGCAACGGGGTGGCGCTCTACATCCCGGTCGGCCTGGGACACGCGTTCCTTGCCCTGACCGACGACACCCGCATGAACTACCTCTGCTCCACGGTCTACGAGCCCGGCACGCCGTTCGAGGTCAACCCGCTCGACCCCGAGCTCGCGCTGCCCTGGGAACTGGCGGGCCCCCCGGTGATGTCGCCCAAGGACCGCACCGCGCCCACGCTCGCGGAGGCAGTGGCAAAGGGGATGCTGGCGTCATATGAGCAGTGCGTTGCCCTGCCCGTCCAGCCGTAGCCACAGAGCACGAGTGGGGGCAGGGCGTTCGCCCTGCCCCCACTCGTGGGGGTTTGACGTCAGGCGTTGTACCTGGTGAACGTCCGGGTGCCGAACAGGGTCGACACGACCGCGAGCCCGACCGCGACCGCCACCCCGACCAGGGCCGCACGGGTGCCGAACTGACCGAGGTACAGCGCCCGCATCGCGTCCACCACGTAGTGGAACGGGTTGACGTCGGCGACGTAGCGCAGCCAGGTCGGCGCAAAGGACAGCGGCAGCAAGATTCCGGACAGCAGCATGAGCGGCAGGGCGATGGAGTTCAGCACCGGTGCGAACAGGTACTCGGTGGGCAGCTTCATCGCCAGTGTGTAGGACAGCGCGGCCAGGCTGATTCCGAGCACCACGACGAGCAGCAGCCCCACCACGATCCCCACGGCGGATGCGCGGAGCCCGAAGGCGAACCCGGCGATGATGAGGATCGTCGCCTGGATAAGCAGCAGCACGCAGTCCCGCATCACCCGGCCGAGCAGCAGGGCGAGCCGGCTGACCGGCGTGACACGCATCCGCTCCAGCACCCCTGAGCGCATGTCGGGAATGAGGTTGAAGCCCGCGTAGCCGGTGGCGAACAGACCGCACTGGACGAGCAGCCCGGGGATGTAGATCTTCCATGCCTCGTTGCCCGCGGCGCCGGGCAGTGCCTTGACCAGCAACGGGCCGAACAACGCGAGGTAGACGAAGGGCTGGACGAGACCAATGGCGATCCCGATCCGGTTGCGCAGCGAGGCACCGAGTTCGGTGCGGAAGATGACAATAGAGTCCTGCAGGGTCAGCACGTGGTCGCTCCTTACACGCTGATCGGGTCGGGGCTGGCCGCCACCGGGCTGGCAGCCATGGCCAGGAAGACGTCGTCGAGGGTGGGCCGGACCACCCGCACGGACTCGACGGTGACCCCGGCCTGGGCGAGGGTGACGAGCACCGTGGTGAGCATCCGGTCGGCGTGGTGGCAGTTCAGCGTCATCGTCGCCCCGGCCACCGACACGCTGGTGATGCTGGGCTCTGCCGCCAGTGCCGCCTGCGCCGCACCGGTCTGGTCCGGTGTCACGTCGACGGCGATCTTGTCCGTCCCGGCTCGCGCCTTGAGCTGGCCGGGGCTGTCTTCGGCGATGATTTCGCCCTTGCGGATGATGAGGATCCGGTCGCAGAGGTTGTCGGCCTCGTCGAGGTTGTGCGTGCTCAGGAACACGGTGGACCCGTGCTCATCACGCAGCCGCCGGATGTGGCGCCACAGCGTGAGCCTGCTCTGCGGGTCGAGGTTCGCGCTCGGCTCGTCGAGGAAGAGCACCTTGGGTTGGTGGACCAGGCCGAGCGCGACGTCGACCCGGCGCTTCTGGCCGCCGGACAGCGTCACGTTCATGCGGGCGGCCACGTCGCCGAGCTCCAGATCGTGGATCAGCTCATCAGCGCGTGCCTCGGCCTGGGCCTGCGGCAGGCGGTACAGCCGGCCCTGGAACACCAGGTCGTCACGTACCGCGGCCATCGGCCTGCCGCCGCCGGTCTGGGAGACGTAGCCGATCCGCAGCCGCACCCCGGCGGGGTCGCGGCGGAGGTCACGCTCGGCGATCGTGGCGTTGCCACCGGACGGGCGGAGCAGGGTGGTGAGCATCCGCATGGTCGTGGTCTTGCCGGCCCCGTTGGGGCCGAGGAAGCCGACGATCTCGCCGCTGCCCACGCGGAAACTGACGTTCCGCACTGCCTCCACCGGGCCTTGCTTGGTCTGGTAGGTCTTGGCCAGCTCGCTGACCTCGATCATGTCCATGGCACTCCCTTGACTGGGTCCACCGCTTGATGACTCGCTCCGCCGCCAGCGGCAGGGACGGTTACTTGCTGATGCCGGAGATGTCCTCCTGGCTGGGCCAGGCCAGCGCACCGTCCCGGATCTCGGTGACGGTCTGGCGCGCCCAGTCCAGCTCGGCGCGCGTCATGGTGATCGCGTACTCCATCTCGATCATGAAGAGGCGAGGGACTCCCTGCTCATACGCCTGGCCGAGCGTCTCCTGTGCCTCGTCCACCTGGTCGCTGAGCTTGGTGATGCGCTCCTCCAGTGCTTGTGCCGCCCGGTCGGGGCCGAGTGCGCCGAGGTAGCTGACCGCGGCAAGGAACCGGGGGAACTCCTTGGTGGGCTGCCTGATGAGCTCGTCGAGCCAAGTCACGAACTCGGTGGCGCCACGGTCGGTCTGCGCGTAGATCGTGCGTTCCGGCCGCTTGCCGGCCCTTTCCATGCCCTGCGGCGCGATCCAGCCCTCGCGTGTGAGGGCTTCGATGACGTCGTACAGGGATCCAGTCGTGACCTTGAAGCTGGCGTCCTTACTGCGGGCGCGCAGTGTCGTGGCCATCTCGTAGGGGTGCATGGGGCGCTCGAGGAGCAGGCCGAGCACGGCCAGCGCGAGCACATTGGACACGGGTCTCTTCACAGTTATTGTTCTCCTAGTCGGATCCGACTATACGGTTCCGGCTAATCGGAGTCAAGCGAGTTGCTGGCTGCCCCGAGGGCAGCGTCCAGCGCGGCGCGCTCGTCCGCGGTGAGCACCAGGCCCGCGGCGGCCGCTGAGTCGGCCGCGGTCTCCGGCCTGCTCGCGCCCGGGATCGGCACTAGGACCGGTGACGAGCCGAGCAGCCAGGCCAGGCATGCCCGCTGGACGCTGACCCCGTACCTGTCCGCCACCCGGGTCAGTTCGGGGTAGTGGTCGGCAAGCCGTGGGGCGACCGCGATACTGCCCAGCGGTGCCCACGCGAGGAAGGCCAGCCCGTGTCCCGCGCAGTAGCGCAGCGTGGCCTCCTCGTCCGATGAGCCGGGACCGAACCGGTTCTGCACGCTCACCAGCGCCGGGCCGAGCACGTCGCGGGCGCACTGGATCTGGCTGACGCTGGCGTTGCTGATGCCCACCATGCGCACCTTGCCCTGCTCCCACAGGCGCCGCAGCTCGCCCATGCTGTCCTCGTAGGCCACGGCCGGGTCAGGGCGGTGGTGCTGGTAGAGGCCGATGGCCTCCACTCCCAGACGGTGCAGGCTCGCCTCGCAGGCACGCCGCAGGTAGGCGGGCGAGCCGTCGACCGTCCACTCGTCGCCTGACGGGCGCAGGTGACCACCCTTGGTGGCGACCAGGACCTGGCTGGCGTCGCGGCCGCGCAGCGCCTGGGCGATGAGTGTCTCACCGTGACCGAAGTCGTCCGGGCCCGCGCAGTAGGCGTCGGCGGTGTCGAGCAGCCGGACCCCGGCGTCGAGCGCGGCGTGGATGGTGCGGACGCACTGTTCCGGTGGCGGGCGGAACGGCAGTGACATCGGCAGCACGCCCAGCCCCACAGCGCCGACCGCGACCCGGCCGGTGACGTCGTTGCCGAGGGAGCGCGCATGCATGACCGGTCAGCCGCTGCGGCGCCAGTACACCGACGAGGTGTCGATGGGTTCGATGGGGTCGGAGATGCCTTCGCGCTCCCGGAACTCATGCACCGCGGTGCGGCAGCCCGACAGCACGAAGTCGTCGACGATGACGAAGCCGCCGGGTGAGAGTTTGGGGTAGAGGCTGACGAGGGCGTCCATGGTGGAGCCATAGAGGTCACCGTCAAGGCGGATCAGTGCGAGCTTGTCGATCGGTGCCGTGGGCAGCGTGTCGGCGA
>DASYYE010000510.1:0-1973 GCA_035946955.1 Streptosporangiaceae bacterium | reverse complement strand
GCGCTCGCCCGCACCGGGACCCCCGGAACGTCCCAGCCGTCCGGCGCTACCTCGTGCCCGTCCGGCAGCGGAGTGACCTCCAGGCCCTGGACCACCAGGCCGGGTGGGGTTCCGAGTACCGCGCCGAGCACACGCTGCAGGGTCTCGGCGTGCTCGGGCCTTGAGGTGAGCGTGGCCAGGGCACACAGGTAAAGCGCCCAGGGGCTCGCTGGGTGCACGACTCCAATCGCAGATACAAAACGCTGGCACCTCCCGAGGTCCGCGGGAACGCCAGCCGCACGCAGCGCCGACCCAAGGAGAGCACCGAACTGCGCCGTGTCGTCGCTGCACTCGGCCAGGCTCGCGATGGGTTTAGTACTCATCGGAGGTCAGGGCGGCGAAACCGGCAGCCTGGAGGGTTTGGAGGTCTTCGGAGTACTTGAGGACGGCACCGGCGGTCTGCGCCGCGGTGTCGGTGTCGAGGGTGTCCACACCGAGCACACCCAGGGCTTGCGCGCAGGAGATGGCCTCCGCTACGCCCGGTGGTTTGGCCAGGCCGAGACCGCGCAGCCGGACTACCCAGTGCGCCACCTGCCTGCTGAGGCGTTCGCTGGCGCCCGGCACACGGCGGCGGATGATCGCCGCCACCCGGTCGGTGCCGGGGTAGTCGATCCAGTGGTACAGGCAGCGGCGTTTCAGGGCGTCGTGCAGGTCACGGGTGCGGTTGGAGGTCAGCACGACCACCGGCGGGAAGCGCGCAACGCGGGTGCCCAGCTCGGGGATGGTGACCGACGCCTCGGCCAGCAGCTCGAACAGGAACGCCTCGAACTCATCGTCGCCCCGGTCGACCTCGTCGACCAGCAGCACGGCGGGCCGTGGGCCGGGGTGGTCGAGTGCCGCGAGCAACGGCCGGGCCAGCAGGTAGTCCTCAGTGAACAGGTCCGCGTCGTGCAGGGCCTCACCGCGCGACTCGGCCAGCCTGATAGCCAGGAGCTGGCGCGGGTAGTTCCACTCGTACAGTGCCTCGGACGAGGTGAGGCCCTCATAACACTGCAGCCTGAGCAGTGGTGTTTCGAGCGCCTGGGCGAGGGCCTTGGCCGCTTCGGTCTTCCCTGCCCCGGGCTCTCCCTCCAGCAGGATGGGCTGTGCCATCCGGACCGCCAGGAACAGCGCCGTGGCCAGTGGTTCGTCGGTCAGGTACCCGGTGGCCTCCAGGGCACTGCGCAGGCCCGCCACGTCCGGGAAGCGGCTCTCCAGCCCAGTCATGCCTGGTCACGCCCTGCACTGCCCAGACGGGGCGAACCACCCATGCCCCTATCATGCCTGCCAGTGCGACTGGTCAGTGTGTGGTGGGGTTGGCTACGCGGGCGAGCATCAGCGGCTCTCCGGTGACCGTGTCCTCTACGACCAGCAGGTAGGGCCTGTCGAAGGTGACCGTTGGCACGGGCGGAATCTCCAGCGATGTCGGGAGCACCGTGACCGCGGTGGCGGCGCTGCCGACCGTGCCCTTTTCGTTCACTGTGAGCGTGGCCGCGTGCTGGACCAGGCCGAGCCTGGCCGCTTGCGGGGACAGCCCCGTGAAGTTGGCTTGGCCGGTGAAGGCGACGCCCATGCCGAGCCCGGTGAGCACACTGTTCAGTGACATGCTCGTGCTCAGGTTGACCGTGGGCAGCGCGATGTCCGCCCAGCCCCGGGCTGCGCCTGACCGGGTTGCGGTACCGGTGCGGGCTGCCTGGCCAGCCAGGTTCGTGAGGGCTGATGGGCTCAGCGCGGGACAGCCCGTGCCAGCCGGGGGCAGCAGGGCGAGCAGGGCGAGCCGACCGCCACGGTAGGGCAGGGACATGGCTGTCCAGCCTTGGGCGTGGAGCACCCGGAACTCACCGCCGTTGAGGTAGTTCGCGAAGACCCTATGCGAGGTGGCGGTGAACATGCCGGGGCGGGTCTGGTTACCGTCGAACGGGTGCGCCCAGGCGGCGTCCAGGTACAGGGCGTCG
>DASYYE010000509.1:0-32146 GCA_035946955.1 Streptosporangiaceae bacterium | reverse complement strand
TACGCCGACAGCTTCACACCGTGGCGCACGCACGCTTTCTCAAAAGCGTTCCAGTCCGTCAGGTTCCTGGTCAGCCGGTCGATATCGCGCACGATCACCACATCGACCTCGCCCGCCTCGATCGCCGCGATCAGCGACAGGAAGCCGTCACGGGTGATCTCCTTGTAACCGGAGTACCCGTCGTCCTTGAACACCGCCGCGACGGCCCAGCCTCGCCGGGCCGCGTGGGCGGAGCCACGCTCGACCTGGGTCGGCACCGACTCCGCCGCGTCGTACGTCTCACTCAGACGGGCATACACACCCGCCCTGAACTGGGCTTCTGCCTGGTCTGCCTGCGATGCGTCCATACAGGCAACCATGATACAAAATCACAACCAGCGCCACGCGTCCTCCAGTGCGTCGTGGTGGCGCTGCGCGACCGTGCGCATGTCCTCCGGCCCGGCGCGCTTGCCGAGCGCGTCCAGCACGGCGCCCAGCGCTGCGGCACAGCCGGGGGACAGGTCACCTTCGGCGCGGCCAGCGCCGCGGAACGTAACACCCAGCCGGAACCAGCGGTCACGGAACCCGTCATCCTCATCCTCATCGGCTGTGCAGGTGCGTTCGTACATCTGCTGCGCCAGGTCCGCGATGCCGCGCAGGTCCGCGCCATCGGCTGCGGCGCGGCACAGGATCCGGTCCGCGTCGTCGCGGTGGTCCGCTGGCAGCCGGCCGGTCCAGTCACAGAACTGCCGCGCCCACGAGGTGGACAGCCTTCCGGCGGCCAGCGCTGCTTCGATCGCCGGGTGCGCCGCCAAACGCCTCATCCACCCCATGGACCCGGTGGCGGCGTGGCGGGTGGTGCGGGTGTGGAAGGTCAGCCACATCCGCGGGCTGCCTAAGCCGTCGTCTTCGTGCCCACGCTGCGCGGAGAAGGCAGTCAGCATCCGGGAACGGGCCACGGTCTGCCGTGACTCTGCCTGTTCCAAGGCCTTGAGCACGTCGGCCTGCGTGGCGGTAGGCAGCGAGGCGGCGTCGACGGAGGACAGGTACCTCAGCGCGGCGGTGAGCATGTCCAGCGCCTGCGCTGGGCCGGCCACCGCAGCAGGCGTCGCCTGCTGCTGGTCGCGCATGGGTCCACCTCCTCCACCTGGTTCGCCTGGCGGCGGGTCGCTGTCCGGCCCAGCCCGGCCCACTGCTCGAAATCTAGTTCGAGGATAGTGCGAGGGTCTGACATTCCACGGCATGCCAGGCTGGCCTAGAAAGTTCATTATCGGATAATCTGAGATCGTGCTAAATGAGGTCAGGGACGGGATCATCCTGGGGCTGCAGCGAGCCACCCATGCGACCTTGCATGTGCTGTCGGTCCGGCTCGCAGACCTGGAGCTGGTCCCCTCCGAAATCAACGTGCTGGCGAACCTGGCGGCCGGCCCGCTGTCCGTGGGCCGGCTCGCCTCGGCCACCGCGACCAAGCCGACGACCTTGACCAGCGTGCTCGACCGGCTGGTCCGGCGGGGGCAGGTGGTCCGCGAGCTCGACCAGGGCGACCGCAGGTCCTTCCGGGTCTCACTCACCACGGCTGGCCAGGCTGCCGCCGACACGATCGCGGCCGCCATCACCGACCTCGAGCGGCAGGCCCTCGCCGGGGTGTCCGAGGCGGACCTCGCCGGCTTCCGCGCGGTCGTCCACGCACTGACGGAGGTGAGACCATGACCGCCTGGCCCGATGAACTCGCCGAGGTACTGGCCGAGGTGGTGCCCACCGACGGTGCGTTCGGTCACCGTCAGCATGTCCATCTGGCGTTCCTCGCCACACGGCGCTACGGGCCGGCGCGAGCCCCCCAGGTGGTGGCCGAGTGGATCAGCCGCATCGCTGCCTACGAGCACGCGCCACAGAAGTTCCACGCCACCGTGACCCGGGCCTGGACCGAGATCGTCGCCCATCATATGGCGGCGGACGCCCCCGGCACCGACTTCGGCACCTTCGCCGCACGCCACCCAGCCCTGCTGGACAAGCGCCTGCTCACCCGGCACTACACGTCACGCACGCTCGCCTCGCCAGCGGCCAAGACCGGCTGGGTAGAGCCCGACCTCGCGCCTTTCCCCTGGCACCACCACGGGGACTGACCCAGCCAGCCGAGCTGCCTAAACGCCCGAGCCCCCAGACCGTTGGCGGGCGTGCGCATCGTTGCTAACGTCCAATCCACCAACCCCAGGAGTCTGGCAATGATGATGTCGCGTCACATATATGCCGTATTTGGCGTCGTAGCATCCGCTGCCGCGATCGCACTGGCCTCTGGCCTATCGGCCCAGGGCGCGGTGAGCAGCGGCTGGCGGGTGGTATTCACCCATCACTACGGCGCACCCTCGAACAACTCGCTCTACACCGCCGTTGCCGCCACGAGCACGCACGATGCCTGGGCGCTCGGCGTGGACAACTGGGTCAACGCCTACTCGGGGGCACCGGTCGCCGAGCACTGGAACGGCACCAGCTGGCACAGCGCCACCCTGCCGGCGGGCCTGACCAGCACCGTGATGGCTGCCAGTGCCACCTCAGCCAGTGACGTGTGGGCCGTGACCCGCTTCGGCGGGGACATCTTGCACTTCGACGGCACGACCTGGTCGGTGGCCAGGCATCTCAGTGGCACCGAGGAACTGACCGGGGTCACCGCGTTCAGCGCGAGCAACATGTGGGTGTTCGGTGGTGGCGGTTTCACCACCGGGTTCGGCACCTGGCACCTCCGCGGTCACACCTGGACGCACGTCACCGGCGACGGTGGCGGGATCGAGTCCGCGAGCGCGCTGTCCCCATCCGACATCTGGGCCATCGGCTCCATCAAGAGCCCCGAGGACGCCATCGTCCACTACAACGGGACCGCGTGGCAGCACATGACCGCACCAGTGCTCAGCGGCCTGGGCTTCCAGCAGGTCCTGGCGGAGCCCGGGGACGACGTCTGGGCCACCGCGACGCCGATCGGTAACGGCTCGCAATGGCTGTTGCTGCACTTCAGCAACGGCCAGTGGACGAGTGTCAGCCTCCCGTTCCGCACGACCGGGTTTGGGTACCTGGCTCCCGACGGCCAGGGCGGGTTCTGGCTGGAGTCCCACGCCGGCACTGCCCCCTGGGTCTGGCACCGCTCAGCGGCTGGCCAGTGGAGCCGCGTGGCCGCGAGCCCTGGCGAGATGGCGCTGGTCCCGGGCACCACATCGCTGTTCGGGGCATCTGGTGTCGCCGCGACGACCGGCTCGAACGCTGCGGTCTGGGCATTCGGCCCGATCGGCTGGACGCGGGGCGGCTGATAACAGCAAGAATTAGGGCGGGGTACCGGGTGTCGAGGGCCGGGCGTTGCGCTACTGCTGGCACGAGGCTCTCAGCGGAGCCGGACCTGCTCGCCGCCGACGTCTGCGGTGACCTCCAGGTGGCCGCCGAGGGCCTTGACGTAGTCCGCCAGGGTGCCTACCTCGGTCGCGCCGGGCTCGGCGAGTTCGATGGCCACCACCCGGTCCAGCGGCACCCCCATCTGGCCGGCGACCTCCACCTGGGTCAGCCCGAGCCTGGTGCGGAGCTCAGCCAGCGTGTGCGCGCGGATCCTGGCGAGCAGCGCTGCCGCCCCGGCTTCGACGTCCCCGGCCTTGTCCGGGAAGAACTCCCGCAGGAACGACCGTGCGTCCCCGAACGTGTGGGCCGCGGCTTCGGGGGCCTGGCCCTCCCGCACCTGCTGCAGCACCTCCGCAGACAGCAGGACAGCCTCCCGCTGGTGGTCCCGGGTCGCTTCGCGTCCCTCGACCACCGCGACCAGCAGCGCGGTGCCTGGCGGCTCCACACCCAACAGAATGGAGACGTCGTTTTCGCTGGCCGTACCGGCCGCGCTGGGCCGCAGTACCAGCAGGCCGTCGGCAGGGGCCTCGTAGCCAAGTTCACGGCGGATCTTGGCAGCGAGGTCCTGCATCGTGCGCGCTGCCTCGGCCGCCTGTGAATCGGCATCTGCCACGGCTGCCACGTCATCTTGGGCGTCAGCCGCCAGTGCCTGGTTGATCATCAGCTTGGCCTTTGCGGCCGTGTAAGTCGCCTTCAGGGTTTCCTTCCTCATCCTGAAGGCGTCGACTCTTATCTGCTCCCGCTGCGATTCCCGGGTCAGGCGTTCCTGCTCCTCCGCACTGGCCCCGGCCGATGCAGCGTCAGCGACGTCGCGCCGCAGAAAAGTCAGCCGTTCCAGCATCTCCTCGTAGGCGGCGTTATGGGCGTCCAGCAGTTCGTCTGGCGTCGGAGGGCGCACCGGGACGACCACCGGCGGTCCGAGCGCTTCACCCTCACTGAGCAGCGCGGTCAGCGCGGCTCCCACCGTCAGGGCTTGCGCGGGGTCGCTGTCGCGCAGGTCCGCCAGCCAGTCGTGGATCTCCTCCGACATCGCCAGCCGGTAGCCTCCGGCCTCCCTGTCTGCCATGGCTCACTCCTCGGACACCGTGATGCCCAGGGCTTCAGCCAAAAGCGGCGCCATGTCCGCGAGCTGGGTGGGGGATATGATCGCGCCGCGCATCGCGCCAGGGTCGATGATCAGCCCGAGGTCCGCGCCGCGCAGGTCCACCGCATCCAGGGTCACCTTCGTGAAATTGGTGCTGGCCAGCCTGGAACCGGGGAAGGCGGACCGGGTGAGGGTCGCGCCGGAGAAGTCCACGTCACGCAGTATGCAGTTGTCGAACGTCACCTCGGTGAGGTCGGCGCCACGGAAGTTGACCGAGTCGAGTTTGCAGCCGCGCAGGGTGACCCGGCGCAGTTTGATACCGAACGCTTCCACCCCGGCGAGCGCGCAACCGGTGAGGACGCAGTCCGTCCAAAACCCCTCGGCCGCCACTGTCGCGGTCATCCGGACGTCACGCAGCCACACACTGTTGAACGTGGCGTTCCTGAGCCGGGTTTCCCCAAACGACACCTGCGTGAAGGCGCACTCCAGAAAGCGCGCGCGCGACTCGTCGATGTCGCCGAGTTCGAGTTGGTCGAAGTGGACGCAGTCGAAGTCGCCGTTGGGCTCCAGGTCGCCCGAATGGACGGTGAGGGCGTCAGCGAATGGCAGATCGCTCAGTTCCTGCCATGATGCGGTGCGGCGGGGCCGCCGGGTCATCGCCTCACTCCTCCGGCGCGAGCCAGAGCACCCCGAGTGGTGGGAGCGTCAGCACGGCCGATGCTGGCTGGCCGTGCCAGGGCTCGTCGGTTGCCGTGACCATGCCCAGGTTACCGACGCCGCTGCCGCCGTAGCCGTAGGCGTCGGTGTTGATGACCTCACGCCAGGGTCCCGCCTGGGGCAGGCCGACCTGGTATTCGTAGTGCGGGTCACCCGAGAAGTTCACAATGCAGGCCAGCACGCCACGCTGACCAGGCTGGTGCTGGCCTCCGTCGGCGCCGGGGTTTGGTATGTCCGATCTGGTGAACCGGAGGAACGACAGGACGTTCCCGGAGGCGTCATTGGCGTCGATCCACCCGAAGCCTTCGGGCATGGTGTCGGCCGACCACAGGGCCGGGTGGTCACGGTAGGCACGGTTGAGGTCAGTGACCAGCAGTTGCAGGCCAGCGTGGTAGTCGTAGTCCAGCACCCACCAGTCCAGCCCGTTGTCGGCGGACCACTCCGAGCCCTGGCCGAACTCCGAGCCCATGAACAGCAACTGCTTGCCGGGATGCGCCCACATGTAGCCGAACAGGGCACGCAGCCCGGCGAAACGCTTCCACTCGTCCCCGGGCATCTTGCCCAGCAGCGACCCCTTGCCGTGCACGACCTCGTCGTGTGACAGCGGCAGGATGAAGTTCTCGCTGAACGCATAGATCAGCGAGAAGGTGATCTCGTTGTGGTGGTAGTGGCGGAACAGCGGGTCGTGTGAGAGGTAGCTGAGCGTGTCGTGCATCCAGCCCATGTTCCACTTGAACCCGAACCCGAGCCCGCCGAGGTGGACGGGGCGGCTGACACCCGGCCACGCGGTGGATTCCTCGGCGACAATCATGATCCCCGGGAACCTGCGGTAGCACGTCGCGTTGCACTCCTGCAGGAACGAGACGGCGTCGAGGTCCTCACGGCCGCCGCGCGGGTTCGGTTCCCACTCCCCGGGCTCGCGTGAGTAGTCCAGGTACAGCATGGAGGCGACCGCGTCCACCCGCAGGCCGTCGGCGTGGAACTCCTCGAACCAGTACAGGGCGTTGGCGACCAGGAAGTTCCGGACCTCGGCGCGGCCGTAGTTGAAGATGAGCGTGCCCCAGTCCGGGTGCGTGCCGCGGCGCGGGTCGGCGTGCTCGTACAGGGCCGTGCCGTCGAACCGGGCGAGTGCCCACTCGTCGTTCGGGAAGTGCGCGGGCACCCAGTCGAGGATGACCCCGATCCCTGCCTGGTGCAGCCGGTCGACCAGGTAGCGGAAGTCGTCTGGAGTGCCGAAGCGGGCGGTTGGCGCGTAGTACGAGGTGACCTGGTAGCCCCATGACCCGCCGAAGGGGTGCTCGGCGACCGGCAGGAACTCCACGTGGGTGAAGCCCATCCGGGTGACGTACTCGGTGAGCTCAGCAGCCAGCTCACGGTAGGACAGGCCCAGCCGCCATGAGCCCAGGTGCACCTCGTAGATGCTGACTGGCTCGTGCAGCCGGTCGCCGCTGGCCCGCGTGGCCAGCCAGTCCTGGTCATCCCACACGTAGCTGGACGAGACCACCACGGACGCGGTCGCGGGCGGGGTCTCGGCGCGGCGCGCCATGGGGTCGGCTTTGCGGTGCCACTGCCCATCGGGGCCGCGGATCTCGAACTTGTAGCGGGTTCCGTCGCCGACCCCAGGTACGAAGAGTTCCCACACACCCGCGCCACCGAGCGAGCGCATGGGGTGACCACGGCCGTCCCAGTGGTTGAAGTCGCCGATGACCCGCACGCCCTGGGCGTTCGGGGCCCATACCGCGAACGAGGTGCCTTGCACCACCCCGAAACCCACCCCGTCCGTGCCGTACCAGTGCACGTGCGAGCCCAGCACCTGCCACAGGGCCTCGTGCCGGCCCTCGCCGATCAGGTAGAGGTCCATCTCGCCGAGGGTGGGCAGGTACCGGTAGGGGTCGTCGGCCAGGGTCTCGTCGGTACCGGGGTAGGCGATGGCCAGGCGGTAGTCGGGCACCTCCGATACGGGCAGGACTCCGGCGAACATGCCTTCGTGCACGTGTGTCAGTGGGTGGCGGCTGCCGTCCGGGAGGACGACCGTGACGGTGGTGGCCAGTGGGCGGAGGGCCCGGACCACCACAGCGCCGTCGGCCGGGTGGGCGCCCAGCACGGAATGCGGGTCGTGGTGGGTGCCCGCGACGATCCGGTTGACCTCCCAGAGGCCCACCAGGTCGGCTTGGCCCGTGTCCGCCTGGCCGTTTCCCGCCTGGCCGGTTCCTGCCTGGCCGAACTGTTCAGGCAAGCTGCCCTCAGCCGAATGCTCGGGCACCGATCACCTCCGCGTCCGCGATCGAACCCAGTGGGATGAACAGCCAGGAGGGACGGTGCAGCGCCTCGTACCGCACCTCGTAGACGGCCTTGTCCAGAGTGAGCGCACGGAGCAGGACGGCGTGCTTGGCCGGGTCCGCACCACCCGCCAGCGCGTACCCCGCGCAGAACGCGGCCTGGTTGCGGTGTGCCCAGTCACGGGCGGTGCGGTGGAGGTGCTCGCTGGCCTCGTCGGTGGGCAACTGGTACCGGGCGGCATAGTCGAATGAGCGGAGCATGCCTGCCACGTCGCGCAGGGCCGGGGCCCAGGCGCCCCGGTGCTCCGGGTCGGCGGCGGGCTCGCCTTCGAAGTCGAGCAGCACCCACCCACTCTGGGTTCGCATCACCTGCCCGAGGTGGTAGTCACCGTGGACCCACTGCGTCGGCACAGGGCCGTCGAGCAGGGCAACCTCGGCGAAGACACGCCGCAGCATGTGCGCGTACGGGGCGAGTTGCGGCACGGTCACGAGCGCCTGCGACAGCCGGTCCTGCATGGCCGTGGCGAGGGCTTCCATGTCCTGCTTGCCGAGTTCCCGGACGCCGAATGCCGCGGCCAAGTCGCGGTGGACCTCCGCGGTGGCCTCGCCAAGGCGGGTCGCCTCACCCGCGAAGTCCCCGCCGGCCTCACTTGCCTTGGTGTTCTCCATCGCGTACAGGTCGCGCACGCTCGTGGCCGCCAGCGACCACCCGTCCACCGCGGCCCGCAGGTACGTGGCGAGGATACCGAACACCGCCGGAGACCCGGCCAGGTCACCGCCGATCCACCCCAGCGGGGCGGCCACATGCGGTGAGCCGAGCCGCGCGAGGGCGCGCGGCACCTCCAGGTCGGCATTGGGCCCGGGGCATGGGCGGCGGAACACCTTGAGGATGGCGGCCTCGCCGAACACCAGGCTCGTGTTGCTCTGCTCCCCGGTGAGCACCAGGCTCTCCAGGCTGGTGTCCAGCTCAGCCCCGGGCTCGTGGGCAAAGTGCAACGGGCCGATGTCCTGCCCGGCTGCCATCCAGGCCAGCAGCAGCCGGGTCAGGTCGGCGTCGTGCAGGCCGTCATAGGCCGTCATCCCGTGGCCGTCCGGGCCGATCACCGCGTGCCGCAGCCGCGGCGGCACCTCGCTGCGGCACCCGGCGAACACCTGGTAGGTGTTGCTGAGCGCGCCCTGCCACACGGTGAGGACCAGGTGGCGCAGGCCGGGGTCGCCCTCGGCCAGCGTGGTATCGGAGGCGATGGCGACCCCCGTGATCGGGGAACCCTTGCCAGCGAACCAGCGCTGCGTGGGCAGCCAGCCCGCCAGTGCCTCCTCAAATGCCATGAGCCAGGTCTACCCTGCCAGGCGAGGCATAACAGTCACCGGGGTGCCCTCACCGCTGGCTCAGGGAGCTGGAACCAGTAGAACCCGTGGCCAGGCAGGGTGAGCAGGTAGGGGAGCTCGCCGATGGGTGGGAAAGTGACACCGCCCATGCATTCCACCGGAGTGATGCCCTCGAAACGTCGCAGGTCCAACTCGACCGGCTGGGGGAAGCGGGACAGGTTGTTGACGCACAGGATGCGGTCCCCTCCTGAGGCGGCGTCCGGGTCCGGCTCGTTGTACTCGCGCACGAACGCCAGGACGCTTGGGTTGGAGGAGGTCAGTTCCTCGTAACCGCCGAGGCCGAAGACCGAGTGCCGCTTGCGGATCTCGATCATGCGCTTGGTCCAGTGCAGCAGCGACCCGGGGTTGCGCTGCTGGGCCTCCACGTTGAGCGCCTGGTACCCGTAGATGGGGTCCATGTTCAGCGGCAGGTAGAGCCGCTGCGGGTCGCAGGTGGAGAAACCCGCGTTGCGGTCGGGGGTCCACTGCATGGGGGTGCGGACGCCGTCGCGGTCACCGAGCCAGATGTTGTCCCCCATCCCGATCTCGTCGCCGTAGTACATCACCGGTGAGCCGGGCAACGACAGTAGCAGGGCCGTGAACAGCTCGAGCTGGTTGCGGTCATTGTCGAGCAGCGGCGCCAGACGCCGGCGTATCCCGATGTTCGCCTTCATCCGGGGGTCTTTGGCGTATTCGGTGTACATGTAGTCGCGCTCGTCGTCGGTGACCATTTCGAGGGTCAGCTCGTCATGGTTTCGCAGGAAGATGCCCCACTGGCAGCCGGCCGGGATCTTCGGGGTCTGGGCCAGGATCTCTGAGATGGGGTAACGCTGCTCCCGGCGGACCGCCATGAAGATCCGCGGCATGAGCGGGAAGTGGAAGGCCATGTGGCATTCGTCCCCGCCGGTCTCCGGGTCGCCGAAGTACTCCACCACGTCGGCTGGCCACTGGTTCGCCTCGGCCAGCAGCACCCGGTCGGGGTAGAGGCGGTCCACCTCGGCCCGGATCCGCTTGAGGTACTCATGGGTCTCTTTGAGGTTCTCGCAGTTGGTGCCCTCACGCTCGTACAGGTAGGGCACCGCGTCCAGCCGGAAGCCGTCGATACCGAGGTCCAGCCAGAACCGCAGCACCTCCAGCATGGTGTCGGCCACCACCGGGTTCTCGTAGTTCAGGTCCGGCTGGTGTGAGAAGAACCGGTGCCAGTAGTACTGGCCGCGGACCGGGTCGTAGGTCCAGTTGGACTGCTCGGTGTCAACGAAGATGACCCTGGCGTCGGTGTACCGCTCATCCGAGTCGGACCACACGTAGAAGTCGCCGTAGGGGCCCTTGGGGTCCGAGCGGGACGCCTGGAACCACGGGTGGGCGTCGCTGGTGTGGTTCATCACCAGGTCGGCGATCACACGCATGCCGCGGGCGTGGGCCTGGTCCACGAGCTCGACAAAGTCCCCGATGGTCCCAAATTCCGGCAACAGGGTCGTGAAGTCAGCAATGTCGTACCCGCCGTCACGCAATGGCGAGGCGTAGATGGGGAGCAGCCAGATGCAGTCAATGCCGAGCCATTGCAGGTAGTCGAGCTTTGAGGTGAGCCCAGGCAGGTCCCCGGTGCCGTCGCCGTTGGAGTCGTGGAACCCGCGCACCAGCACCTCGTAGAAGACCGACCGCTGGTACCAGGTGGGGTCGCGTGGCTTCTCGAACGAGAAGGAGTCCGGGACCGGTTCCCCGATCGGCGACAGGTAACTGGCGGCTACCCCGCGCAGCGCCGGCAGCCCGGCCGATGCGGTGGGGTCGGCCAGTGCGGCCGATGCGGTGGGGCCGGTCAGCGCAGCCGAGGTGAGCGGGGCCGGTGCGTCGGCCGCGATGGTAGCGGCCGGCGGGTCAGCCGAGAGCGTGGGGGCTGGGGCTGGGGTGCCCGGCGGGCCGACCGGGCTGGCTTCTGGCTTCGTTGCCACTGGCATCTCCTGCAAACGGCGAACTGCCCGTCACACGGGTGGGAACTGCGTGACGGTAAATATGTGGGCGGGAGCATTCGCCGGGTCGAGGCGCACGTAGTTGGCTGGCCCCCACTGGTAGGACTCCCCGGACAGCTCGTCAGTAACGACAAACCCCGACTGGTCTTCCATTCCCAGGGCGGCCATGTCCAGCCAGATAGTGGCCTCGCGCGGCTGGTGTGGATCTAGGTTCACGACGGTCAGCACGGTGTCCGCCTCTGGTTCGCTCCGCTTGGAGAAACAGATCAGCTCGGGCCGGTCGACGTGATGAAAGCGTAGGTTACGCAACCAGCGGAGCGCCGGATGGGTTTTGCGGATTTCATTGAGCCGGGAGATGAACGGGGCGAGGCCGTCTGGTTCACGGTAGGCCACCTCCCAGTCGCGGGGCCGGTAGGCGTACTTCTCGGAGTCCAGGTATTCCTCGCTGCCAGGGCGGACCGGGGTGTTCTCACCGAACTCGTAGCCCGAGTAGATGCCCCAGGTGGGGGAGAGCAGGGCGGCCAGCACCGCCCGCACCCGGAACGCGGCCGGGCCCCCATGCTGCAGGTACTCGTTGAGGATGTCGGGGGTGTTGGTGAAGAAGTTGGGCCGCATATAGGCCGCGGCGGGCCCGGCCAGCTCGCGCAGGTATTCGGTGAGCTCGGCCGCGGAGTTGCGCCAGGTGAAGTAGGTGTAGGACTGGTGGAACCCGATCTTGGCGAGGGCGTGCATCATCGCGGGCCGGGTGAACGCCTCCGCCAGGAACAGCACGTCCGGGTCGGTGCGGTCCACCTCGGCCAGCAGGCGGTCCCAGAACGGCAGGGGCTTGGTGTGGGGGTTGTCGACCCGGAAGATCCTCACTCCGTGGTCCATCCAGTGCCGCACCACACGCAACACCTCCTGGTACAGGCCCTCCGGGTCGGTGTCGAAGTTCAGCGGGTAGATGTCCTGGTACTTCTTGGGCGGGTTCTCCGCGTAGGCGATCGTGCCGTCGACCCGGTGGCGGAACCACTCCGGGTGCTCCTTCACCCAAGGGTGGTCCGGTGAGGTCTGCAGCGCCAGGTCTATGGCGACATCCAGGCCCAGTTCGGCGGCACGCGCGACGAACGCGTCGAAGTCGGCCAGCGTGCCCAGTTCCGGGTGGACCGCGTCGTGGCCGCCCGCCGGGGCCCCGATGGCCCACGGGGACCCTGGGTCACCAGGGGCTGCCCGCAGTGTGTTGTTGCGCCCCTTGCGGGCGGTGGTGCCAATGGGGTGGATGGGAGGCAGGTAAACGACGTCGAAGCCCATCCCTGCGACCACGTCCAGGTGGCACCTGGCCGTGCGCAGCGTGCCACCGGCCGGCTCACGGCGTCCCATCGGGTCGACGTCTACCCCGACCGAGCGCGGAAAGAACTCGTACCACGCGCCATACAGGGCGCGCAGCCGGTGGACCACGAGCGGGAAAGCGGCTGAGCGGGTCACCAGTTCGCGCAGGGGAGCGGCCGCGAGGATCGCCATGACCTCCTCGTCGTCGGCCGCGGCGAGCCGGTCCCAGGCCGGGATGGCCGGGTCGGTGAGCCGGGCGGCCACCGCCGCGAGCGCGCTGCGGTGTGAGATCGGCCGGCTCGGCGACCTCGCCGCCCGCGAGAACAGGGCCGCCCCCTCGGTCAGCATCAGCTCCACGTCCTGGCCGCGTGGCACCTTGATGCCCGCGTCGTGGCGCCAGTGGCCGATCGGGTCCCCCCACGCCTCCACCTGGAAGCGCCAGCGGCCCTCGCCGGTGGGTGTGACACTGGCCACGTGCCGGTCAGTGCCCGGGGTCACCTCATGCATGGGCGCCAGCGGGAGCCGCTGGCCGCCGGGGCCCAGCAGGACCACCCCGGCACCGCATCCCTCGTGCCCCTCCCGGAACACTGTGGCGCTGACTTCGAAGGTCTCACCGGGCACCGCCTTGGCGGGGCGCCGGCCGCAGTCCACGACGGGCTGCACGTCACTGATAACGATCCGACCGATCACATCTGAACGCTACCCATCGCGCTGAAGGGGCGCGCCCTCAGACGCCCCCCGGAAGCGCAAGGTCACCGGGTAGAGTGTCCGGGTCGTCAGCACCTCCCCGGAAGGCCCTATCCCGCCGCCGGTGGGCTGGCGGTCTCCCGGCAGGCCAGTGACCCCGAGGGAGCCTGCGCTCACCCATTGACGCACGGCACAGTTTCGTGTGGACAGGAGACCTCCGCGTGAAAGCGATCCGCCGTTTCACCATCCGGGCCACGCTCCCGGAGCCGCTCGCGCCACTGAGCGAGTTGATGCTCAACCTCCGCTGGTCCTGGGACACGCGTACGCGTGAGCTCTTCCGGGCCTTCGACCCGGCGATGGCGGCGCCAGACGTGCGGGACCCAGCCGCGCTCCTCGGTGAGGTAGCGCCGGAGCACCTGGACAGGCTCGCCGAAGACCAGAGCTACCTGCGCCAGCTGGCGGACGTCTCCGCTGAGCTGCACTCCTACCTGTCGCAGCCGCGCTGGTACCAGCGCGGCCTGCCGGAGGAGGCGGGCGGCGGCGCCGTCCCCGCCGCGGTCGCCTACTTCTCGCCTGAGTACGGCATCACAGCGGCGCTCCCCCAGTACTCGGGCGGGCTGGGCATCCTCGCTGGCGACCACCTCAAGGCAGCCAGCGACCTCGGTGTCCCGCTCATCGGCGTGGGCCTGCTCTACCGGCACGGCTACTTCAGCCAGTCGCTGTCGGCTGACGGCTGGCAGCTGGAGCACTACCCGGCCGGCGACCCGAACGGAGCCCCGCTGACCTTGCTGCGCGACGCGGAAGGGTCGGCGGTGACGGTCACCGTCGAGCTGAGTGAAGGCCGCACCCTGGCGGCACATGTGTGGCTGGCCCAGGTGGGCAGGGTGCCGCTGCTGTTGCTCGACTCCTACGTAGAGGAGAACGAGCCAGCCCTGCGTGAGGTCACCGATCGGCTCTACGGCGGCGGGAGCGAGCACCGGCTGCGCCAGGAACTGCTGCTGGGGATGGGTGGGGTGCGCGCGCTCCGGTTGTTCTGCGACCTCACCGGGCACCCCGAACCGGAGGTGTTCCACACCAACGAGGGCCACGCCGGGTTCCTGGGCCTGGAGCGGATCCGCGAGTATGCGCAGGCGGGCCTGGACTTCGACGAGGCGATCGAGGTGTGCCGGGCGGGCACCGTGTTCACCACCCACACGCCGGTGCCGGCCGGGATCGACCGGTTCTCCCGTGACCTGGTGGAGCAGCACTTCGGCGGCAGCGCCGCCGACCCTGCGCTGCCGGTCGAGCGGGTGCTGGCGCTGGGCGCGGAGACCTACCCCGGTGGTGACCCGGCCGTGTTCAACATGGCCGTGATGGGGATGCGGCTGGCGCAGCGGGTGAACGGAGTGAGCCGCCTGCACGGCCAGGTCAGCCGGGAGATGTTCGCTGGCCTGTGGCCCGGGTTCGATGCGGCCGAGGTGCCCATCACCTCGGTCACCAACGGGGTCCACGCCGCCACCTGGGTGGCGCCGGAAGTCATCAACCTGGGCACAGTCGGAGACTCCCCCGTACCGGAGGACGGCCCGGACTGGGAGGAGGTGTCGGCCACCGACCCGGACCAGCTCTGGAAGGTCCGCGGCGTGCTGCGGGCCCGGCTGGTGGCTGACGCGCGGCGCAGGCTGCGCGCGTCCTGGCGGCGGCGTGGCTCCTCCGAGGCTGAGCTCGGCTGGGTGGGCCAGGTGCTCGACGAGTCGGTGCTGACGATCGGTTTCGCCCGGCGCGTGCCCTCCTACAAGCGGCTCACGCTGATGCTCAACGACCCAGGGCGGCTGACCAGACTGCTGCTGCATCCTCACCATCCGGTCCAGCTGGTGATCGCCGGCAAGGCGCACCCCGCCGACGAGAGCGGCAAGCACCTGATCCAGCAGATGATCAGGTTCAGCGACGACCCGAAGGTCCGGCACCGGATCGTGTTCCTGCCCGACTACGACATGGAACTGGCTCGCGTCATGGTGGCTGGGTGTGACGTCTGGCTGAACAACCCCCTGCGGCCGCTGGAGGCCTGCGGCACCTCGGGCATGAAGGCCGCGCTCAATGGCGGCCTCAACCTCTCTGTCTCCGATGGCTGGTGGGACGAATGGCGCGACCGGGAGAACGGCTGGGAGGTCCCGTCCGCGGATGACCTCGCCGATGTGGAACGCCGGGACGACCTGGAGGCGACGGCCCTGTACGACCTGCTGGAGAACGTGGTCGCGCCGTTGTTCTACGAGACCAGCGCCGCGGGCCTGCCGCAGCGGTGGCTGGAGATGGTCGCGCACACCTTGCACGGCCTGGGGCCGCGTGCCCAGGCGTCCCGCATGGTCCGCGAGTACGTCACGGGCCTGTACGTGCCTGCGGCGAGTTCCTCGCGGTCGCTGAAGGGCGCGGAAGCGGCTGGCACGCCAGGTGCCTACGCCGCAGCGCGTGACCTGGCGGCCTGGAAGCTACGGGTCCGCCGGGCCTGGCCGGGCGTGCACATCGAGCATGTGGAAGCCGAGGACGGTGAACTGGGCCCCGGAGGCCGGCTGAGCGTCCGCACGAGCGTGGCACTGGGCGAGCTGTCGACCTCGGATGTGCAAGTCGAGGCCGTCTACGGCCGGGTCTCGGGCAACGACGAGATCACCGAGCCGGGTGTGAGCGTTCTGTCACTGGCTGAGACCGGGCCGGACGGTATCGCCCGGTATGCCGGAGAGGTCTCACTCGGTCGGCCGGGCCCGTTCGGCTACACGGTGCGAGTGGTCCCACACCACGCGTTGCTGGCGGGTTCCGCGGAGATGGGCCTGGTCACATACCCTGACGCCCCCGCTGGGATGACAAACGGCGACCTGCGGTAACCAAACAGCGACACTCAGTTTGCGTGAAGGGATTGCGCGGAGGGCAGAATGCCGTCAAGCTATTACGGAGCGGAAGTAAACCGTCGCACTCCGTAGAGCGCCAACTGTGTGTCCCCCACCATCAAAACGGGAGATTCCAGGAGGAGTCCCGTGGCGGGACTGTGGGGGGACCGCGAGGGTCGAGGGGAGGCCTTGTCGAGACCCATCGCGGTAACCAGAACTGCCGTGCCGACGGTTTGCATTCGTAGGCACGCTTAACCCCCTACGTGAAAGGACACCGTCACCGTGAGGGCTGACATCCACCAAGAGGGCCGTCTCCTAACCCCGTCCGAAGTCGCCGCGCTGTTCCGCGTGGACCCCAAGACCGTCACCCGCTGGGCGCAGCAGGGCAAGATCCGCTCGATCCGCACACTCGGCGGACACCGTCGCTACCGCGAGGCTGAGGTACAGGCGTTCCTCGAGCGGCCGGGACGCGTTCCCATGCCGCGCCCAGTCCCCAAGTAGGCCAGCCGGAACGCGTGCCAGGACACCCCGCGGTTCGCAGCGCGCGCGGTGGCGGCTGTGCGATCGACCACAGCCATGTGAGGCGATGGCCGGTGCGGGCAACGTAGAGGGAGGGGGCCCACACCGGCCATCGGTTTATCCGGAAACCCGCGGCGCGCGGGCTCGGTATGATCGAGCCCCAGCCAGCGGAGGTAGACATGGGCGAGTTCGTGCGGATCGAACATGACCAGGCTATTGCGACGATCCGCCTGGACCGCCCGCGCATGAACGCGTTGAATGCCCAGGTGCAGGACGAACTCGCTGAGGCGGCCCGTGAGGTCAGCGCCGACCCGGCGGTGCGCGCCGTCGTGCTCTACGGGGGGCCCAAGGTCTTCGCGGCCGGCGCCGACATCAAGGAGATGGCGGACGCCACCTATCCCGCCGTGGCGGCGGACAGCCGCCGCCTGCAGGACGCGTTCACCGACATCGCCAGGATCCCCAAGCCCGTGGTGGCGGCACTGACCGGCTATGCGCTCGGCGGCGGCCTCGAACTCGCACTGTGCGCCGACTTCCGCGTCGCGGGCGAGGGCGCCGCACTCGGTCAGCCGGAGATCTTGCTCGGGATCATCCCCGGGGCGGGCGGCACCCAGCGGCTGCCCCGTCTGGTGGGCCCCGCCCGCGCCAAGGACATGGTCTTCACCGGCAGGTTCGTGCCGGCCACGGAAGCGGCCCAGATCGGCCTCGTCGACAAGGTGGTCCCCGACGACCAGGTCTACGAAGCGGCCCGCGCAATGGTCGCGCGCTATGCCAACGGGCCCGCGGTAGCCTTGGCAGCGGCCAAGCAGGCTATTGACGAGGGACTCGGCGTGGACCTGCGCACGGGCCTCGAGATCGAACGTTTGCACTTCGCCGGCCTGTTCGCAACCGAAGACCAGGCGACAGGCATGAGCAGTTTCGTCGAGAATGGACCTGGGAAGGCCACGTTTGCCGGACGCTGACAGGGGACAGCAGTGAACGACCTCGGTGGCCCAGGTATGGGCGAACCAGGTGATGCAGGCATGGGCGGACCCGGCGGTGCCACGTCCCTGGACTTGGACATGGTCACGGCCGCGTTGCGCGCCGATAGTGCTGACATCGCCATCTACGCGCGGGTGCTGACGGAGTCACTGGGGGACGCCCTGCCCGCGGGCTGCGTAGACATAGAGCGCGTCAGGTCGGTGTCGGACCGCATGCACGGACGCCCCGGACGCGTGACGAAGATCACGGTCAGGCTAGGCGAGAAGGTTCTGTCGCTCGCTGTTCAGGAAGGCCGGGAGCCCACTGCCGAGGTGTGCCGCGAGGTGCGGGGTGTGGTGCTGTCCCGCCAGCCGGTGCCCATGCAGGCGTGGGTGGACGAACTCGCGCGGGAACTCGTCGTGTTGTCCAACCAGAGCGCGGGCGCGGCCGAGGCGCTGCGCAAGCTCGTCACCGGTTCCTAGGCCGTGGTGTGCGATGACCGGACAGCAACTGATGCCAGAGCAACTCGGAGGGTACCGCCTGCTCAGCCGGCTCGGTGAGGGTGGGATGGGCGTGGTCTTCCGCGCCGAGGACGCCCAGGGCAGGGCCGTGGCGCTCAAGGTGCTGCGCTCCAGCGTCGCGGGGGAGTCGACCGCACGGCGCAGGATGGCCCGCGAGGTGGAGACGATGCAGCGGGTCCGCAGCCCCTATGTGGCTGAGGTCATGGACGCCGACCTCACCGGCGACACCCCCTACATCGTGACCCGCTACGTGCCCGGCTGCACGCTCGATGAGGTGGTCGCCACCAACGGCCCGATCGGGGGCACCGTGCTGGCCCGCGTTGCCTTTGGTCTTGCCGAGGCACTCGCGGCCGTGCATGCCGCGGGCGTGGTCCACCGCGACCTCAAGCCCGGCAACGTCATGATGCTCGACGGTGCGCCCGTGGTGATCGACTTCGGGATCGCGCAGGGGCCGGACGCGACCCGGCTGACCCTCACCGGGATGTTCATGGGCACCCCGGGTTACCTCGCACCCGAGGTGATCGAGGGGCAGCCCAGCAGCGAGGCCTCTGACATCCACGCCTGGGGCGCCACCCTGGCCTTTGCCGCCACCGGGCGTCCCCCCTACGGCTCCGGCCAGTACGAGACGATCTTCTACCGGATCGTGAACGGCAAGCCTGACCTGGCCGGGATCCCTTCGCCGCTGCTCCCGCTGGTGACGAGGGCGCTGGCACGGGATCCGGCACATCGCCCGACCGCGGTCCAGCTAGGCGGGCAGGCAGCCGCGCTCGATGCCGTGTCTCTCGTCCCCGGCCCCACGGTCACTCCGGCGGCCACGCCAGGGGCGGCTGGAGGCGCCACGCCCGTGGGCGCGACCCTGGCGGATGGTGCGGCCAGCCCCGCACTGGCGGGTAATGGTGCGGCTCTGCCTGGCGCGGGCGTCCCCTCCGGCGTAGCCGGCGCGCCTGGCCTGGCTGTCGTGCCCGGGACGGGTGCGGTACCCGGCGCGGACGTCGGCACGGTCGGCCCCGGAGCACTCGCTGGAGGAGCGCTGGCCGGGAGTGCACTGGCAGAGACCGCGCTGGCCAGAGACGGCGTGACCGCGCTGGCACCGGGAGGTGCCAGCGCACCCCCAGCCCCAGCGGTGCCCGAGACGGACGGGTACGGGCCCACCAGAGTGGCCCCTGGCCTGGCCTGGCCGGGTGGTGGCATGGTGCTGGGCCCAGGGACGCGCCCGATGGCGGTGGGCCCTGGCTCACCTGAGGTCGCTGAATTGCTGCCACCTGTCCGGTACGCCCTCGATAACACCCTGGCACCCGGATCTGGCCGGCGGGGGGTCAGGCCCGGGAGCACGCCTGCGCTCCCCGACTTCCCGGGGAGTGGTGCACTCGCGGCGGGCCGCTGGGACGTGGTCCTCGTCATCGCTGCCATGGTGCTCGCGGCCAGCATCAGCGTGCTCATGCCGGTGGCGGGGACACTCGCGGCGCTGGCGCTGATCGCCTGCCTGCGGGCGGGCGGGCTCGCCGGGCGCCGGGCCGCGCGGCGGCGTGCTGCCCGGGGTTCGAGGGGGGGCCAGGCGGTGCGTTCGGTCGTGATGTTCCCCTTGTACCTCGTGCGTGCCCTGGGCGGGTTCGTCCTGCTGGTGCCGTTCGCGCTGGCGGCGGCCGCCGTCGCGGCGGGGGTCACGGTTGCCTTCGTGCCGGGGGACTGGCCGCTGCGTGCCATCGCCTACGCGACCGGGGCCGCGGTCGCGTTCTACGGGCTCGGCCCGGGGTCAGGCCCTTCCCGCTGGCAACTCGGCCGGATCTACGACGCCATGAGCGCCAGCCCGGCCGCGCAAGGGCTCGCACTGACAGCCGTCGGGGTGGTATCGGTCGCCGCGTTCACCGCGGCCATCACGTGGCCCTCTTACTTCTGGCCGCTGCACACCACGGGCGGGTTCCTGTCCTCCTGGGGGTTCACCCTGGGGCCGCTGCCCAACCTCGGCCTGCTGCAGCACCTCAACCTGGCGCACCGCGTCAGCGTGATCAGCAGCCTGGTACGCCACCTCCTCGGCCTCTGACAGACCGCGTCCTAGCCCGGCCGCCCAGGTTCATCCTCCTGTTGCCGCACCGGTGGTCACGCTGGGTCCGGCGGACCGCTGGGCGGGCACATTGTCTACCCGCTCGGCCGGCGGCATGGGCCTGACCAGGCCAAGAGCGATCACCTCGTTGGCGAGCCGGACACGGCGGTTGGTGCCCTCCGGGATCCGGAACTTCTGGTACAGGCGCAGCAGGTGCTGTTTGACCGCCGCTTCGGTGACCACGAGGTCAGCAGCGATCGCGCGCGCGGTGCCCGGTGCCACGAAGGCCTGGTCCGTCAGGGCTGGGCGGCACAGCGAGGTCAGCACGTCGAGTTCACGCCGGGTGAGTTCCGGGCTGGCTGAACGCCGCAACTCCACCTCGGCTGGGAGGTCCTCCTCCGGGAAGCCGCCGACCCGGCACCGCGCGGTGCCGAAGCTCAAGACGTCCCCGTCCTGGAGCAGTCGCCGTGCTACCAGTCGCCCGTTGACCCGCGTGCCGTTGCGTGATAATCCGAGGTCCGCAACGTATGCGTAGGGTCCACGGAGGATGATCTCGGCGTGCAGCCGCGAGACACTGGGGTCGCTGAGATGGACGTCGACTCCGCTCCCGCGCCCGACCGTCGTCACCGCATGAGACAGCGGAACAACCGTGCCGGTCTCTTCGATGCGAATGTAGGGCCCCTCCACGAGGTTCACCTGCCTGGCTCCGTAGCTAGTGATGCCTTACGATCTGGTTACCCTGCCGGGGGCCCTCCGTATCGCCCATAGCCGGACGGGTTTCCCGCCGCCGCACCGGTTTCTGGTTCATGCCTGGTCAGGCTGGCCGAGTTCGTCCGAGTCGGCATGAACCTCCCATAAACCACCGCTACACTTCCGACCGAACCCGCGAACCCAAACTGTCGCGCTGCCGCCTGGACTGACTCCCCCCTACGACCCAAAAGGCCGCCGCCCGCCTGGACCAACGAGCGCCCCCCGCGGGCCGAAGGGCGCGGCGCTGTCTGGACTGACGAGCGAGAAGCGAGCGCAGCGAGCGCAGCGAGCGCAGGAGCGAGGAGGGAAGACAGTGCCTAAGGCGCCCGGAGGCGAGCGGGCTAGCAGGGCGCGAAGGAGCGACGAGGGAAGGCGGCGCCTCAAAGGCGCCCCGCAGGCGAGTGGGGACTAGCAGGGCGAGTGGGGACTAGCAGAGCGCGGGAACTAGCAGAGAGGGCAAGATGCAAGATATGGCGGGCAGAGTGTCCAGAGATGCGGCGGGTTTCGTCGCGGCCGGCGGGCCGCTCAGCAGCCCCGGCGGCCGGGCCTGGACACCACTGGACCTGCCTTGACCGGGCGGCATCTGGCCGGTGCACAGGCCGCCCGCCAGGCCCCGTCGCAGCGGGAGATGGTGCTGCCCTATCTGGTGGTGGTCGCGGGCTGTGGGGCTGGGCTCGCGTGGCTGGCAGTGGGGGGTGCCGACGCGCTCAGGGGAGGTAGTTTGACTCTGGCAGGCGCGGTCGCTGTCGCGGCACTGGCCAGGCTGGTGCTCCCGCAGGCCCAGGCGGGACTGCTCGCATCCAGGAAGCGATTCACCGACGTGGTCACGCTGACCGCGCTCGCGGCAGGGCTGGCGGCCACGGGTCTGCTCCTGCCGACATGAGGTGTGCCCGCGCGGCAGGCGGTGCCAGCGGGGAGACCAGCCGTGACGAGGGGGGAAGGCTGGGCGAGGAGATAAGGAGAAAAGCAGGGTTATGCCCAAAATCAAGGTAGCGAACCCGGTCGTCGAGCTCGACGGCGACGAGATGACACGGGTCATGTGGAAGTTCATCAAAGATGAACTCATCCTCCCCTACCTCGACATCGAGCTTGAGTACTACGACCTGGCAATAACCAACCGTGACGCCACCGACGACCAGGTGACTGTAGACGCCGCGAATGCGATCAAGCGCCATGGCGTCGGTATCAAGTGCGCCACCATCACGCCCGACGAGGCCAGGGTCGCCGAGTTCGGGCTCAAGCACATGTGGCGTTCCCCCAATGGGACGATCCGTAACATCCTCGGCGGTGTTGTGTTCCGGGAGCCCATTGTGGTGTCCAATGTCCCGCGCTTCGTGCCGGGCTGGACCAAGCCCATCATCATCGGCCGCCACGCCCACGGGGACCAGTACCGGGCCACCGACTTCGTGGTCCCGGGCCCAGGCAAGGTGATGATCTCCTACGTGCCGGACGAGGGCACGCAGGCGCAAGGCTGTGAGTTCGAGGTGGCCATGTTCTCCGGTGGCGGCGTCGCACTCGGCATGTACAACTTCGACGACTCCATCCGTGACTTCGCCCGCGCCACCATGCGCTACGCGCTGGACCGCGGGTACCCGCTCTACCTGTCCACCAAGAACACGATCCTCAAGGCCTATGACGGGCGGTTCAAGGACCTCTTTGCTGACGTCTTCGAGTCGGAGTTCAAGGCCGAGTTCGAGGCGGCCGGCATCACCTACGAGCACCGGCTGATCGACGACATGGTGGCCCAGGTCATCAAGGGCGAGGGCGGCATCGTCTGGGCCTGCAAGAACTACGACGGGGACGTGGAGTCCGACGTGGTCGCCCAGGGTTATGGCTCGCTGGGCCTGATGACGAGCGTGCTGATGACCCCCGACGGCCGGACGGTGGAGGCCGAGGCGGCACACGGCACGGTCACCCGCCACTACCGGATGCACCAGCAGGGTAAGCCAACCTCCACCAACCCCATTGCCTCCATCTTCGCCTGGACGCGCGGGCTGGCCCACCGGGGCAAGCTCGACAACACTCCCGAGGTCACCGGCTTCGCCGAGAGGCTGGAAGCGGTGTGCGTCAGCAGCGTGGAAGACGGCAGCATGACCAAGGACCTGGCGCTGCTGATCGGCCGCGACACGCCGTTCCAGACCACCGAGGAGTTCCTGGCGACACTGGCCAGTAACCTCCGCGCCCAACTCAACCACTGAACCCCGGATAAGGAGACCGCACAACATGGCCCGTCATGGGAAGGTGGCTGTCGTCGGGGCAGGCTTCTACGGTTCGACCACCGCACAGCGCCTGGCCGAGTACGACGTCTTCGACGAGGTCGTCATCACCGACATCATCGAAGGAAAGCCAGAAGGCCTGGCGCTCGACATGAACCAGTCGGCGCCGGTCGAGGGCTTCGAAACCAAGGTCACAGGCCAGACCACCGGCCTGTCCGGGGAAGGCTATGAGGCCCTCGCCGGGTCAGGCATTGTCATCGTCACCGCTGGCCTGCCCCGCAAACCGGGCATGAGCCGGATGGACCTGATCGAGGTCAACGCCAAGATCGTCCGCAGCGTGGTGGAGAACGTGGTCAAGCATGCCCCCGAGGCCGTGCTCGTCGTCGTCTCCAACCCGCTCGACGAGATGACCGCGCTCGCCGCCAACGTGTCAGGGTTCCCGAAGCACCGGGTCATGGGGCAGGCCGGCATGCTGGACACCGCGAGGTTCACCTACTTCGTGGCAGAGCGCCTGGGTGTGCCCATCTCCTCGGTGCGTACGCTCACCCTCGGATCCCACGGGGACACCATGGTGCCGGTGCCCTCGGCATGCTCGGTCAATGGCCAGCCGCTGCACGAACTACTGCCGGAGGCAGATGTCACGGCGCTGGTGGAGCGGACCCGCAACGGCGGGGCTGAGATCGTCGGCCTGCTCAAGACCGGCTCCGCGTACTACGCGCCATCCGCGGCGGCAGCCCGGATGGCTCGCGCCGTGGCCGAAGACTCCCACGCCATCATGCCGGTCTGCGCATGGGTGGACGGCGAGTACGGCATCTCCGGTGTGTACCTGGGCGTGGAAGCCGAACTCGGGGCCGGTGGGGTCGTCCGCGTAGTGGAGCGTGACCTGACCGAGACCGAGCTTGCCGCCCTGCGCACGGCCGCAGAAGCGGTCCGCGAGAAGCAGGCGAGCGTCGCCAGCCTGTAAGCGACGGTTGTGTGCGGCCGGAGGTGATCCGGCGGCACACCCGGTGACGTACCCCCCATGGATTACTGGCGCGGGGGGGCATGGAGACAGCGGCGCTCTACCAGGTGGGTGTGTTCGGCCCGGCCGTAACACCCACCGGGCTGGGCCCGCTGTCTCTGCGCGTTCGTGCCCCGAACGCGTTGCCCCCGGCCGCGTGGCGCGCTAGCGTGCCGTCTGTGGTGGGGACGGACGGGCTGCTGAGGGCACGCCTCGCGGCTGGGGACGATCAGGCACTCGCGGAGGCCTTTGACTGGCTCGCATCTGCCGTCTACCGCGCGGCCGTGCGTGTGCTGGGGGACGGCGTGGCCGCGCAAGATGTGGTGCAGGAAGTCTTCGTAGAGCTGTGGAGCCACCCTGACCGGTATGACCCAGACGCGGGCCCGCTGCGCACGTACCTGGTTGTCATGGCCCGGCACCGGGCCGTTGACCTGGTGCGCAGCGAACTGCGCCGGGTCGCCCGCCAGGAGCGCCACTACCGGCTGACCCCGCAGGAGGGCCAGGCGGCCCCGGGAGATGGGCTGATGTCGCAGGAGGTGGCCGGCGCGGTCCGGGCCGCGGTCAGCCTGCTGCCCGACAGCCAGCGTCGCGTGGTCGAACTCGCCTACTTCGACGGGCTGTCCTACCGGGAGGTCGCGGCCGCGGCCGGGATCCCGGAAGGCACCGCCAAGTCCCGGCTCAGGCTCGCACTGGCCAAGCTTGAACAGATCCTCGACCGGCAGTTGCTGGAGCAGTCATGACGGCGAACACACCGGCGCCGGTGACGCCCCCGCCCGGCCTGCGAGCGCGGGTGCTGGAGGCTGCCATCCGCGCGCGTGCCGCCGGCCAGACTGTTCCGGCGGTCCCCGAGATCTCTCCCATAGAGGCGTTCAGCCGTGCGGCCGACGCGCTCTACGGCATGCTGTGCGCCCTGGACAGCCAGGACTGGCAGCGCCCTGTCCTGCGCGACCTGGACGTCCAGGGCCTGGTTGGTCACTTGACCGGCGTCGAGGAGGACGTGCACCGCAGCCTGTCCGGCGACCCGGAGGTCGCCGACGCCAACCACATCGGCTCGACCCAGCCCGCGGCTGACCGCCAGGCGGGGCGCACCCCGGAGCAGACCCGCACTGAGTGGCGCGAGGCCGCCGACCGCACGCTCAGCCTGGTTGCCGCCCACAGTGACCTGGCAGCGGACGTGGCGATGCACGGCATGCGGCTGCCCGTTGCTGCCCTGATGGTCGTCCGCGCGTTCGAGCTGTGGATCCACGACAACGACATCCGTCGCGTAACCTCCCTGCCCCCGGCCGTGCCCGACGGCTCGACGCTGCGGCTCATGAGCGGCCTGGCAGCGGGGCTGCTGCCGGTCGGCGCGGCCCTGACCGGCCTGGCTGAGACGGTGAGCGTGCACCTGGTGCTGACCGGTCACGGTGGCGGCACCTGGGACGTGGGGATCGGTGACTCCCTGGACGAGTCGCTGTCAGTGGGGATCGTCCTCGACGTGGTCGGGTTCTGCCGGCTGGTCGGGAACCGGGTGGTCCCGGCTGACCTTGACCTGCACGTCATCGGCGACGCGGACCTGGCGGGCCGGGTCTTGACGGCGGCCTCCGCCCTCGCCCTCGACTAGGGGATATTTCACCAGTTAGCGGGTGATCCGCCGACCGGGTCGGCGACGTACCCCTCTGGGGAGTCCACGGCCGCCTGACGGCCCCCGCAGCTGTGCCGTCAGGCGGAAGCCATCCTAGGGAGGGGAACCACGCCGTGAGCGTGCTGATCATCGGGAAGTTCCGGGGCGATACGGGCATGTTCCGCCGGGCACTGGTGGAGCGGGCCGATGAGTTCGAGGCGTTCGCCGACAAGGCCCGGGGGCAGGGTGCGATCCACCACAGGCTGGGAGCCAGTGACGGCCTTGTGGTGATCAGCCAGGAGTGGGAGACGGCTGAGGACTTCCAGCGGTTCTTTGCCGACCCGAACCTGCAGGACTTCATCGTCTCGGTGGGCATCACTCCGCTCCCGCCCGAACTCACGATCTGTGAGGCCGTCGCCTCGACTGACCAGTTCTAGGGTCTGCCGCCAGGCCTGCTGGCGCCGCCCGCCTGCTGTTTGCAGCGACGGGCGGCGCTTGGCGGGCCTGGCGCTAGCTGGCACGACGCCGGCCGCGTCTACCAGCGTTGCCCGGTGAGGCGCTCGTAGACCTCCACGTAGCGGGCGCGCGTCGCTTCGACGACCTCAGACGGGATCTCTGGGCCTGGGGGAGTCCGGTCCCACCACGTCAGCGTGGCGGACCAGTCGCGCAGGAACTGCTTGTCCAGGGAACGTTGCGGGCCGCCGGGCCGCCATTCGCTGGATGCCCAGAACCGTGAGGAGTCGGGGGTCAGCACTTCGTCACCCAGCACCAGCGTGCCGTCAGGGGCCCAGCCGAACTCCAGCTTGGTGTCGGCGATGACGACACCTTGCTCAGCAGCCACCGTGGCACCCCGCCGGTACACCTCCAACGTGAGCCGCCGCAGTTCACCGGCTGTTTCGGCGCCGACCTTGGCGGCCACCTCGCCGTAGGTCAGGAACTCGTCGTGACCCTCGCCCGGCGGGGCCTTGGTGGTCGGGGTGAAGACCGGTTCGGGCAGCCGCGACCCGTCGGTCAGCCCGGACCGCAGGCTGACGCCGCTGACCGCACCGTGCTCCTGGTACTCGCGCAGGCCCAACCCGGTCAGGTAGCCCCGGGCGATGCACTCCACAGCGACCATGTCGAGACGGCGGCACCGGATCGCCCGCCCGGCCCACTGCGCTGGCACGTCGGTGCCTGACACCACGTGGTTGGGTACCAGGTCGGCGAGGCGCTCGAACCACCACAGCGAGAGCTGGGTGAGGATCTTCCCCTTGTCCGGGATGGCGGTTGGGAGCACGACGTCATACACGGAGACCCGGTCCGAGGCGACCAGGAGCACGTCGCCGCGGTCCTCATAGACTTCCCTGACCTTGCCCGAGTGCAGCAGTTCCATCGCGTCCCAGTCCTTACGCCACTGTGGTTCCCCGCCAGCCCCCAGCCCGGCAGCGATCGTATAAGACGGGCGCTACGGGACCGGCAGCTTGGCGCCGACGGTCGGTGACGGATCGCCGACCGGTGCCCCCACCAGCGCCGTGTTGGGGTGGCGTGGCCAAAAGCGGCGCAGGAGCAGGGTCAGGATGGTTCCGAGCGCGCCCAGGATCAGCAGTACCGCAACCGCTCTGAGGTAGCCGATACCGGGGTCGAAACCCGGAAACATCGCATAGTTCGCCATGAGTTCGGCGGCGGCGACAGTGCACAGGACCGTGCCGGTCACGACGTGGCGCGCGATCCGGGGAGCCGGACGCAGTGGCAGCATCAGGCACGCGTGCGTCGAGGTAACCGTGACAATGAGCGATACGACCGACGCCCGCAGCATGCCGTCCCATGCGACATTGGTTTCGGATACCCAGACCACGCCGATGCCGGTCACCAGGCCCAGGCAGGCGCCGAGGATCCCGGCCACCTGTGCCACCCGGTGAGGCGCCGACTTCGCAGGACCCGCACAGGCCAGCACCAAAAGGCTCGCGGCGTCGGTCAAGACCACGGTGGCCAGAATCCTCCAGAATATTGAGCCGAAGCCGGGCCACAGGACGCTGATGATTCCGAGGGCAGCCGTAGCCAACAGCGAGACAACGACGATGCGCAGCACGGACTTCCTCGTGAGCCATTTCATGCGTATCACGTTCCTTTGAGGGTTCTCCTGCCTTCGACGTTAGGAACGTGGCTGTGCGCCCACATGGGTGCGCTTACTCAACCGGACTTGGCTGTCCTACTCAGCCTGGGGCGGCTCTACTACCCGGGTTCCCCGGAACTGTCCGCTACGCGTGCTGGCACGACCGCCCGGCTCAGCAGCGGTCGTGCCAGCGTGGCTTCAGCGTGCGGGCTCAGCCGCTGCAGGTACGCCAGCTTGGCCGCCACGTTGCCCGCCAGTTCGTCGGAGACACCGGCCTGGTCGAAGTTGCGCAGGTTCCGCGTGCGGGACGCCAATCCTTCGTCGTAACAGCGTGAGCACCTTCGAGGCCGCGGCAGGAATTGAACCCGCTTATGCAGCTTTGCAGGCTGCCACCTTGCCATTCGGTCACGCGACCTTGGCGAGCGCGGGAAGGTTCGAACTTCCGGCCACACCGCTGAGGAGGCGGCGGCTCTGTCCGCTGAGCTACGCGCTCGTGCCCCCGGAGAGATTCGAACTCCCGGCCTCATGATTCGGAATCATGCGCGCTAATCCACTGCGCTACGAGGGCTTGCGTGAGCGGAACAGGTGTCGAACCTGCAACGTCCCGGAGGATCTGGTTTTACGGACCAGCGCGGCCAGCCACTATCCGCCTTCCGCCCATTGGGGTGGACAACGGGCCATGATCCCGCAACCTCCCGGCCCACAACCGGGGTGCTCTGCCCATTTGAGCTACATCCACCGTCGATCAGGCAGGACTCGAACCTGCGCGCCACGGTTTGTAGGACCGCTGCTCTGCCGCTGAGCTACTGATCGTTCGCTAATGATCGATGTACCGATACGGAGAATCTTTTGTCCGCCAGCGCACATCGATCATGGTCATGATGATCGTTTTGACTCCTGGCGTGGCCGATTTGTCCGTATCCGGACATCGGTCACCGCACCCCCGGCAGGACTCGAACCTGTAACCTTCTGATTCGTAATCAGACGCTCTGTCCATTGAGCTACAGGGGTATGGGAAGACACTTCGACTTCCGCGGGATCGACGAGACTTGAACTCGCGGCCTCCAGGTTGACGGCCTGGCGCTCTGGACCACCTGAGCTACGACCCCTTGTAAAGGCGCTCTCGCGACTGGATTCGAACCAGTACCGTGCTGATTAACAGTCAGCAGCACTACCAATTGTGCTACGCGAGAATAGTTACCTTGCGTGCCCCCGGACGGTTCCGACCCGTCTTCCCCGGGGTGAAGGCCCGAGATCCTAGCCATTGGACGACGAGGGCTTACCGTTGAAGTGACGCGTGCCGGGTTCGAACCGGCGTTCTTCTGGTTGAGGGCCAGACGAGTTAACCGCTCCTCTAACGCGCCATGTGTCTCGCGTGCGCCACCCAGGACTCGAACCTGGGACCGTACGGGTAGAAGCCGTCCGCTCTGATCCACTGAGCTAGTGGCGCATATCGGTGGCCAGACGCACCATTGTGCGAACCACGATCTCGTGGTCGGAGGTGACCTGCTGCCGGTGCGTCTGCCAGGTCACGAGCGCCGACGGTGAACCAATGAGCGGGGGCTGTGGCCCTCTCCGATGACGCCGAGCGGGGTAGCACGCGGCAGCGCTGCTGGGTCCAATTCGATCACAGAGAATCCCTCGTCCTGGCCGATTGCCAGCATGCGGCCAGTCGCCGCGACCGCCCGGACACTGGACAGGCGCCGCAGGGTCAGAAGGCTGGTTCCCCGCCCAGGGTCCCAGACCCGCACCGTCGCGTCAGCCCCACCGGTCACCAGCAAGGGCTGGTCACCCGGCCCGGACCCGAAGGCAGCGGACACCACCGCGCCATCATGGCCGGTGAGGATCTTGCCGCCGGCTCTGCTGGCCAGCGGTCGCCAGATCCGGGCTGTGCCATCGTCGCTGGCGGAGGCCAGCAGCGGCCCGCCTCCGGCGTCCATGCTGAACGCCACCGCGCGCACCCTGCCCGTATGCCCCGCCAGCGGCGCTCTCACCGATTCCCCCGTGACAGGGTCCCAGAGCCGGACCATCCCGTCACCCCCGCCGGAAGCCATCAGCGGGCCCCTGCCCGCGACGTCGGCTATGGCGACCGCCTCGGCCCGGTCGGTGTGCGCGGTGATGGAGCGTGTCACCGGCGCGCCGGTCAGCGCATCCCACACCCGCAGTGTGCCGTCATCGCTGGCGGATGCCAGCAGCGGCCGGCCGGCCGGCCCGATGCCGAACGACAGTGAACGGACGGTCTCCTCATATCCGGACAGCGGCCCGGTGAGCAGTTCACCGGTCAGCGCGTCCCACACCTGGACCGCGGCGCCATTCCCGGTGCCGTATCGGCCCGCTGAGCCAAGCAGGAGGCACCCATCGTGGGGGAACCCAAAGGCCGCGCAGTCCACCCAGCCCTCACTGCCGATGGGCATCTGGCGGATGTGCGATTCAGCAGGGGCGTCCCACACATCCAGCTCATTACCGCCGCTCGCGGTGACGAGCAGGATCTGGCCGCCCGGCCCGGTGCCGAAGGCGAGCGAGCGTACCCAGCCGGTCTCCACCATGCCTGCGCTGACCTCCGCAGCGGGGGTGAACCGGTCCCAGATCCGCACGCTCAGGTCCGTGCTGGCCGAGGCCAGCAGCAGCCGTCCGCCCGGTTCCCTGCCCCACCACATGTCCTGGACTTTGCCGCCCAGGCTGACGAGGGTCACCGGCTGCTGGGACACGTCTCCCGGATCGCACACCTGGATGTGCGGGCCGCCGCTGGCGAAGGCCACCAGTTGACGGCCGGAGCCGTCGGTCTCGAACCTGAGCGGGTAGACCGGCCCGGCGAGCACGGGGAACGGCTCCCCCGCCGACGCGCCGGTCAGCGGATCCCAGTACCGCACCTCACCGTCCACGCCCGTGGTGTACATGAGCAGTTCCCCATGGGTGCCTGTGCAGAAGTACACGCCGTACACGTCTCCGGGGTGGCCAGTGATGGGCTCGATGACCGGCTCAAGTGTGAGCGGGTCCCAGACCAGCACTGGACCGTCCGGGCTGCTGGTCGCAAGCAGCAGCCGCCCATCCGGACAGTTGCCAAAGGCCATCGAGCGGACCCGCCCGTGGTGGCCGGTGAGCGGCTTCCCGGCCGCCGTCCCGGTCAGTGGGTCCCAAACCTGCGCGGTGCCGTCGCCGCTGCCGGAGGCCAGCAGCAGCCGGCCATCCTGGGTGGTGCCGAACTTCACGTCGTAGACCCGCTCGGAGCGGCCCGTGATCGGCTCAATAAGCGGGGTGCCGGTCACTGGATCCCATACCCGCACCGTCTTATCCCGGCTGCACGAGGCCAGCAACAGCTTCCCGTCTGGGGCATTCCCGAACGCCACCCCCCACACTTCATCGGCATGGGCGGCGATCACCGGGCAGGCCATCTCCCCGGACAGCGCATCCCACACCCGCACCGTCGTGTCATCGCTGCCGGTGGCCAGCAGCACCCGGCCATCCGGGGTCGTGCCGATCACCAGCTCATTGATCATTCCGCGGTGGCCGGTGAGCGTTACCAGGCTGTCGTCATGACGAACGGCAGACAGCAGCGGCCGGTACAGGGGCCGCACCCCGGTGCCCCGGCCGGCCGCTGCAGGCGCCATTCCTAGTGCCCGTGCCGCCTCCGCAAGGTAGGAGGCGTTCGCGTGAGCGTCGGCCCCGAGCTGCGGCCGGGCACGGATGTAGGCGCGGACACTGTCACGCTGGGCCAGGGCCACCGCACCGAGCAGGGGCGCCAGGCCCTGCGGGTCGGCGACGGCCCGGAACCCGGGGTCCGCGACCAGGTTCCCCAGCGTTTCCCGTCCCGCATCCGCCGCATGTTGCGCCAAGTGCGCCCGCAGGTACGGGTCGGCCCGCGTCCAGTCCCGCTGCCCATCCACCGTGACCGGCAAGGCGGCGAGCAGCGCCCGCGTAATCCGCGCCGCGGCCTCCTGGCGCCCTCCCGCACCATCCCGGCGACCCAGCGCACGGCCAGTGGGGTCCGCCGTCACAACCCAGGTGCGCAGTTGAGCCGCTACCGCCTCATCACTCAGCCGGTACACAGTGGCCCCATCCGGCCGCTTCCCGGCCACCACCCACTGGCGGCCCACGCGCAGCATCCAGTCCACCGTGGAATCGCTCAGTGCCAGCTGGTCGGCGCCCACCCCCTCCGCCAGGGCCCGCGACACCGTCACCCACAGCCCCTTCGGCAGCCCTTGGCCCCTCGCCCACGCGAGCGCTGTCAGGAGCAGCCTCGCCTGCTCAGCTTCCCCGCTCGAGTTCGCCAATTTCTCCTCAAGCGCGGCAAGTGCGGCAGCCAACCCGCCCGTCTGCCCGCGCTCCTGGGCCAGAACACCACCGCGACCGACTGGCGGCGTCGGCCGCTCGAGTCTCTGCACACTGCACCCCTGCCCGCCACTCCCGGCGTACACGGATCGGCTCCGGTGGCCATGACCGGCTGGCCGACCCGATGCGATAAGCCGTGTGAAATGCAACAGTACTCAGGGCTGTGGGTTCACGGGGCCGGGTCGGGGAACCATCGCACGCGGCTCGGTGGCAGTTGATGTCATGACCTCGGGCCCGGTGCGAATGGGAATCGCGGTGCTCGCAGGGCCGGACCGAGCCCTGTCGCCATCGCGGTCACGCCATGAGAAAAGCTGGCCAGCTAGGGCGCCAGACTGGGCGGCCCTCAGCGATCCACTGCCTGCGCCTCCGCCCAATAGCGCTGGGAACACCGATCAAGGTTGGCCAGATACCGCTGGGCTAATGGCGCTTTACTGTGGTGGCCCGCCTCGGACCTGAACCAGAGATCCGCAACTCACCATCGTGCCGACCGGGGGACTCG
>DASYYE010000508.1:0-6449 GCA_035946955.1 Streptosporangiaceae bacterium | reverse complement strand
CAGCGCCTACGGCATCGTCACCGACCTGGCCCGGGCCGGGTACATCGTCAAGCAGAAGGACGGCCGCCGCAACCGCTACCAGGTCCAGGCGCACCTCCCGCTGCCAGAACCCACCAGCCGCGAACGCACCGTGGGCGAGGTTCTGGCCCTCCTCACCGGCGACAACCCGCGCGGCGACTGATCTCACCGCCCATCCACCCGTCCAGCCCCTGGCACTGACTTCCCGCAGGCGGTGGGTGTCCTGCCACTGCCGTGGCTCGCAGAGCTGGACCTTTCGTCAGGCGTGAGCGGGCCAGGGTGCGGGGTAGAGTGCCCACCGCAGCCGGGTCGCGGTTGCGGTGACTGCCGGGGAGCGGGTGAGGGGGTAGCGGGCGAGGGCGGACAGCAAGGACCGTGCCGCCGCGTCAGGGCAGTGTCGTCGGTGCCCTCGCGCACTCGGCGGTCTCAACTACCAGATCGAACACCACCTGTTCCCCTCCATGCCACGGCCGAACCTCCGCCACGCCCAGCCAACGGTCCTGGCATTCTGCGCCACACGCGGCATCCCCTATGCCCAGACAGGTCTGCTGACCTCCTACACCCAGGTGCTGCGGCACCTGCACACCGCAGGCGCCACGGCACGCCTATGAACCGCAAACACGCCCAGCAGGCCCACCCGCCCACACAGCGGCGAGATAGGCGCATACTTGGTAGTAATGAGCCACTCCCGCGCCGGGATCCGGCGCAACCTGCCAGGAAGCCCCTTCAACGTCCCCGAGACTCCCGCCCCGCCCCCCGTGAGCTACACACCGCAGGACTTGGTGACCCACGAAAAATACGGCCTCGGCACCATCATCAGCGTGCAGGAAGGCATTGCAGTCACCGTCGACTTCCGCTCGCACAGGCGGTGGCTCAGCATTCCCTGCGCCAAAATGATCAGGCTCTGACCAACGCGGGCCGCACCCTGCCAATCCAGGCCTGCTCGCCCTCGGTCGCCGGGGCAGCAACGACCCGGCGCGTACAGTCGCATGGCAGACAAACGACCCTTGACTGGGCGGGACAGGTCGGCGGCCCGGGTCAGCGCCGCGGCGGCTGCCGGTGTCCCGGCGGTGGGAAGTCCGGGGCGGTGCTGTTGATGAAGTCGTGGGCTAGGTCGGTGAGCCGCTGGTTGGTGTTGCGGGCGTGGTCCCGCAGCATCCGGAAGGCGACCGCGCCGCTCAACACCCACTAAGATGGCCGCCTTCCTGCCACAGCAGTCAGGCGGGGCCCGGCCCAACGGCTCACTACCAGCCTTGGGCGACACCCTAGGCCCAGCCGGACCGCGCCCGGGGATGGCCGCCATGCACGGCGCGGGGCGGCAACCTCAGCGGTGCGGGCACTCGGCTGGCGGCCGGCCGAGTGCCCGGGAACAGGGCAAGGACTTCCCCGAAGATCCTCTCGCGGCTGATGAGCTCGGGGAGCGGCCGCCGCGCCAGGGCCTGGTAGCGGCGGCGCTCCTTGTGCTCGCTGATGGAGCCGCCCGCTGTCAGGTCAGCCACGATCCCGGAGGCCCATCGCTCGGTGACGCCCAGGGCGGCCGCTACGTCATGCGGTCCCATCCCCGGGTCATGCACGAGAAGGACCAGCACTCGGTCATGGTCACTCAGGAAGCTCCAACTGCCCACCCTCGCATGCTATCAATTTCTGGAAAAAAATTGCCAGTCTTGGATTACGAGTATAAGGCTGCTGGTCCCCGGTCCCACGGACCATAGCCATGACTGGGCAGCCGAAGGGTCCGGTCCCGCGCCGGCTGCCGTGGGCTGGACCTTCCTGACCAACCACGCGCAGGCACTGCTGTGCATCGCACGCGACATCAGCCCTGGCTTGCCGCCGAAGGTCTTGTAGATCGTCTCGGATGACACCCCGGCCTGCTCGGCCACCGAGCGCGCCGGCTGGTCGACGGCGGGCTGCCCGGGCACCTCCCGCAGATCCGGTCACACCTGGAAGGCGCCGGCCGTTCGCTCGGCGACATCCGCGCGGTCCTGCTGACCCACGCACACCCCGACCACACGGTGACCGTGGCCGCCGCCCGCAAGGCCGGGGTGACGTGTGGGTGCACGAACGTGACGCCGCCGCGCGAGCCGCGAATCGACTGGCCAGGGCCCGAGCGCTCGCCGCTCCTGCCTCATCCGCCGGCCCGCGGTGAGCCCTTCGCGGGCACGCCCGCCGACGCCGCCGCCCAGGCACGCCACGAGGGGCCTGCACTGACAACTGGGCCGTCAACCATACGGTCGGGTCAGTATCCTGCTGGCCTCGCTCGGCACGCCCTGGACCTGACACCCGCAGCCTGGTCTCGCAGGCCGATCGGCCGCCTGCCAGTGGCCAGGTCATCACGCGGGTGGCCGAGACGCTCAGGTGCCTCGGCCACCCGGGCAACGCCTGGATTGGCATCCGCCTGCTACTCCAGGGGGGTGCCCCCCTAACTCGCTCCTTACTCGTCACCTCGCGGGTGGCCGGGTACGGCGGATGACCCGGCGTCGGGACCGTGAGGACTGGTCGCGTCGCGGGCCAGCTAGAGCTTCCGCCTGAGACGCGGCATCACGACTACTCCGAACACGACGACGACTACCACTACCAGGCCGATGAAGATCATGGCCTGCTCCCTTCAGCGACCTCGGGGTATCTGGCCGCCATCAGCGGCTAGTCCTGCTGTCTGCCATGAACCCTATGCCCGCCGCATGGAATATTGCAATTTTTTTCTAGAAATAGTAATCTACCTAACATGGCGGGCTGGAGCTTTCTGAGCAGGCACGGACGCGTACTGCTCCTCCTCGCACACGACCCAGGGATGCGGCTGCGCGACATCGCGGCCAGCCTGGAGATCACCGAACGAAGCGCTTTCGGCATCGTCGCCGACCTGACCGACGCCGGTTACATCCACAGGCAGAAGCAGGGGCGGCGTAACCGCTACCAGATCGTGGAGCACCTGCCACTGCCAGAGCCCACCAGCCGCGAGCGGACCGTCGGCGAAGTCCTCGCGCTGCTCGCGGACGCCAAACGCCGATGAGGGGGCCCCGGAAGGAGGACACCGTTTGGCGTGCCGGAGCCACAGCCGCCGTCAGGCAGCCCTTTCCGTCTCATCTGACAGGAGACCAATCATGGAACCCGGCACCGCGATCGCTCCGGACCTCAGTGTCTCCACCTGGACAGCGAATGGCGTCACCATCGCCGAACTGAGCGGCGAACTGGTCACCGCCCGGGCCCCAGACCTGCGTGACGGACTCGTCCGCTCGCTCCAATCCGGCTCCAGCCAGATCATCGTCGACCTGTCCAGGGTGACTGACTGCGACGAGCGCGGGCTCGCCGTGCTGGTCGGCGTCGAACACAGAGCCAGAGCAGCCGGCGGGTTCCTGCGCCTAGCCGCGGCTCCCCCGCCCGTGCAGCGGGTACTGGGCGTCACCGGACTCCACCTGCATCTTGGCACCTTCCCGACGATCCAGGCCGCGATCAGCGGCCCGGGGGGTGGCAGCGGACCCCGATGCCGCTCAGGCGGCTCAGCGGCTGCACGCCGCACCTCAGGCCAGGGCGCTGGCGGCGACGTCACGGCAGGAGGTGACAGCGGCCAGATCAATGATTCTCACGTTGTGATCCAGGCGCGTCCCGCGACGCATCGAACACCTTGCTAACCTCCCCCGGTGGTGCCCGCCACCACTGATGGAGCATGGCGGACTAGGAGCATAGATGTCATCGCCATCACTGCACCTGAGCAACCATCAACGCACCACGTTGCGCCAGATCTTCCAGCACCCCGCTGGCCACAACATCGAATGGCACGCGGTGCTGTCGCTGCTGGCAGCCGTCGGCTCAGCCGAGGAGCAGCATGATGGCGGCAAAGTCACCGTGACCATCGGCTCCCAGACCGAATACTTCACCCCGCCCCGGCATAAGGACATCAGCACCCAGACCGTTGTCAATCTGCGCCGGATGCTGTCCAAGGCCGGCTACGGACCCACCCCGGCGGGCACACAGGGCCGTCTTGAGTGCCCGTGAGTCCGGAGACGATTTGTGACAAGCGGACTCGGTAGGGTAGCGCGGCAGTGAGCCGGCCGAGCTATTTCCACCAATGCTGCAAGGTCTTTCCCGCGCCGGGCCGCCGAGCCTGAGAGATTTCCCGCTCTGCCATTGGGGGAATTTGTGGGTACTCGTCGCTCGCCGCAGGCATGCGCCGGTCTTGGCACCCCGAAAGCCAATTACCAGTATTTTGCTTTATTCTCTCTGGCGTGTAATAATAAGAATTTGGGCCGGGGGTATTCCGAACGTCGGCAGTCACGCCAGCGCCGTCCCCGGTTTCAGGTGATCCCGGTGCGCCATGCGCCGAGGGACAGGACGGCCGACATGTTCGGCTTCAAGATCATTACGCAGTACGAGAAGGGCATTGTCTTCCGCTTCGGGCGGGCGCTGCCCGGCGTCCGGGAGGCGGGGCTGACCTGGGTCAACCCGTTCACAGACCGGCTCCGCAAGGTCAACATGCAGATCGTCGTGGCGGCCGTGCCAGGCCAGGAAGCCATCACCCGCGACAACGTCACCCTGCGCGTGGACGCCGTCGTCTACTACCGGGTCATCGACCCATTCAAAGCAATCATCAACGTGCAGAACTACACCTACGCCGTCTCCCAGGTCGCCCAGACCTCGCTGCGGTCAGTGATCGGCCAAAGCGACATGGACCAGCTGCTGTCCGAGCGCGAGAAAGTCAACGCCCACCTCAAGGACGTCATCGACGCCCCCACCGAGCAGCCCTGGGGCATCCGCGTGGAACGGGTCGAGGTCAAAGACGTCTCCCTGCCCGAGTCGATGAAACGCTCCATGTCACGCCAGGCCGAAGCCGAACGGGAACGCCGCGCCCGGATCATCTCTGCCGACGGCGAGTTCCAGGCATCCAAGAAACTCGCCCAGGCCGCCACCGTCATGGCCGCCGACCCCGCCGCCCTGCAACTGCGGCTGCTCCAGACCATCGTCGAGGTCGCCGCCGAGAAAAACAGCACCCTCGTCATGCCCGTCCCCGTGGAACTGCTGCGCTTCTTCGACCGCGCAGCCCCAGACCCCAGCCAGCCCCAGACCCCAGCCACCGGCACCCAGGACACAGCAGACACCCCGCGGCCTATGCCCCAAACACCCGCCCTCACACTGCCCGCCGGTCTGCCGGCCAACGCCGCCACCACCGCGCCACTCAACACCGCACCGAAAACACCCGCCGCCGTCTGAACAGTGCCGCCGGTTCCCGTTGGCTGCTGCCCGGCCGCCGCTGCCCCCTGCCAGCATGCCCCGAATGTCCCCGGTCGAACGTCCACGCCGGCGGAATAGAGCCCTGAGAGGAAGTCCCCGATGAACATCTTCCGCATAATCGCCCACCAGGCCGAAGCCGCCAAAGGTGGCGTCAAGAAGCGTGTCGGCCGCGCAACTGGAAGCCGCCGACTGCGCACCGAAGGCCGTACCGACCCGGCCAGGGGCAACATCAAAACTGCCGGTGCCAACGTCAAGGACGCCCTCCGGCACTAACCCGCCCTCCGCGCTGAAGCAAACGCAGCAGGGCTCCCATCCACCCGCCCCGCCTCATCCGAGGTGGGGCGGGGCCATCCCGGCCCGGCTCGACCAGCACAGGCGCCGACCCGGCGATACCGCCGGAGAAGCCCTCACCCGAGCCGCTGCCCTCACAGCAACGCATGAGAAGTCCATAAGCATCCTGACCTGATGAGCTGACGATCGCGGAGCTCGCTGCCCGGGGAACCGGGTTGACAGCGGCGCCAGCTCATCAGGTCACTGGGGAACCAGCCAAGTTGGAATATGGTTGAGGAAGGTACCCACCCAAGCCGACGGCGTTCTGATGACCTGAGTGCTGGGCCAGGTACCTCCGCCCGGGACCCCGGCGGCGCATTACCGGACCGATGCGCTTCCTAGGAGTTCCTGGTGCGATCCCCCGAAGCGAGGGCTGCCCCACTCTGGCGGCAGCCACTCTCGGCCTCGTCCTCCCCGCGGGGGCCGGGCAGCGAATACGCCGAGCTGTCACGGCAGGTCAGGCGGGCAGGGCTGCTGGACCGGCGGCCGTGGTACTACGCCTGGAAGATCACGGTCACCGCCGCGCTGTTCGCCGCCGGGTGGGCTGTGTTCGCCGTGCTGGGCGACTCCTGGTGGCAGCTCGCGGTCGCCGTGTTCCTGGCCGGGATGTTCACCCAGGTGGGCTTCCTGGGCCATGATGCCGGGCACCGGCAGATCACGCGCTCCCGGCGGGCGAACTACATCGTCGGTATCCTGCACGGGAACCTGGGCATCGGGCTGAGTTACGGCTGGTGGGTCAGCAAGCACAACCGCCACCACGCCCACCCGAACCAGCAGGGTCTGGACCCCGACGTCACGATCAGCGTGCTGGCCTTCACAGAATCTCAGGCGCGCGCCACCCGGGGCCTGGCCCGGCTGGCGCTCCGCTTCCAGGCGTA
>DASYYE010000507.1:0-1800 GCA_035946955.1 Streptosporangiaceae bacterium | reverse complement strand
CCAATGCCGGGAAGTTAAGGGCTGAGCCTGCGTGTCAAGCGGGTTGGGCGTGTGTGCGGGTTCGGCTGCGTGGCGCAACGGAGGCCCGGTAAGACGGGTGTCGACCAAGACGCCCCATGTGCCGGAGCCCCCGTTGCCTGTTCAGTCTGCCATGCGCTGCGCCGTGACCACGGTCACGACGGTGATCACCGTCGCTGCGGGGGCCTTCGCTCCCGGCCATCTGGGGGAGCTTACGCGGGTCGTGCCGTTCGAGCTGGCGGACGCGGTGCTGGAGGAGGAAGGCGGGCTGGAGAAGCGGGTCCGGTTCCTGCCGTCGCGGTGCGGGCTGTACTTCCTGCTGGCGATGTGCTTGTTCCCGGAGCTTTCCTACCAGGGGGTCTGGGGCAGGCTGACCGCCGGGTTGCGCGCGCTGGCCATCCCGTGCCCGTCGGGCAGGGCGCTGCGGTACCTGCGCCGCCGGATCGGGGCCGCGCCGGTGAAGCGGCTGTTCGAGGTCCTGGCCGGGCCGCTGGGGCAGCCCCGCACGCCCGGGATCATGTTCTGCGGCTACCGGACGGTCTCCTTCGACGGGTGCAAGTCCCTGAAGGTCCCCGATACCGCCGCGAACCGGGCCTGGCTGGGCAAGCGTCACCTGGCCAGGGGCGAGGCCGGCTACCCCGCGCTGCTGCTGATGACCCTCGTGGAGACCGGGACCCGGGCGCTGATCGGCGCCGTGTTCGGCAGCCAGTGGCAGGGCGAGGCCGTCTGGGCGCGGAAACTGCTGCCCCTGCTGGACGCCACGATGCTGCTGCTGATGGACCGGGGCTTCGATGACGGCCCCTTCCTGGCCGCCGTCGCCGCGCGGCAGGCGCAGTTCCTGGTCCGGCTGTCCTGCCTGCGCAGGCCGCGCGTCCTGCGCGGCCTGCCCGACGGGTCGTACCTGACGGTCATCAGCGGGGTGAAAGTCCGCGTCATCACCGCCCGCGTCACCGTGACCTGCCACGACGGCACCAGCTACGGCGACGCCTACCGGCTGGCCACCACCCTGCCGGATCACCGCGCCTACCCGGCGCACGCCCTGATGACCCTCTACCACGAGCGCTGGCAGCACGAGATCACCTGCCTCGCCCTGCGCCACACCCTGCTCAACGGCCGGGTCCTGCGCTCGGGCGACCCGGCCGGCGTCGAGCAGGAAATGTGGGCGCTGCTGGCCCTCTACCAGGCCCTGCGGACCGCGGTCACCGACGCGGTCCAGTCCGTGCCCGGCCTTGACCCCGACCGCGCCAGCTGGCAGGCCGCCGTCGCAACCGCCCGGGAACTGGTCACCGCCGCCTGGAACATCACCGGCCCCGACGGCGACCTGACCGGCGACATCGGCCGCGCCGTCCTGGCGAACCTCCACGGCCCCCGCCGGCCCCGCGTCTGCGCCCGCAAGGTCAAATGCCCGGTCAGCCGCTGGTACGCCTGCCCCGACGGCAAGCCCCGCACCACCAAGAAAATCACGTCCATCGTCACCGACACCGGCCCCGGGCACTACAAACCACCCAAGCCCCGGCTCACGCTCATCGACAAGCTCCGCCTGGCCGCAGAACGCGGCGAACCAGTTGACCACCTGCTGAAACGCTTAACTTCCCGGCATTGGGTTACGACCACTTCTGCGTCCGATTTGTCGCGAATGCCCCAACGCAACCGATAAGAAGATGCGCCGAACGCCGAGCCGTTTCAACTTCCTGTGAACTGTGTGGCGCATGGGGCCGGTCCCGGCTCTCCTAGGCATTCGCTGGGTACTGGGCGTCGACCGCTGTGGTGACGTGGCCGGTT
>DASYYE010000506.1:0-2165 GCA_035946955.1 Streptosporangiaceae bacterium | reverse complement strand
CGAGCACCTCGGCCAGGGTGAGCAGCGGCAGATCGGCGGCCACGTCCTTGGCGAAGTCGCATTCACCCCGCTGGCCCGTGAACACCCGGTCGCAGATCGCCCGCGCATGACCGCGGATCCGATCCCCGAGCCGGGAGACCGCCTGCCGGGTGAACGACCGGCCCAGCAGCCGCCGCAGCCGGGAGTGATCTGGCGGGTCCATGTTGAGCATCATCTGCCGGACATAGCCCAGTGCCTGCGGCGTCGCGGGGTCACGGATCTGCGTAGCGCCACGGGCCGAGGAGAAGAGCTGCGGTCTGGCCAGCACCGATTCGATATCCGCGTGCCGCAGCACCAGCCAGAACCCTGGGCCTGCTGGCCAGCCCAGGACAGGAGTCTCTGCCACCCGGACAACAGGGATCTCTCGTCGCAGCCGTGCCAGGGCGTCGAAGGGCACTCCATCGACATAGGTCGAAGGATCAAATACGACCTCAGTGTCGGGCCGGGCAGACCGGGCTCGTGTCATCGCCGCCCCGCAACTCTTCGAGTCGACATCGCGGACGCCACGCCGACGCCCCCAGCGTTGTCACAGTTGCTGGCCATGACCGACTTTATCCACCCCCGGACCCTCGGCGACCTCCCGCGCAGGACGGCCTCGCCCGGCAGCGTGCCCGTGCAGATGGCCCAGCCCGGGGCGCGGCGGCACACAGGGACTGAGGGCAGACCGGAGTGAACCGAAAGTGGAGTCCAACCGCCAGTATTACCAAACTTGCAGAACTATGCGTGCCGGCCAGGGCTGCGTCCGTGCGCGCCCAGCCACCGAGCGGATCGCACAGCCCACCCTCACCGAGGATGGCAGGAGGGCCCCGGTACTACGGTTCGGCGACCCCCGGGTCATGGCCCTGACCGGCGCCCTGTGCCTCACCCTGTCCGGCGCCTGCGGCGTCACCAACAAGAGCCTGCGCGCCTTGACCGCCTGGCTGCTCGGCACCGGCTACAGCTCCAGCCAGATGACCTACGACCTGCGCCGCCTGCGCCTCAACGGCCTGATCCGCCGGATCGCCCACACCCACAGCTACACCCTGACCCCCGACGGCAGACGCATCGCGATCTTCTACACCAAGATTTATAACCGCCTGCTCAGACCGCTAGCCGCCGCCGACCAGCCCCAGGCCCCACCAGCGCTACGCCACGCACTGGCCGCCATCGACCGGCACGTCGACGACTACATCGCCCAAGCGCGGCTCACACCCGCGGCTTGAAAACATGACCCTCATGTTCAAAATCCCGAACCCAAAGCTCTAGCCGCCTCCAGCGACCCCTTTCGCTACCGGTCCGTTGCGCCACGACTTCGTGCAGGGCTGTCTGGGCCCGCGCTGATAAGGGTGACTGAGTCGGTGCCGGCGGACCCGCCGGGGGCGTGGTCAGCCGGGTGCGTGCCAGACGATCAGGTACCGCCCCAGGAGCAGGCGGGAGATGCGGGCACCAGGCAAGGTCTCGTGGGTGTTCCGGCGCAGCTGCTGGAACGTCTCCGGCGGTGGCCAGGCCTTTGGCGCGGTGTGCTCCCATTTTCGCCGGATCCGGTTGGCCAGGCCCAGGGCGACGAACGAGATCACGGCCCATGGCCAGTCCCGCATCTGCATCCGCGCGAAGCCCACGATGGCCAGTGTGCCGCCGGGACGCACGAGTTCGCTCAGGCGGTGCAGGGCGGCCTTGCTGTCTGGCAGATGGTGCAGCGCCGCGTTGGATACGACGGCATCGAACGACTCCCGCTCAAACGGATGGGTCAGCATGTCGCCGTGGCACCAGGTCACGTTCGCGTCTGGAAACCGCGTTCGCGCCCGTTCCAGCACTGGGGCGTCTAGGTCGATGGCAATCACGCGGGAAATCCGCCTGGCCAGCTGGGCGGCGAGGAAACCATCGCCGCAACCCGCGTCGAGCACCAGCGTGGCCGAGGCGGGCACGCATGCGTTCAGCCTCAAGTCGTAGTGGATGTTCGCATTCCACGGATCGGGCATGCCGCCCAGTCTGCCGTCGCGGTGGGTTGTGATGAGCGCCGCGACGAAGATCCTGCATGCACCCAGCGGCGCAGCGCCACCGACGCACCCTGATGCTGCAGTCAACGGTGCCGAAATCGCGTTCATCCTGGCGGCCGCGCTCGCTGGCCTGGTCGGCGCGGTCGCGCA
>DASYYE010000505.1:0-49234 GCA_035946955.1 Streptosporangiaceae bacterium | reverse complement strand
TGCCCGCGGTCACGGCTTTGAGCTCGTCGAGCGACTCGCGGATGAGCTCAGACAAGTCTTGCTGGTTGCTTTCGCTGGTCCAGCGTGCGAACGCGACCTTGAAGACGGCGATCCCCGCCTCGGCGGTCAGGCTCGCGGCTGGGTCGGTGACGCCGCGCTTGCGCAGGGCGTCAGCGAGCGCCGCGGCGAGTGACGCGAGCTTGATCAGCTCGCGCTCCTGGAGCCCGGCATTGGCGGCAATGACCGCCTGGCGCTGCCGGGCATGTTCGCGGCGCTGCTCGAGCACGGCGCCAGCGGCCGCCAGGGCCGCAGCGACCGCATCGATCGGCGCCGCTGAATCAGGCGCGCCGACGACGGCGTCGGCCATGAGTTCCTGCAACACGGCCCCACCCGCGAACAAGACCTCGCGCTTGTCGGCGAAGTGCCGGAAGAAGGTCCGCTCTGTGAGCCCTGCCCGCTTGGCGATCTCCGCCACGGCGGTCTGCTCGAACCCGCGCTCGACGTAGAGCTCCAGTGCCGCCTGCTCGAGGCGGCCGCGCGCGCCCGGCTCCCATCGGCCCATGCCCCAATGATAGTTGATGACAGTAACTGACATAAGGTTGATGACAGCGGCTGACATGGATGGTACGTTGATGACAGTGACTGACATCAACTCCTCGCGCAGGCCCGGTGCGCAGGACACTCGACCACCTGGAGGTCTCTCATGCGCATATTCGTCACTGGCGCGTCCGGCTGGATCGGCTCCGCCGTTGTCCCTGAACTCATCGATGCGGGCCATCAGGTCGTCGGGCTCGCCCGCTCGGATGCCTCGGCTGCGGCGCTCACCGCAGCCGGGGCACAGGTGCAGCGCGGCACCCTGGACGACATCGACAGCCTGCGGGACGCGGCTTCGGCGTCTGATGGGGTGATCCACCTCGCGTTCCGGCATGACATCGCGTTCTCGGGCAGGTTCTCCGACGCTGCCGACACAGACCGCCGGGCCGTGGAGACGTTTGGCGAGGTGCTGGCGGGATCCGGCCGGGCGCTCCTCATCGCCTCGGGGACAGGCGGGATCCGCCCGGGCCACGTGGCTACCGAACAGGACGGGCGAGACCCCGGCTCTGGTGCGCACCTGCCCGCCGGGCTGCAGACGCGGCACGACACCTCGCTCCTGGCGCTCTCGCTCGCCGGCGATGGAGTGCGCTCGTCCTTGGTGCGGTTCCCCCCGACCGTGCATGGCGAAGGTGACCACGGCTTCATGGCCGCCTTGGTCGGCATCGCCCGCGAGAAGGGCGTCTCCGGCTACATCGGGGACGGGTCCAACCGCTGGCCCGCCGTGCACAGGTTCGACGCCGCGCACCTGGTCCGCCTGGCCCTGGAGAAGGCCCCGGCAGGATCGGTAATGCACGGGGTCGCCGAGGAAGGCGTGCCGATCCGCGAAGTTGCCGAGGTCCTCGGCCGGCACCTTGGCGTGCCGGTGGCCGCGATCCCGCCCGAGGACGCAGGCGAGCACTTCAGTTGGCTGGGCGCATTCATCGCGCTCGACTGCCCGGCCTCGAGCGCGGCCACCCGCGAGTTGCTCGGATGGCAGCCAGCCAACCCAGGTCTCATCGACGACCTCGACAAAGGCCACTACTTCCAAGACCCCGCGTGACCTGTGCGCCGTGAGTAGTGCCGGGCCCGTCACGGGCCCGGCACTGTCCTCATCACTTGGACAGGCTGGCCATCTGCGCCTCCATCGGCCTGGCAGGCCGCGGCATGTCCGCGATCTCCATGCGAAGCATCTTCACTGCCGCGTCGTAGATCGTCGAGAAGCTCGGGAAGGGCTGGATCGTGTCGTCCAGCACTTCCACTGGCACATGCGCGCGGATGGCCAGGGTCGCCTGCTGCAACCACTCACCGGCCTCTGGCCCCAGAGCGTAGGCACCGGTCAGCCGATGGCCGTCGCTGAGCAGCGTCAGGAACCCGTTGGATTCGGCATAGGCGTGTGTGTAAGTGGCGGTCTTCGCCACCTCCGACACGAGTGCGGTGGCGCTGTAGTCCGCCTCGGCCACGCCGACCGCGGCGGCCTGCGGGTGCGTGTAGGTGACCCGCGGAACAGCCTCGTAGTTCGCCGCGTGCGTCTCGCCAGCGATGTTCATCGCGACCACGTCGCCCTGGTATTCGCCGACGTGGGTGAGCGGCCAGATGCCGGTGACGTCGCCGATCGCCCAGAGCCGCTCACCTGCGCGCAGGTACTCGTCAACCGCGATGCCGCGGGGGTTGGCCTCGACGCCAACCGTCTCGAGGCCAATCCCCGCTACCCGTGGGCGCCGGCCGGTTGACACGAGCAGCCGGTCACCCCGCACCTCCGTGCCGTCGCCGAACTGCAGGATGTACTCGTCCCCCTCCCGCCGCGCGGCGGTGGCCTGCATCCCGAGCATCAGCTCGATCCCGTCCCGGCGCAGGGCATCACCGAGCCCTTCGCCCAGTGGCGCCGGCTCGCGGGGAACGACACGGTCGGCGCCCTCGATGACCACTACTTCGCCGCCGAGACTCCGCACGATCTGCGCGATCTCGACGCCTGCGGGCCCGCCACCCAGCACAAGCAGGCGGCGAGGCACAGCCTTCATGCTCGTCGCCTCGCGGGTACCCCAGACACCCTCGAGCTCACGCAGTCCCGGGATCGGGGGCACGAACGGATCGGAGCCGGTCGCCACGACGACGTGTTCCGCGGTGTGACGGACACCGTCGACTTCGACCACCCCGGTGCCGGCCAGCCTGCCGGTGCCTCGCAGCAGGCCGATCCCCCGGCTCGCCAGCCAGTGTTCCTGGCCGGCGTCGGAATAGTCCGACACCATGAAGTCCCGCCAGGCCAGCGCGGCCGCAACGTCGACCTGCGCGCTCGCACCAGCCTCGCGCGCGCCCTGCACCGCCTCGCCCGGCCGCAGCAGGGTCTTGGACGGGATGCAGGCCCAGTAGGAACACTCGCCGCCGACAAGGTACCGCTCGACGACGGCGACGCGCAGCCCACGCCCGGCCAGCGCTGCGGCACAGTGCTCGCCGGGCGCGCCGCCGCCGAAAACGATCACGTCATACTCAGCGTCCGTGGTCATCGCCGTTACCTCCCTCGATCGCTGCTGGGTCAGACGACGACGTTCTTGACCTCTGCCATGTAGCGCCGGGCAGCCGCAGAAGCGTCTTCCGGGGTGCTCCCACGCTGGCGCGCGTCCATGTAGGCCGCATACCAGTCCCACCAGTCATGCTTTGGGGCCACCGCCTCGAACGCGGCGTGATGCTCGGACGTCTCATACAGGAGCCCGGCCAGAGCCCCGACATCCGTCGGCCACACCCGGCCGGGGAGCCGCTCCGTGACCTCCTGCAGCAGCCAGGTGTTCCCGTCAGGGTCCGCGAAGGTCGCCCAGCTGCGGTACGAATGGCGTTCCGGGTCGGGTCCGGGCACGCGCCCGTCGACGTTGTCCAGCCCTGGGCCGTGCCAGGCCTCGCTGACGTCCGCGCCGTGCTTGGCCAGTTCGTCCCGGGCGGCCTCGATGTCCTCGACGATCAGGTACAGGTCACGCACCGAGCCCGGCGTCATCGTGGTGATCCCCGTGCCGAACTGGATCGACGCGGGCGAGTTCGGCGGCGTGAACTGCACCACCCGGTAGTGCTCGCCCACGGATATATCGGCGTCCAGGCGCCACCCCAGGCCCTCGTAGAAAGCCTTCGATCGATCGGCGTCGGCCACCGCCAGCACCGTGACCTCGAACTTCATATCCACGACGTCAGCTCCTCCCTGCAATGTCAGTAACCCTCTGTCCATGTACCCAGCTCCGGCGGTTGCCGAGCGTCCTCGGCGCTCACCCACTGGTACGGTCCGAGGTGAGAAGAGGGGGACTGATGACGAGGCATCTGGGGACTTACCGACGAGGACTGGTCACCTCAGCCGCTGTTGCCGGCTGCGTGCTCGCGCTGGCGGTGCCAGCACTGGCCGCCACACCAGCCAGCACGCCCGTGCCAAGGGGCTACGTGGTGATGTCGGCGAGCTGGCCGACACCGAAGTCAGGGCTGGTGCTCTTCGGGAAGGGATACGACGCGGGCGGCACCCCCTACCTGTTCCAGACCACCAACAGCGGCCTTACCTGGCACCGGCTCGCGATACCGACCGTCATGGCGGACGGCAGCGTGTACGCCGGGGACGGTGTGATCGTCGCGGCGAAGTGGAACCTCACCCGGCTCGCTGTCACCCGCGACCAGGGGAGGCACTGGTCAATGCTCCAGCTGCGGGGTATCCCGGCTGGCACGACGGCCATGGCCAACCGCATCACCATCGCCGACAAGCACATCTACGCCCTGGTGCAGCTGCACACGCGCGCCGGGCCCGGCCCCACCGTGGTGTACTCCGGCACGGTCAGCTGTGATGTCCTCCATCCAGTGCCGGGCCAGTCGATACCCGGCACCGCCGGTCTCCCCTATGGCGACATCACTGCCCGGGGCACCACGGTGCAGACCGTCCTCGGCAACATGACCACCACGGAGCACTACTGGTACTCACGTGACGGGGTCCACTTCACGTCCGCGCCGAAGCCCTGTCCTGTCACCAAACGGGCCTTCCCGGTGCGGACGTTCGGGGCCATGGTGGTCGCGCTGTGCGCCGACCCGCCTGCCACGGTCGGCCCCGGCATCACTGACATGCGGGTATGGGCTGCCCCACGACTCGGCGGGGTGTTCCGCGTGGCTGGGCCGTCGCACAACCTCAGCGATGAGCAGGACTTCACCGCGGTCTCGGGCCACGACATGACCATGACCGACGTGTTCCAGCTCTTGGGGACCTCCGACGGTGCCACGACCTGGAAGCCGGAAGAGAGCGAGCCCGCTGGCGCGTCCTGGTCGGGTCTTGCCTTCCCGACCGCCACGACCGGCTTCGTCGTGGCCGACACCGTGAACACGAGCCTCCACAACGTCGGCATCCTGTTCCGCACCACGGACGGCGGCCGCACCTGGAAACCCGTGCCGCTGCCATAGCCAGTGGGGTGGGCTGGAATTGGGTAGTCGGGAACCCCCCTAGTTGTGAGAACTAGGGGGGTTCGCCGCCAGGGCACCGGCGATCAGGAACCTGGTGGTGTCAGGCCGGTGTAGTCGCCGATGACCTTGGCGTCGTACGGCGCGTTGAGCAGGTTGAAGCCGTTGCCGTCGGTCTGGATCTGGCCCTGGCTGAAGACGATCTGCTGCTGCTGGTTGATCTCGATGACCTGGTCGTTGAACTGGTCACTGATCAGGACGTTGCCGTTGCTGAGCATCACGGCCCGGGTCGGCAGCGGCATGTCCATGCTGCCCGGCCGGGTGTTCGTGGCGTAGTCGAACACGACCTGCTTACCCTGCGTGACGATCAGGATGCGGTTGTTGTTGGAGTCAGTGATCAGGGTGTCGCCGTCGGACAGGCGGCTGGCGAACGCGGCCCCGTTGAGTGTGGTCGTATCGCTTGGGCTGCCGTACTGCCAGACGATCTGGTGGGAGCGGTTGACCTCGATGACCCGGTTGTTGCTCTCGTCCGCGATCAGGATGTCCCCGTTGGCCAGCAACTCGGCGCTGTTGGGGTTGCTCAGCTGGTCGGATCCGGCCCCAGCCACTCCAGTCTGGCCGTACTGCCAGACGATCTGGCCATTGCGCTTGACCTCGATGACCCGCTGGTTGCCCTGGTCGGTGATCAGGACATCACCGTCAGGCAGGTAGGTCGACTGGACCGGGGTGTTCAGTTCGTTGGGCCCAGCACCGGTCACCCCCGCCTGGCCGTACTGCCAGACGATGTGGCCGGGCTGGTTGACCAGGATCACCCGGTTGTCCGGGCAACCGTTGGCCAGCGGGCACGACGGGTCCGCACCTGGCGGGGTCCCGGTGCCTGCGAGCAAGGTCAGGCCGCCGACCCGCTCGGCGTCGTTGACGCCCACGATCGAGTCGGGCCCCGGCAGGTACGAGCCGTCACCAAACTGCCAGACCACCTGGTGGGCGCTGTTGACCTCGACCACCCGGTTGTTGAACTGGTCAGCGATGAGGATGTTGCCCGGGGTGTTGAAGCCTCCGGGGCGGTGGCCGTGGGGTGCCGACGCCGCGGCGACGGTCCCGAACCCGGCCAGCGCGACCGTGGCGCCCAGCACCACCAGTCGGCGTCGACTAGCAGGTACTCGCAGAACCGCATGTTCCATTGGTTGCCTTCCCCTCGCTCTTTGGCGCCGCGCAAGCGCGGATCACGCTCGCTGCCGTGCCCTGCTCCAGGCAGTCGAAACGGAAAGAAAGCCTCAGCGGTTCAATCCCCGGCAATTTGTCCGCCTTTGTCAGCGTCCATTGTATAAATGTCGTGCACGTCCGGCAGGTCACTCCGCCGAGGAAGGCCAGTGTCGTGGAGGCCTCGGGCATGGGCGACTCCTGCTCCCTCCGCTGCTGGATCGTTAGCCGGACAATGAACTTATCATGAGCCGGCTAACATACCTCCAACCCGTACGCTGGGCTTGCCATGCCGCAAGACTTCAGCGACGACTTCCAGGCCGCCTTCTGGGCAGCCAAACATGCCTTGTCCGTGGCGACCGGGGTGGCCTTCTCCCGGCACGGCGTCCATGAGGGCCAGCAGTTCATCCTGCGCTGCCTGTGGGAGCGAGACGGGCAGGCGCCGGGCGAGATCGCCAAGCGGCTCGGGCTGGCCACCCCGACGGTGACCAGGGCCGCCACTCGGATGGAAGCGGCTGGTCTGCTCCGCCGCGAGCCCTACCCCGGCGACCGGCGGCTTATCCGGCTGCGGCTGACCGAGCGGGGCCGGTCCCTCGAGGTAGTGATCGCCGCCGAAACCGACAAACTCACCGAGCGTGCCCTGGCCACGCTCGGGCCGGCTGAGCGCACGACGCTCATTGGCGCGCTGAACGCCATCCGGCACAACCTTGCGGCTAGCGCCGGTTGACACGATGAGGGCAGCGGGCGTGACCCAGATCGGCGGACCCGTCGGGCTCCTCGAGCTGCCAGGTCCGCGCGCGCTGCGGCCCGGCGAGGTGCTGATCGATGTCCGGGCCTGCGGGGCGGGTAACTGGGACGAGCTCGTCCGCACCGGTACCTGGGATACCGGCACCCACCCACCCATGGCGCTCGGCGTGGAGGCCGCCGGGCTCGTCGCCGCGGCCGGGGACTCCGTCGACAGTGTCAGCGTCGGCGATATCGTGACCACACACTCGGTGCCATTGCGTGACCAGGGCAGCTGGGCTGAGCAGTTCATCGCCGCCGCCGCTCATCTGGCCACCATCCCGCCAGGTGTGCCGTTCGACGTCGCAGCGGCATTGCCTGTGCCGGCGCTCACCGCTGACCAGGCGCTGACCGACGCGCTGGACATCCAGCCCGGTCAGGCAGTCCTGGTAAATGGCGCGGGCGGCGTCACTGGAGGCATGCTCGTGCAGCTCGCGGCGTTGCGCGGAGCGCGGGTACTCGCCACCGCAGACCCAGGCAGCGTCAGTCGCCTGCTTGACATGGGCGCGCAGAGCGTCCTGGACTACCACGAGCCCGACTGGCCACAGCAGGTGCGTTCGCTGACCGGCGGCGGAGCCGACAGGGCCGTGAACGCGGCCAGGTCAGGCGCACACGATGCCATCCAGGCGGTCAGGGATGGCGGCGGACTGGCCACCATCACCGGCGACCCACCCGCCGCACAGCGGGGAATCGTGGTCAGTGACGTCTATGTCGTTGCGGATGGCGCCCGGCTCCAGCGGCTCACCGCGCTCCTCGGTCAAGGCGCGCTCACCGTCTCGGTCGGTGCGCACTACCGGCTTGAGCAGGCCGCGGCCGCACTCGATCAGGCCCGTCACGGCACCCACGGAGCGGCAACCGTACTCCTGCCGAACGCTGGCCACACCGTGTAAGCACGGCTGGCCAGCGGCGGCAGCGGGCCTGTCTCCTGGCTGCGTGGTTACGGACGCGCCTCGTACACGATGTTGAACGGTGTCTCGTTGACCCGGCGGAACCGGCTGAACCCAGCGCTGGTGACCACGTCCCGGATCCTGGCCTCGCCAGCCTGCGCACCCAGCGCGAGTCCCACGTCCTGGGACAGCGAGGCCGGGGTGCACAGCAGCGTCGAGAAGCCGTAGTAGGCGCGTCCGACGGGGTTGAGGTTGTCCTCGACCCGGTCGCCAGCGGCTGGCTCAACGATCATCCAGGTGCCGTCAGCAGCGAGGGACTCGTGCACGTGCCGGGCCGCGCCGACCGGGTCACCCATGTCGTGCAGGCAGTCGAACATGGTCACCAGGTCATACCCGCGGCCGGAGTACGAGGCGGCCGACGCGACCTCGAAGCTGGCCCGGTCACTGACACCGGCTTCCTTGGCACGCTCACGTGCGGTCTGGATGGAGCCGGGGCGGAAGAACCGCTCACAGCCCTCATGCACGTCGTGGACGTGGTCGTGCCAGCCGATGCCGGTGCCGGTCCTCACCGCCTCGGTGATCCTTGGCGAATCGTGCAGCGAGCCGAGCGCGATCTGGAAGAAGCCGGGCAGGTAGGCAGGGCTCGACTCGTCGGTCAGGGCCACCGCATGTTCGGCGGGCAGGGCGTAACGGCCGCTGCCGGCGTCGTACTCGACATAGCCGCCTGCTGCCTGCGCGTTCAGCCACTCACGGACGTAACGCTCGGCCGTGCCGGTCCGCTCGGCGAGCTCCGCCGACGTCAGTGGGCCGGCGGCGGCGAGTACACGGTAGAAACCAAGCCGGTCACCCATCACCACCAGCGCGGTGTTGAGGGTAGCCCCGATCTCGTCCACGGCGCGGAACACGAACGCCATCAGCTTCTCGCCATCCACGGCGACCTGCTCTTCGACTATGGCCATTGGTCCTCCCAGGTCAGGTGTTTACCGGGACGGTATGGCGCTGAGCTGGGACGCCGCTTCCGGGAGGCACCCTAGTCCGGGCTGGCCAGTCCACGGGTTCGTATCGGGGCCGCCCTACACTCAGGTCATGCTGTGCGGGCGAGGCCGCGAACTGCAACCCCGCAGGAGCTGCAGATCGCACTCCGGGTGGCTGAGGGCCGGACGACCAGGGAAACCGCCGCGGCCCTGTTCCTGAGCCCGAAGACGGTCGAATACCACCTGCACAACATCTACCGCAAGCTCGCCATCGGCTCACGGCAGGAACTCGTCAGCGCGATGACGCGACGCCACTGACTCACCGGTCCATTACCGCCGACCAGGCGGGTGCGCCACCGCCAACCAGGGGGGAACGTGGCATGAATTCTGGCCGCAGGCGAAAAAAGTTACCTGTGAGTACTTGTCGTACGTAATAGGCCCATCGGACGATATGGGCGCTGGCGGCGGCTGGGTGCCGCATGCCCACGGCTCCGCAGGAGGTTGCTCCGATGACATGGAAGCCACGCTTCTGGAAGCTGGGGATAGCGGGCGTTGTGCCACTCGCACTCGCGCTGTCCGCGATCCCCTTCAGCCTGGCCCAAGGTGCGTCCGGCATTCACCCGCCCACGGGTCTCGGCTCGTGCACGCTCAAGGGCTGGAACCCCAAGACACAGCCAGCAGGTTCCGAGGCGGACCTCCCGATAGGCCACCGTCACCAGACCTACAAGCCTGACAACTACGACTGCGAGGGCGCCGTCTTCGCCAAGCCCGGCGTCGAGTTCCGGAAGTTCCCGCAGCCACACAACTTCCATGTCACCAACCGGCCCGTGACCCAAATGGTCCGCGAGTGCCGGGGTGGACGGTGCAGTGCCATACCGCGGACGCTCTGGCGGCCGACCCATCGGACCAACCCGCTCGCCCCCTACTTCCCGCCGTTCACGCACTTTGTGATCATCATGCGGGAGAACCACACCTTCGACGACTACCTGGGCGACTGCGCCACCACGGTCATCGCGGGCTGCAACGGCCAGGTCGAGAGCACGAACCACATCAGCTCGGTGCCCCACCTCCACGCGCTGGCCAAGCAATACGCGCTGGGTGACTCCTACAGCACCGGCACCCAGCCACCGAGCGGCCCCAACCACTGGTGGCTGTTCAGCGCCCAGTCGCAGTCCAGTTCGCAGCAGCAGTCCTACCCGACCGCCACCGGGACGGAGTTCGACCGCTTCCTGGGCGCAGACACGGGCCCGCCCGGAGAGGGCACCAACCCTTGCACGGCCCAGTCCGGCACGGGTACCGGCGGCAGCCCTTACACGTTCATGGCAGCCGGTGACTTCTACTGGATGCTCAACTCCGGCAGTGGGTACTGGCGCAATCCCGCGACGCACAACCTCGAGGTGCTGCCGGTGGACCGCCCCGGCACGACCATCCCGGAGGAACTCCACTACAACGAGTACACCTGCAGTGCCCAGAGCATCCCCGACCAGACCGTCGGGAACGACTACCTGAGCTTCGTCAACTCGGACGGCCTGCCGGCCTACTCCTACGTGGAACTCTTCAACGACCACCCCGGCTCGTTCCAGGACATCCCCACCAACGACGCGGTCACCAACCAGATCGTCACCTCGATCATGGGCAACTCGGCGTACAAGGACAACACGCTGATCGTGGTCACCGAGGACGACACCCAGAACGGCAACAACGGCCCCGACCACGTCAGCAACACCTTCCGCGTGCCGCTGGTCGTCATCGCGTCGCCGACGTACATGAAGCAGCACTACGACTCCCACGTCGCGTACACGACGAGCAACGTGCTCGCCGCGATGGAGCGCGTGATGGAGAACGTCAAGTCGGGCGTCATCAGCCCGACCGACAGCCTCGGCCTGGGGACGTTCCCCATGACCACCGCCGACCAGGCGGCCCTCGGCGACCCGCTCGAGGACTTCTGGATCCAGGGCTCCACCCCGCTGTCGGCCACCGCGTCCGGCACACCGAAAACGGGCAACGCGCCGCTGAACGTGTCCTTCACCGGCTCGGCCACCGGCGGCACAGCTCCCTACACCTACAAGTGGGACTTTGGCGACGGCTCGACGAGCACGGCCCAGAACCCGGCCCACACCTACAGCAACGCCGGCACCTACACCGCGACCCTCACGGTGACCGACAGCGCCTCGCCAGCCAACACGGCCACAGCGAAGGTCACCACGACGGTCAATGCCGTAGGTAACCCGCTGCAAGCCACCGCTTCCGCGACGCCAACCTCCGGCCAGGTCCCCCTGAACGTCGCGTTCACCGGCACCGGCACCGGCGGCACCCCGCCGTACTCCTACAGCTGGAACTTTGGCGACGGGACGACGAGCACGGCCCAGAACCCCAGCCACACCTACAGCAACGCCGGCACCTACACCGCGACCCTCACGGTGACCGACAGCGCCTCGCCAGCGGCCACGGCCACGGCGAGCGTCACGATCACGGCCTCGCCCATCGCGGGGTCGCCACCGGGCGCACCCACCGGCCTGACCGGGACACCGGGTGACAGCCAGGTCTCGCTGAACTGGACGGCGCCATCCAGCAACGGTGGCGTCAATATCACCTCCTACCGGGTGTACCGGGGCACGTCACCGGGCAGCGAGACGCTGCTCACCAGCGGTGGGTGCAGCGGCCTCGGGGCCGTGCTCTCGTGCACGGACACCGGCCTGACCAACGGCACGACCTACTACTACAAGGTCAGCGCCGTGAATGCGATCGGCGAGGGCCCGCAGAGCAGCGAGGCGAGCGCCACACCGACCGCCAGCAACTGCCAAGCCGCGCAACTACTCGGCAACCCCGGGTTCGAGAACGGCAGCTCCAACCCCGCGCCGTGGGATGTGACCTCGACCCACACGCCTGTCGAGGTGATCAACGACAACTCGCTGGAACCGCCGCACAGCGGGACGTGGGATGCCTGGCTGGACGGCTGGGGGACCACAACCACCGACACGCTGTCGCAGACGGTCACGTTGCCGAGCGGGTGCACCACCTACAACTTCAGTTACTGGCTGCACATCAACACGGCGGAGTCCAGCACCACTACCGCCTACGACAAGCTGAAGGTGCAGGTACTCAACAGCTCCGGCACGGTGCTGTCCACGCTGCACACCTACTCGAACCTCAACCACAACACCGGGTACGCCCAGCACAGCTTCAGCCTGAGTGCCTATGCCGGGCAGACCATCACCCTGAAGTTCACCGGCACCGAGGACTACGAGTACCAGACATCCTTCGTCCTCGATGACACCGCGCTGAACGTCAGCCCGACCAAGCCGGCCTCGTACCCGCTGAGCCACTTCCGGGCCATGTAACAGCGGAGAGCCCACCGGTCACCTCACGCGCCCGCGTGCTGGGAACCATTGCCAGCACGCGGGCGCGACCGGTGAGCTCAGTTGGTGAAGTCCTGGGTGAGCCACACGGTCCCGTTGCTGCCGCGGACGACCGCTATGCCGACGTGGGTGAAGCTGGAGCTGAGCAGGTTCAGCCGGTGCCCGTCGTTCGGGGGCTTCTCATTGAGCATGTCCCGGGTCAGCCCCGTGGCCATCTGCGCGATAGCCGCAGGGGTATTGGTCACCGGCCCGCCCTCGCCGCAGTTCTCGCCCGCGCTGGTCCAGCTCACGCCCGCGTTGGTGAGCCGCGTCCCGAGCGGCGGCTCCCCCGGGCACTGGTGCGACAGCCCACACCCGTCAGCCATCCGCCGGTTGTGACGGCGGCTGCTCACCTGCAGCCCGGGCAGGGTCGTGTAGGCGGGCAGCCTGGCCCTGGCCCGTGCCCTGTTGATCAGCGCGAACACCGCCGCGATGGCCTGCGAGTCAACCGGCGCGCCGCCCCCGGCTGAGGGGGGTGCCGGGACCGGGGCGTGCGGGGCGGCGAGTTGCCGGGGTGCGGGCGCGGGCCTGTGCCGGCGGTGACGGCGCTGGCCGTGTGCTGGCTGACTGGGTTGCGGGGTCGGTGGAGTGCTCCGCTGGCAGGCGGCGGCTGGTGACTGCGCACCCGGCGCACACGGAGTTGCGGTGGCCGGCTGGCGGGCGGCTGCGTCCAGGCCCGGTGGGGCCGCGTTACCGGCACCGCAGCCGCTGATGAGCGCGACGGCGAGTGCCAGGCCGGGGAGCAGCAACCGGGGGTAGCGGGGCATGCAGACCTCACGGTTGGGGTTACGGCATTGGGTCAATGGCGTTGGAGTTAAGCACAGTGATCATGAATTGGCCCGTGTTTCGGCTACAGTCGGGCCGTTTTGGTTGCTGCGCCCACTCATAGGGCCAGGTAGCGCGCCGAAGCTAACGGCACTTCAATGGCTGGCGCCATTCCCGGAACCCATGCGCTACTTACCGGCGAGCCCGGGTTACCGGCCCGGCAGGGCTGACGTTGCTAACGTGGGCAGGGTGAGCGAGCCAGTCGCCTCCCGGCCCTACATGCCCGGCTATGGGACGCTGCCCTCAGATGAGGGATCTGGCCTGCTGCCCTGGTCGTGGGCGGAGGAGAGGCTGGCCCGTTCGCATGACTTCTGGCTGGCGACGGTGACCTCGCTGGGGGCACCGCACCTGATGCCGGTCTGGGCGGTCTGGGACGGGGGCAGGCTGTGGTTCAGCAGCTCCAATGGCTCCCGCAAGGCGCGCAACCTCAGTGTGGAAGCTCGCTGCTCCCTGTCCACGGACAACCCGCTCGAACCCGTCGTGGTACACGGCCGGGCCGAGCGTGTCACCGACCCTGGCGCCCTGGCGGCCATGCTCGCGGCCGAGAACGCCAAGTACGGAACCGACTACGGGGCTGACATGGTGGACCCGGCGTCGAACAGCGTCTTCGCCCTGCTGCCGGAATGGGTGTTCGCCCTGGACTCCCGCGACTTCGCAGGCTCACCCACGAGGTTCACCTTTGACGCTGGGGTTCCCCTTCCCAATGTGCCGTGAGCTGGTCGAGGACCGGGGCAAGCGTGCGCAGTTCGTCAAGGTGGGCCGGAGTGAGCTGATTCAGGCAGGTCTCGCCTCGGGGGGTGAGCCGGATCCGTGCGATACGGCCGTCCGCTGGGTCAGGGTGACGTTCCACGAGTCCGGCAGCGGCTGCGCGGTCCACCAGCTCGACCACGCTGTGGTGCCGCAGCAGCAGGTATTCGGCGAGGTCGGTGACAGTGGGCCCCTGGCTGTCCCGGTGCCCCTTGATTGCCACCAGCAACTGGTGCTGGCCGGGAGTGAGGCCAGCCCGGCGCGCCTCGGTCTGGCTCCAGTGCATGAAACGGCGCAGGCTGGTGCGGAACGCCAGAAGGTTCTCGAAATCATCCTGAGTCAATCCGGACACGCCTCTAAGGTATGCCGTAGCCCTGCTTGCTGAGCAGCCACCCGCATAACTGCCCCACGTCGCCGGAGTCGTGTGTTGGCCGGCACGAGACGGTAACCCCACAGCCACAGCCACAGCCACGGCAGTCCTGCCGAGATACCGTTTATATCGTTGCGCGATATATAGACCAGCATGCCTAGGCAGGAGAGACGGGGAAGGATGACCGGGCCGCGCCATACAGACCTATCGTGACACGATAAATGCTCCAAGCGACAATGGGCGGCCCAGGGACCACCGGGTCAGACGAAGACCTTGCGGGTCACCACGCCGTGGCCGATCTCTCCGTCGCGCCAGAGGGTGAACTGCTCACCGTGGGCCAGACAGTCATCGCAGTCATCACCCAGCACGACCAGGGTCACCATAGAGTGTGCAGGGTCCTTGAACGGGCTGTCGTCGGAGCTGGTGAGCAGCGCACTGAAGAGTCTGCTCACGCGGGTCTCCGGGTTCTCTGCCCGTACGACCACCCGGCACATCGGGCCGGGCAACGTCGCCCCTGGCGTGTCGGCGTCCAGAACGAGGCTCACCATCGCCTGGTACTTGTACCGCTTCATCCCGACCCACACCCCCAGGTTCGGCACGTACCACGTGACTCCATACCCACGGGTCAATCCGAGCCTACGCCTCTCGCCCGCAGATTCATATCGTAACACGATAGAAGACCCTCCGGGGGGGCCAGCAGACACGAGCGCATACCCCGGCCTGTCCGGACATGCATGCTTTGCCCCTGCCTGGGCAGCTTGGGAACGCGGGGTAGCCGGGCACAGGAGGATGCGGAACATGGCAACAAATCGCTGGACCCCGAACCGACTTGCGCAGGCCGCGGCGGTTGTCTTCTTCGCATTGGCGGCGCTGGACTTCGCCGGGATCATCACCGCGATCGGCCCGCCACTGGCCTGGCTGTCGGGCGGCCTCGCGGCCTGGGCCCTGTCGGGTGTCCCCTGGTGAACCCGGCTAGCGGGCAGCGGGCTGGATGGCTTTGGCGAGGCCGACGTCTTCTTCTTCGAAACCCAGGGCGGCATAGAAGGCGCGGGCTGACGCATTGGCCGCGCCTGTGTGCAAGGTGACGAACGCCAGGCCACGCCCGGCGGCCCAGGTTTCGGCTGCTGTCATGAGCTCGGTGGCCACGCCGCGCCGCTGCATCTCCGGCCGGACCACGAGCTCCCCGACATAGGCGTCCACCTGGCCGGTGAAGTGGGTGCGCTCCCCGAGCGTGATGACCCCGGCGACCGTGTCGCCGATGACCGCGACGAAAGCTGCGTGGCCCGGCTGCCCAGCGCCATCGATGGACCTGCGGATCCAGTCCTCCACCGCGGCCAGGACGTCCGCCGGGTCACGCCAGCGGGCCACCCCCTCAGTGAGACGCGGGGCGAGCGCCATGACCTGGTCCCGGTCACCGGGGTGGTAAGGGCGTATGCGGATGGTTTCGTCCGGGGTCATGGGAGCAGCCTGCCACCACGGTGGGCCGGGAAAAAAGAGGCCTACCCCTCCCCCAGGATCCTGGCCTTTTGTGCCCTGAACTCCTCATCGTCGATGACGCCGTGGTCGTGCAGGGCCGCGAGTCTGGTGAGCAGGTCCACCGGGTCGCTGCCGCTGGGGGCGGCCGGATGGCCAACGCCCAGGACGGTTGCCCCGGGTATCGCGGCAGCGATGTCGGCCGCGCTGACCGCGTCGGGGTCCCGGGCCCGCTGCTGCAGCAGGGCGGAAAGCCGGGCTGCGTCGGCTCCGGGGTGCCTGCTGGCGATCTGCTGCGCGACCGCGTCCACCGCGCCGCTCTCACTGTGGTCGATCGCGACCTTCGTGTGGTCGCCCGGGTCATAGAGGACGGTGAACCGGCGGCCCGGCTGGACCATGTCGAGCTGCCCGAGGTAGGTGTGCACCTCGGCCTCGAACGGCGCCTGGCCGGGTGGCTCGACCCGCAGGCGCAGCGTCCACGACCGCTGCGTGCTGTCCACGAGCTCTGGTACGCCGGAAGTCCTCACCCAGCGGCCCTGCTTAGCGCCGAGCACTTCAGCCGGTGCGGTCTTACCGTGCTTACGGAGCCTGCGCTCCAGGTGTGCTGACTGCCCGAACATCCCCGCCCCCTTCGCCGTGCTCATGGACCATACACCGGAGGTCACTGGGTCAGCAGGGTGATCTCCCCGGTCTCGGAGTCGGTGATCCCCGCCGATGTCACGACCGCCACGATCGGCTGGAAGTCGCGCAGGAGCATGAACGCCTGCGCCGCCTGCGCCGTGTCCAGGCCCCACGTCAGCGTGCAGTGCGGCACCCAGTTGCCCGGCAGGTAGTAGGGCCAGTGCCCAACCGGCTGACCCGCGAGCGCCGCGTGAGCGCTGGCGTGGCACGCGAGCAGCTCGCTAGTGACTACGGCGCCGAGGAACACCACCCGCTCCGGCCCGGGGAACGCGCCGAGGACGTTCAGCCGCAACGTTGGCAGGCGGGAGGCCAGGACCGCACGCAGCGGCCCGAGGTCCACTCCCCCGAGCGAGGAGGCCACCGTGAGCGAGACATGGGGACGGTGCTGGCGGTGGGTCAGCGTCGCCGGGCTTGGCAGGCCCGCGTCGGCCAGGCGCTGCCACAGCCCGCGCACCGCGGCGTCGGCCTGCTCGTCGAAGAACATCTCAATCGCGTGGGCCACCCACTCACCCTGGCAGAGAACAGGCCACCCGATGTTCGGTAACGTCTCGTGACGAACCAGTGACCTCGACCAGGGGGTGCCCGACCATGCCATTGCACGAGCGCTACAGCGTCAAGCACCAACTCGACGACTGTGTCTTCGCGGACCGCGAACTGACCAGGCCCGTCCCCAAGTACCGCTTCCCGCAAGGGGGGACGGCTCCCAGAGACGCGCTCCAGGTGGTCTCGGACGAGATGATGCTCGATGGCAACGCCCGGCAGAACCTGGCCACGTTCTGCCAGACCTGGCTCGAACCCGAGGTCATGACCCTCATGGGGCTGGCGATCAACAAGAACCTGATCGACAAGGACGAGTACCCGCAGACCGCCGAGATCGAGCGGCGGTGCGTGCACATGCTCGCCGACCTGTGGCACGCGCCCGAGTCGTCCAACACCGTCGGCACCTCGGGCATCGGGTCGTCAGAGGCATGCATGCTCGCGGGCATGGCGGCCAAGTGGCGCTGGCGGGCCAAGCGGAGGGCGCAGGGCAAGCCGGCCGACAGCCCGAACATGGTCTGCGGCCCGGTGCAGGTGGTGTGGCACAAGTTCGCCCGCTACTGGGACGTGGAGATCCGCGAGGTCCCGATGGCCCCCGGCCGCTACGGCATGGACCCTGACTCGATGCTGGAGCGGGTGGACGAGAACACGATCATGGTGATGCCGACGTTCGGCGTCACCTACACCGGCGCCTACGAACCGGTCGCGGACCTGGCCGCCGCACTCGACGACCTCCAGGCCAGGACCGGCCTGGACATCGACATCCACGTAGACGGTGCGAGCGGCGCGTTCCTCGCCCCGTTCTGCGCCCCCGATGTGGTCTTCGACTTCCGGCTCCCCCGGGTCAAGTCGATCAGCACCTCAGGGCACAAGTTCGGGCTGGCCCCGCTGGGCGTCGGCTGGGTCTTGTGGCGTGACCGCGCGGAACTCCCGGACGACCTCGTGTTCCACGTCAACTACCTGGGCGGGGACATGCCGGTGTTCCAGATCAACTTCTCCCGCCCGGCCGGGCAGATCATCGCCAGCTACTACAACTTCCTGCGCCTCGGCCACGAGGGATACCGGCGCATCCACCACGCGTCCTACGAGGTCGGCCAGTACCTCGCCAGGGAGATCGTCAAGCTGGGCCCGTTCGAGCTGCTGTGTGACAGCGAGCCCGACACAGGTATTCCCACGGTCACCTGGCGGCTGCGCGAGGGCGCCGACCCCGGCTACACCCTGTTCGACCTGGCCGACCGGCTCCGCACCCGCGGCTGGCAGGTGCCCGCCTACACTCTCACCGGCACGGCCTCCGACATCGCGGTCCAGCGCATCCTGGTCCGCCTGGGGGTGAGCCGGGACATGGCCTCACTGCTGATCGACGACTTCCGCGACGCCATCGCCCATTTCGCCAAGCACCCGGTCATGACCTCCATGACCAAGGAAGAGGCAGGTGGCTTCAACCACCTGTGAATCAGACCTCGCTGACGTCCACCAGCAGTTCCCGGCCACCGGGCAGAAACACTCCCAGTGAGTAGACGATCGCGTCAGGCAGGTCGGTCTGCCCGACGATCTCGATGTCGACGACTTCCGGGTGGTCCATGAGGAGGCGGCACAATAGGCTGCCCGCGTGGTCGGCCGGAGCCGCCGCACGGTCGCCAGCCTGATCTGAGGTTGTCATGTGGCCTTCGCTCGAGCCGGGTTAAGCGACGTGGAACTGCACATGCAAACACATTTCCTAAGGTAACCCAGCGTTAGCAAATGAGCCCGGAATGAGATGCAAGCACCCGCGCGGCGTGTCGCAATCCTTTGTCGACGGCACCCGCCCCGCTGAGTCAGCCGGCAGCGGCTACCCAGGCGGCGATCTGGGCGCGTGAGCTGAAGCCGAGCTTGTTCAGGATGGCACGGACGTGGCTGTCGACGGTGCGCTCGGAGATGAACAGGCGAGTCCCGATCTCCTTGTTGGTCAGGCCCTCCGCGACCAGGCGGGCGACCTCGGCCTCCCGCTCCCCCAGCAACCCCGTGCCAGCCCTGTCCAGGGTCGCGGCGCGGGCGGGCTGACCGAGGGCGAGCCCGACCGCCGCATCCCGGTCGAGACGCTTCCCCGCTTCGAGTTCGGCCGCGTACTTCGCAGCTCCCAGAGCTGCGGCGGCGTCTTGCCGCACGCGGTCCATAAAGGGCGCGGCGAACTGCATGACCTGCGCGTCAACCTCACTTCGCATGGTGTCCGCGGCACCGAAGAGCTTCGCTCCCAGCGCTGGGCGGCCGGACAGTGTGGCATGGCAGCCACAGGCGTAGACCAAATGGAACTGTGCGACGCGGTCGTCGAGCTGGCGGGCGGCCTGGAGGGCCTCGGCGAGGAGCGGCGCGGACTGGTCGAGCCGGCCAGCGAGCAGCGTGGCGGTGGCGAGGTTGATGAGCATGGCTTGGCGCCGGTAGAAGTCACCTGCCTTCCTGGCCAGCCGCTCTCCCTCCTGCGACGCGGATAGGACCGTGTCCAGGTCCGCCTGGAACATGGCGTGGAGCGAGCGGGCCTGCAGGACCGCGAGCCGGCCGGGCACGTCAGCGGCGTCGGCCGTGGTGAGCTGGGCCTCATCGAGCATGCTCCAGGCCGCCGCGTGGTCACCGGCCATGTCCTCGGCGACCGACCCCATGCACAGCGCCTGGGTGAGCAGGCCGGGCAGGGCCAACTCCCGGGCGGCTGCCACGGCTGCCCGCAACGCTGGCCTGGCGGCGGCCGGGTCGGCCTTGAGCACACCCAGGAACCCGCGCATGAACAGTGCCCAGGCACGCGCTTCGCTGGTCGCCCCGTCCAGTGCGAGGAACTCCGACAGCCAGCGCGAGCCCTCGGTGGTCGCGTGGGTCATCCAGTACCAGCCCAGCGACCGGGCCAACTCGGTCCCGTGCTGGACGTCGGCCCGTGCCAGGCACCACGCGAGGACGGCCCGGATGTTGTCGATCTCCAGACCCACCCAGGCCAGCCACTCGTCCAGCCGCTCCCCGGCCAGCGCGGGCCGACCGCACTCGGACTGGTAGTACTGCGCGCACCGCAACTCGACGGCGTCCTCCTCCGCCGCCTCCCGCAGCTTGAGCCTGGCGAACTCACGCATGCTCTCGTGCAGGCGGTAGCAGGCGACATCCCCGGCGTCCTCCTTCACCACCAGGGACTTGTCGACCAGCGAAGACAGCAGGTCCAGCACGCGGGAGGAGGCCAGGTCCCCGGACGTGCATACCGACTCGGCGTCTTCCAGGGCGAACCGCCCCGCGAACACGCACGTGCGCCGCAGGACGGCGCGCTCGGCGTCGGTCAGCAGGTCGTGACTCCATTCGATGGTGGTGCGCAGGGTCGCCTGACGCGGCACAGCAGCGTGCCCCCCGCCGCTGAGCAGGCCGAACCGGTCGCTCAGGCGCTGCAGGAGCTGCTGCGGCGTCAGCACCCGCGTCCTGACCGCGGCCAGTTCGATGGCCAGCGGCAGCCCATCGAGCCTGCGGCACAGGTCGGCGACGGCTGCCTGGTTGCCAGGGGTCAGCTCGAACATCCCGGATGCCGCCGCCGCCCTGGCCACGAACAACATGACGGCCTCGTTCTGCGCGAGCCGGGCGAGCGGCCCGGCCAGTTGCGGCGCGGGCAGCTCGAACGGCGGCACCGGCACCACGTGCTCCCCGGGCACGGCGAGCGGTTCCCGGCTGGTCGCGACCACCCGCACACCCGGCGCGGCTTTCATCACGCCGGTCACGAGCGCGGCGACCGCTCCGAGCAGGTGTTCGCAGTTGTCCACGACCAGCAGCAGTTCCTTGTCCGCCAGGTAGGACAGCAGCAGGTGCTCCGGGTCGGCCGAGGCCTGGTCCCGCAGGTCCAGGGCTGCCATGACCGCGTTGCTGACCAGCGCGGGGTCTCCCACCTCGGCTAGCTCGACGAGCCACCCGCCGCCACGGAAGCCGCGTACCAGGTCAGTGGCGGCCCGGACGGCCAGACGTGTCTTGCCGACCCCGCCTGGCCCGGTGAGGGTGACCAGCCGCGCTTCGGTGAGCCTCTTCCTGACCTCCGCCAGCTCACGGCGCCGGCCGATGAAGCTGGACGTCTCGGCAGGAAGGTTCCCCGTGCGGCGGGCTGGCCTGGCCATGGACACCGAGGGTAGTGCGGGCGTGCGCAGCATCCGCATGTAGGTACCCGGTCAGTAATTCCGCCGATGTCAAGGCCTCCAGTGCGCTCCTAGCGTGGCGGAACGGCCTCGCCTCCAAGGGGCCGCCTGACGAAACGGGGACCCTACGTGCACACGCTCTTCGCTGCCATCGGGCGGACCTGCGCGCGCTTCAGCTGGCTGGTGGTCGTGGCCTGGCTGGCCGCGACCATCGCCGCCCAGCACTTCCTGCCGTCACTGGCGAGCGTCGCCCGGCAGGACGCTGCCAGTGCCCTGCCGGCCGCCAGCCCGAGCCTGCACGCCGCGCGGCTGGCCGCGCCGTTCCAGAACCCGGGCGATACGCCGGTGCCGGTGGTCATCGCCCGCGACAGCGGCACGCTCACCGCGGCAGACACAACGGCCATCAGCCGCTTGGCCGTCAGCCTCGCGGAGGTCGCCCACGTCCGGCGAGTGCAGAACCTCGGGGTCAGCCACGACAACCGGGCGGCGCTGCTGGAGGTCATGGCTGATGTCAACCTCGGCACCCAGGGCCCTGAGGACACCCTGGCCGCCAGCCTGCGTCACACCATCGCCGGCAATGGGCTCCCGGCTGACCTGCACGCGCACCTGGCCGGCCTGGTGGCTGCCCAGGCCGACGCCAGCAAGTCGTCGACCCACGCGCTCAGCCTGGCCCTGGACCTGTCCATCGTGTTCATCCTGGCCCTGCTGCTCGTGGTCTTCCGTTCGCTGCTGGCACCGCTGCTGACGATTGCGCCCGCCGTGCTCGTCACCCAGCTCGCCGGGCCGGTGATCGCCGAGGCGGGCAGGCACGGCGTGCAGGTGACCTCGCTCACCCAGCTGATGATGCTGATCCTCGTCATTGGGGCCGGCACCGACTACGGGCTGTTCCTGGTCTTCCGGGTCAGGGAGGAACTGCGTGCTGGCCGCTCCCCCAAGGAGGCGGTCGCCCACGCCCTGGCGCGGGTCGGCGAGTCGGTCACCTTCTCCGCCGCGACCGTGATGGCCGCCATGCTGACGCTGGTGGCGGCCAGCAGCGCGCTGTACTCCAGCCTCGGCATCCCGCTGGCGGTCGCCATCGGGCTCATGCTCCTCGCTGACCTCACGCTGATGCCAGCGCTGCTGGCCATCTTCGGGCGGGCGGCCTTCTGGCCATCCAGGACGGCCGGGGGCAGCGGGCGGCTGGGCTGGTGGGGCCGGACGGCGAGCAGGATCGTGGCCCGCCCCGCCACGACGCTGGCGGCTGGGGTGCTCGGGTTCGGCCTGCTGGCCCTGGCGGTGCTCGGTTACACGCCGGGCGGGTTCGGCAGTGCACCCGCCGCCCCGGCTGGGTCTGACTCGGCCGCGGGGAACGCAGCGCTCGCTGCCCACTTCCCCACCGCGAGCCGCAACCCGACGCAGGTGCTGCTGCGCTTCTCCCGCCCGGTCTGGGACGGCGGACTGGCGCCGCTGGCCGGCGTGCAGCGGCGGCTGGCCGCGGTCCCGCAGTTCGCCAGCCTCGCCGGGCCGCTCGACATCAACGGGGTCACGCTCACCGTGGCGCGGCTGAGCGCCCTGCATGCGGCGCTGGGCGACCCCCGCGCGCTGCCCGCCCTGCCACCGGCGGCCAGCGCGGTCCCAGCCGGCTCGTGGGCCGTGTACCGGGCGGAGTCCCAGTTCATCAGCGCTGATGGGCGCACTGTGATGTTCGATGCCGGGCTCAGTGTGGGTGACCCGGGCTCGAACGCCGCGCTCGGCCAGGTGCCTGCCATCCGGGCCGCGGTCGCCACCGTGGCACGCAACGCCGGCGCCGCCGAGTCCGGCGTAGCCGGCGAGGCACCCGCCAACTACGACGTGATCCAGGCCTCCGACCAGGACCTGCTGCATATCTTCCCGGTAGCGGTCGCGGTCATCGGCCTGCTGCTTGCGCTCGTGATGCGCAGTCTCGTCGCCCCGCTGTACCTCGTCGCCTCGGTCGGGCTCAGCTACCTGGCCGCGTTCGGCCTGTCCGTGCTGGTCTTCCAGGATGCGGTGGGCGCCAGCGGGCTCCCTTACATCATCCCGTTCCTGATGTTCGTGTTCCTGCTGGCTCTGGGCGAGGACTACAACATCCTCGTCATGACGCGTATCCGGGAAGAGGCGCACCGGGTGCCGCTGCGGCAGGCGGTGACCCAGGCCCTGGAGCGGACCGGCTCGACGGTGACCTCGGCCGGGCTCGTCCTCGCCGGGACCTTTGGTGTCTTTGCGGTGGTGGAGACCGGGCAGCCCGGAGCTGGCGTGTACCAGGACATCCTCGCCGCCTTGGCGATCGGCATCCTCATGGACGCGTTCCTGGTCCGCACCCTGCTGGTGCCGTCCACGGTCGCGCTGCTGGGCCGGTGGAACTGGTGGCCCTCGGCCCACGGCACCGCTGCCACGGCCAAGCCGGAGCGGGGGGTCCCCCAGCAAACCAGTGGCACCCGGAGCCGCATGCCGGCTTGAGCGCCCCAACCAACCGGGCGTTTCTTCCGTCTTACTTCATGTAATGGTCCTCATGTCCGGCCGTCGACAACTGGCCTTGGACCGATCTCCAGGGGGAACTCAGATCATGAACCTCACCACCCGCCTCACACCCCGCGTCCTCGGCACCGCAGCGCTGGCGTGCGCGGCTGTACTCGCGCCAGCCGTGGCACTGGCCGCACCCACCCACGGCGCCGCCCCTGTCGGCAAGGCCAAGCCAGTTGCTGCCGCCACGCCGCAGTGCGCGACGTCCGTGCTCAGCACCTGGCTGGGCATCCCTGGCTACGGCTTCGCTGGTGGCGCCGCCTACCAGCTCGAGACCTCCAACATCTCCCATTCGACCTGCACGCTCTTCGGCTACCCCGGCGTGTCCGCGCTCGGCACCGGCGGCAAACAGCTTGGCAGCGCGGCAGGCAGGAACGCCTCCCACCCACCGGCCCTGGTGACGCTGCAGCCCGGCGCCACCGCCCACGTGTTCCTGCAGATCACCACCGTCGCCAACTTCCCGCCCTCGGTGTGCCAGCCCACGACCGCGGTGGCGCTCCGGGTCTTCCCCCCGAACAACACCACCGCGGCACAGATACCGTTCTCGTTCCAGGCCTGCTCAAAGGCTGGCCCGGTCTACCTCCAGGTGACGACGACTCTGTCCGGCACCGGCATCCCCGGCTTCAGCTCCTGACGAGCACGCCGTAACGCCCCTCAGCACCCCTGGGCGAGGGGTGCGGGGTTCGAAGCCGACGACGAATGTAGCGTCACGGACAAAAGGGTGGCCCGAAGCAAAACCCACAACCCTGTCCACCAAGATCGATGTGCGCTCACGGACAAAAGAACGTCCCACGCCAAGAGCCACAACGATCATCACAGTGATCGATGTGCGCTGGCGGACAAAAGATTGTCCGCCACGCCACATCGATCATGGTCACGATGATCGTTAAGGCTTCGGGCAGCCCGTGGAGCTCACGCGCTTTCGGGGATGACCAGGACCTTGCCTGGTGTGCCGGCTTCGCAGGCCTCGTGGGCGGCGGCGATGTCATCCAGGGCGAAGCGGTGCACGGGAAGCTCGGTGAGCGCGCCTTCGGCCAGGGCAGCTGAGATGTCCGTCGCGGCGCGGCCCAGGGCGTCCAGGCCGATGCCATAGAGGAGCACGAAACGCAGGACCGCGTTCGCGGTCATGCACGCGCGCACCGGCAGCACTGGGTCATTGGGGTAGGCGGCGTAGGTGACGATCGTTGAGCCCGGCTCCATGACCGACAGGTCCAGGCCCAGGTTCTCGCCGAGGTTGACCTCGACGACCCGGTGCACCGGGCCCACGGCGGCCCGGACCTGGTCGGCCGCATCCGGGTCACGGTAGTTGACCACGTGCGCGGCGCCTGCCTTACGCGCCAGTTCCGCCTTTTCCGGGCCACTGGCGGTGGCCACGACCTGGGCACCGGCCCGCACGGCCAGTTCGATGGCGAAGTGACCGACCGCGCCGGCCCCACCCGCCACCAGGACCGTCCGGCCGGTGATGGGGCCGTCTGCGAACAGGCACCAGTGAGCGGTCATGGCGGGGACGCCGAGGCTGGCACCGAGCGCCATCGAGGCGTTCTCAGGGAGCCCGACGGCCTGGCCCGCGGGTACCACGGTCCACTCGGCTGCCGTGCCCCACCGGCCGATGGCCGCGTACCACACCCAGACCCGCTGGCCTACCCGCGACGGGTCCACGCCCTCACCCACGGCATCGATGACCCCGGCCCCGTCGTGGTGCGGCACCTGGAAGTCGTCGATGGGCCGTGGCGTCAGGCCGGCGCGGCTCTTCCAGTCGGTCGGGTTGACCCCGGACACCGCCACCTTGACCCGCACCTCACCTGGACCAGGCTCCGGCCGCTCCACCTCCCGCACCGTCAGGACCTCGGCGGCAGGGCCGTAGCCCTGGTATACAGCGGCTCTCATTTGGGGGCTCCTCTCCGGGGCGCCGGAACGCGGCGGCATGCTGTCGGCCCCCATCCTTGCGCACTGGCCGCGGGTCCAGCCTCCGGCACCCACCCCGTCCCGTGCCCTGGCCCGCCGTGGCTCGGAGCCTGTGACCTGGTGCGCAACCTAGGCGTCAAGCCAAGTGCAATGTGTCAGCCCCAACCTGGGGGTGCAAGGCGCTGAAGCCTCCGGCAGCGGGAAACAGACCGGTCCGCCCGCTGCCGGGGGCGCGGCAAGTGCTCCGGGAGGGCGGGGTCATGAAGGTGCTCAACTTCCCCACGAGGGGTCGCTCCGGCGTTGACATACGCCCAGGCCATCTGTTGCGGCCCGGGTCGCGGGGCGAGCACATCCTGCAGAAGTGGTACGGCACCGAGGAACGGGCCAGCAAGTTCTATGCCAGCCAGTTCAGTGAGCAACTGACCCCGAGAATGATCGAGTTCATCGGGCGCATGGAGATGGCGTTCATCGCCACCAGCGACACGGCTGGCGAATGCGACTGCAGCTTCCGGGCCGGGCCAGCCGGGTTCATGCGGGTGCTGGACGAGCAGACCATCGCCTACCCCGAACTGCGGGGCAACGGCGTCATGGCGACCCTCGGCAACATCGCGGAGAACCCGCACGTCGGCATTTTCATGGTGGACTTCACCGAGGACCTGATCGGTCTCCACGTCAACGGCAGCGCTGCGATCGTCACACCGTCCCACATGGAGGAGATCGACCCTGACCTGCCCGAGCAGGACACGAGCGCGGGCCGGCGGCCGGTCCAGTGGGTACTCGTGAACGTCGAAGAGGCGTATATCCATTGCTCCAAGCACATCCCCAAGCTGGTGCCCCAGTCGCGGGTCCGGCACTGGGGCTCGGACAACCCGCGCCACAAGGGCGGCGACTACTTCGGTGCCGTCGCCCAGAAACAAGCCGCTCTGGAGTCCCACCCGGCATCGGCTGGCGCCGCGGCAGCCGATGGCCTGGGTGAAGCCGGCTGAGGCGGGCTCCGATGATCTGGCAGTGGGATGTGGTCGGTTGTGGGGCAATGGCAGTGGGCCGGGGAAGTGCTCTCCCCGGCCCACTGTTGATCGACTGGAAGCTCAGCCCTGCAGGACCGTCTCGATCTCGAGATGGATGGTGATCTTGTCGCTCACCACTGCACCGCCGGTCTCGAGCAGGCCGTTGAAGTTGACGTTGAAGTCACGGCGGTTGATCTCACCGGTCGCGGTGAAGCCGCCCCGCGTGCCGCCGTAGGCGTCCGGCCCGAAGCCGTTGATCTCCAGGGCGAGCGGTACCTGCCTGGTCACACCCTTGAGGGTGAGTTCGCCGTCGAGCACGTAGTCCTCACCGTGACGGCGCACGCCGGTCGAGCGGTAGGTCATGGTCGGGTAGGTCTCTACCTCGAAGAAGTCGGCGGAACGGATGTGGGCGTCGCGCTGGTCGTTGCCCGTGTCGATCGAGGACAGGTCGATCTCTGCGGTCACTGACGAGTCCAGCGGGCTCTCACCCGTGACGACCTGCCCGGAGAACTTGGCGAACTTGCCCCGCACCTTGCTGACCATCATGTGACGCGCGGCGAATCCCACCTCGGAGTGGACCGGGTCCACCGTCCAGGTGCCTGCCACGTACCCAGGGATCTCGGTGGAGGTCACGGTGTCTGCTGAAGTCATGGTGTCCTCTTCGAATATGGTTGAGATATCAACTGTTGACTGCTTAACTTCTATCACGGCTCAGACAACATTGTCAAACGTTCAACTATTCCTCTGGTAGACTTGGCCCGTGAGTGAGACGCGGTGGCTGTCACCCGAGGAGCAGGAGACCTGGCGGTCCTTCCTGTGCGCCTGCCATGAACTGTTCTCCAGCATCGACGCCCAGCTCAACCGCGATGCTGGCATGCCCCTGGCCTACTACGACATCCTGGTGAGGCTGTCGGAGGCGCCAGACCACACGCTGCGCATGAGCCAGCTTGCCGAGGCGACGTCAGCGAGCAAGAGCCGCGCCTCACACGCGGTCGCCCGGCTGGAGGAGCGCGGCTGGGTGCGCCGCACGGACTGCCCGACTGACCGCCGGGGCCAGAACGCGCAGCTGACCGAGGCGGGCTACGCCGCCCTGGTCGCCGCGGCACCCGGCCACGTCGAGCAGGTGCGCCTCTCCCTGTTCGACAGGCTCGACCCGCCCCAGGTACACCATCTCAAGGCAATCGCCGACGCGATGAACACCGGCGCGGGCGCCCTGGCGACCAGCGGCTGCACGGAGGCGTACCTGGATGAGGACAGCGAAAGCGCGGACCTGCCCATCCAGTGTGACTAGGCGGCGAGGGCCTGGGCGAAGTCGGTCCAGAGGTCGCCGGGGTGCTCCAGGCCCACTGACACGCGGACGCCGCGCGTGGTGGATCCTGGTAAGGGCTGTAGGCGAACCCCGCCCCGCGGTAGCCAGCGTCCGTGGCAGCGGTCACGCCGCAGCGCTGGTGGGCATGGTGTTGGTCTGACACCGACTTGGGACAGACTGTGTGAAGTCCACAAAATTCATGCTTCTCACTACTAATGTTATTGCTCGGTACGTAGCATGAGTGCCATGGCTGGCTGACCGCTGGAGAGGCAGACCGATGCACAGCGTCACCGCAATGTGGCGGCGCGCTTGGTCGTTTCGTACTGGAGCCTTCCCACTGTCGAGACGCCACTGGCATGCGGCAGCCGGGGGCAGCGCCGCTCTGGCGGTGCTCGTGGGATGCTCAGCCGGTGTGCTGGAAGTCTCACTGGGCGGGCCACCCGCGAACAACTCCTGCGGGCTCGTGAAGTGCAACAGCAACCTCCCCGCTGCCGCACGTCTGAGCCCCCCAGGGCAAGGCTCTCAGCAGCCATCGTCGCGGCCCAGCCCCGTCCACCGGGTCACCCCGTCCGCCGTGGCGCCCCCACCGTCAACGTCCCCGCCCACTCCATCTCCGACCTCGCCGCCTTCTCCCTCGCCGTCCCCCCATCGCCCGACGCCCGGTCCCCCGGCACCAGGACCGCCGGTGACCGTCCGCTTCGTGAAGACCTTCGGCGGCCCCCCCTTCACCGCGTTCCGTGGCCAGTTCACCTTCGTCAACCACGGCAGTGCGCCAGTCAGCGGCTGGGTGCTGTGGGCCTCCTTCGCCGGTGACGTGTTCGACTGGGTCTACAACGGCCCTCCGGGCGGTGGCCCGTTCATGGACTCCCAGACCCAGCACGGGTTCCTCATCCTGCGCGCCACCAGGTCGGAGACGATCCCCGCAGGCGGGCAGCTGACCGTCCTGGTCCAAGCGGAGGGCCGGACGCTCAGCCCACTGTCCTGTTCGTTCGATGGGACATCCTGCTGACCTGTGGCTGGCGGTAGGGTCTCCCCATGACCGCGCGGGAAGATCTCGACACCCTCTCGTCCGAGGAACTGCACGACCGTGCCGTCCGGCTGGCCGTGCACCGGCTGGACGTGGGGTTCCTGTGGCAGCTCCTGCGCGAACTGCCAGCCAGCGAGGCGGCCCGCGGCCGCACCGACCTCGCCGCCGAGGACGTCACACACGTGTCGGCAATGATCGCCGACGCCCTGGCCTCGGGCAAGGGCGAGGTCGCCGACTCACTGCGCCCTCTCTACCTCGACTACCTCGAGAAGCACGGCCAGTAGAGCGGCACGCCGGGCTGGCGGTGCCCGGCCCGCCCAGCGGCTGCGCCGGCCCGGCACGCACGCACGGTGCGTTCTACGTGGATTGCATACGTTTGCGCAGTTGGGGCCCGTGAGGCCGGGTACAGGACACGGCGGGTGCCGATCCCACTACAAAAAGTTGGCGGTCCCAGTGGAACGGCGCCCGGACAGTGGAGATAATGTCTCGATAAATGGTGACGCACCGCGATGAGCTGGGCGCGGTGAGACCACAGGGACGGTGGCACCATGGGTATCAGCGTGGCCATCGAAGAGCCAGCGGGAGATTCCAGCTCTGGGGAAGACTCCTCCCAGGGCTGTCGGCTACAGAACCTGGCTGCTCCCATCAGGAACGATGCACACCCTGTTCCGGCCGGTGGTCTTGGCGACCGTGAGGGCGGTGTCTGCCGCGCCGATCAGCTCAGCAAGCGCCCGCTTGGAATGGTCGAGGACTGCGATACCGATCGACACCGTGAGCCGGAACACGAAACCCGCATGGGCCCCGTCTTCGATCGCGATTGGCTCCCCGGCGATGTGGTCCCTGACACGTTCCGCCAGGCGGCGGGCTTCACTCTGACCCGCCTGGGGCAGGAGCATGGCAAACTCCTGAGTCCCGACCCGGCCGATGATCCCTGCGCCTTGCAGGTTCTGGGTCAAGACGTTCGCGATCCCGCGCAGCACCTGGTCGGCGCCGTCATGACCGGCCGTGTCAGTCACGCTGCTGAAGTGGTCGATGCCAACCATCACCAGCGCGAGCGGGGTGTGGGTGCGCTGCGCACGGAAGACTTCCACATCCGCCTCGTGGCGCCACGAGTCGGCATTGAGCACCCCGGTCTTGCCGTCCATGCGCGCCTGGGCGACGAACTGCGCGTTCATGAGATACCGCCGGTAGAGCACCACGGACGGCACTGCCAGCACCATGAGCACCGGGTTGATGGCCACCACGAGCGACAGCGACACCGCCAGGCTCAGCTCGATGAGGTCGGAGCTGGCCGTCTCCCGGTTGCCCACCAGGTCACGGACACGGACCTTTTGGTCCGAGAGCTTGATCGCGATTATCACAAAGGCCACGTTGATGGCCCACGCCACCGCGCCAGTCGCGGCGACCAGTCCGGTCCAGCTCACCACGTGCAGACCGGAACCGGGCTCCGCACCCGCGGCCGAAGCCGGAATCAAATGGAACGCCCAGCTGCCAGCCCCATACGCCAGGCTGATGGCCGCATTACTGAAGATCCGCCGGTAGGCAAACACCCGCCGGACACGCCACAGGTGGTATGCCATCAATGGAATGGGGGCGAAGAACGCATACGCGGGCGGCAGCGTAATCGCAATAGCCAGGTACCAGACCGACTGCATGTCACGGCCGGCGGTACCCTTGCGCTCCTTGATCGTGCGGGTGGACTCGATCGCGATGACACCGCAGCCAAGCAATGACAGGTACGTAGCAATGTCACGGACACCGACTGGAGCACGGATGACGGCAAACAATGTCAAGGCCGCAGCCGCGCAGGTGACAATGAAAATGTATGTCCTGAGCGCAGGCCGCAGTCGCCAGACCTGCCAGTCACGGAATCCACCGATACCGCGGAAAAGGGCGAGGAGCAGAGTACTGGGCGCTGTACGGCCAATCATCCTGCTCCCGAGACGGGATAGAAGCAAGAAGGTTTTTCCTACGCCTTTATTGTCCAATTTGTCACATTGTGACAGAACCGTCACTGTATGTCAAGTTGGTCGAGAATACTGCCAGCATAATCGCACTGTCGCGACTAAAAGGAGTCAGTCATGCGCGTTGAGTGGTGGTAACCCACGTGATCTAGGGCAAGAGTCCCAAACCCGCACAGGAGGTAGCGATGCGTGTCGAGTGGTGGTAAACCGATGCGGTCCCGGCAGAAGCCCAGACCCGGCAGGAGGCAGCCATGCGCGTCGAGTGGTGGTAACCCCATGACCCCCAGCAGCCGCTCCCGACCCACGCAGGAGGCAAGCATGCGCGTCGAGTGGTGGTAGACGAATGCGGTCCCGCCAGCAACCCCAGCCCGCACAGGAGGCAGCCATGCGCGTCGAGTGGTGGTAACCCGCGACCCGGCCAGCAACTCCAACCCACATCAGGAGGCAGGCATGCGCGTCGAGTGGTGGTAAGCGGATGACGAGCTTTCCAGGACGTTCCCTGGGGTGTTACCGATGACCTTGCAGCACCAGGAAAGAAGCGATCAGCGCGCCGACGGCGCCGCTGATCGCGATAGCGGGGGCGGGAGTCAGTGCGCTTGCAGCGGAGCCAGCGCCGACAAGCCATAGACCTTGAAGGACTTGCATGCCACCGTTGGCCAGGCCGAACGCCTGGCCGCGGTGGTGCGGGGGAACAGCGGCTACAAACGAGGCGTTGGCCGTGACCTGGTAACCGGCGAAGACTCCTGCGGCCACGAAGATCGCTAAAGAGGCTGGCAGCCCAGGGCGTGCCCAGCACAGCATCAGGACCGCACATGAGCCGACGGCCAGCGGCCCCATCCAGGCCCGCCGCCGCTCCGGCGCGACCATGCGGCTGAGCAGGAACGCACCGACCGCGGTGCCGAATGGGACCGCGGCGAACACCAGGCCGGTCCCCACGGCCAGTGGCAGGCCGTGGAAACTGGCGGCGTACGGCGCTGCCAGGCCCATGGGCACGACATAGAAGGCGACCAGCCACCCAAACAGCACCAGCGTCCGCAATGTGGGGTCGCCGAACACCATTCGCATCCCGGCGGCCATGCCCGACCACGTCACGGCAGGGGACGCCGCGGGTCCGGCCGCCGCGGGACGGCTCTGGACAAACAGGGCCAGCAGCGCCGCGGAGACCGCGAAGGTCACGGCGTCGGTGGCCAGTGCGAGGCGGGCACCGAGCGCGGCGACCACCAGGCCACCGACCGCGAACCCCACCACGAGGCCCGACTGCATGGTCATCTGGGTCAGCGCGGTGCCCGCCACATACTCCTCACCCTGCAAGACGTCCGCCACCAGCGCCGACCGCGCCGACTTGAACGGGGAGTCGAGGAGCGTGACCGCAAACAACAGCGCGACCATGACCCACAGGGCAACGGCCGACCTCGCCAGGCCCACCACGACCATTAAGCAGACCAGCGCCATCCGGGCCAGATCGCAGGCGATCATCACCTGCCTGCGCGGCAGCCGGTCGGCCAGTCCCGACAGTGCCACTCCCCCGATGACCCAGGGCAGGAACGTCACCGCGTAGGTCAGCGCGGTCAGGAAGGGTGACCGGGTGCGGTCATAGACCAGCACCGTCATCGCGACCCTGGCCAGCTGGTCACCCACCAGCGACTGGAGCTGCGCCGCCCACAGCACCCGGAACTCCCCGACCGCCAGCACGTGGGAGAAGGTCACCCTGGCGGCAGTACCGCTGGGAACCGCCGCATCACTGACCGCATGCAGCGCCGGGTCGGCCGGAGGGTTCACCACGTCCTGTCACCTCCCCCCGCGCTCAGGCCGCAGCCTCTCATCGTTACGCAGCGTCCCGGCCATTTCAACAAAGGGTACCTAAAGCATCACTGATCGGACACGCAATCGGTTGCTTCGGGTGGTGTTTGGCTATCCGGGCAGTGGTGGCAATGTCAGCACGGAATGGCGGTAAGACCCAGTCGGCAGGCCAGGGGTGCTGGGCGGCTAATGCCGGGAGCCGCGGCCGGCCCACGAGTGCGAGGCGCCCCGGTCGGCCCACGGGCGCGGGGCGGCACCCCGGCCAATGATCTTGTCGACCGCTGCGCCAACACCCCCGTCGGTGGCGATGATGCGCCGCACCACCATGATCAGCGCTGGCATGGCCCAGAAGTCCCCGCACACCCACAGGATGGCCGCGCCGATCTGCTGGTCGGCGAAGGGGGGCAGGGTCACGCCCGGGACGTGGGAGTACACGGAGTACCACGACACCGAGGTGAAGATGCTCAGCGACATCGCCAGCACCCACATGACCGCGTTGGTCAGTGCCAGGGCGACCGCCTGGGAGACCTCAGGCATATGGCGGTGGAATGGCGGAGACGGGATGAACTGCAGCCAGAACAGCACCCCGGCAGCGAAGAAAGACCCGTGCATCAGCCAGATATGGACGGCCTGGTTGCTGCTCGCGAGGTCAAACAGCACCGGTATGTGCCAGGCGACCATCACCGCGTTGAACGCCACCACCGACACCCACGGACGCAACATGAACCCACCCACCGCCCGCAGGGGCCGCGACCAGCCACCCCGCAACGTGGTACGGGTCAGTGACTTGTCGGCCCGGCCGGGCAGTGCGGCCAGCAGGGGCTGCCACGGCGCGCCCGCAACGACGAGCGTTGGCGCGGCGAACATGAGCAGCAGGTGCTGGCCCATGTGGACGAAGAAATAGGCGTCGGCCCAGTAGTCCAGCGGGGACTGCACCCCGAACAGCAGCACGGCGAGCCCGCCGTAGAAGAGCCAGGAGCGGCGGCGGCGCTGGCGCGTCCGGTCGGGCCTTGACCGGCGGGCGAGCCTCGCCAGCCCGGTCTCGTGCCAGACCACGAGCACCGCGACCAAGATCAGGAACGGGTCCAACGACCAATGGCCCGTGAGGTAGCCCATGCCGTTGTGATCATACGCGTTCGTGACGGCCGTCTCCATGCCACCTGGAGGCCCACGGGCAGGCCTGCCGCCGGCTAGCTTTACGTGTTTGTTACCTTCACAATCAGGGCAGAGAGGGCGCAGGCCACGATGCGGGCGTCTCGGGAGCAGGAGGGTGATGGGAGGCGAACACATCTCCGCCGGACAGACCCACCAGGGCCGGACATGGCCGGGCTGGGCACTGGCCGCGGTCGCCGTGTGGGTGCTGGGAGTCTTCGTACTGACCCTGACCCCCACCGGCGTTGCCGTCACCCGGGCGGCCATGCTCGCGGCCACCAGCGTCAACACCCTCGCACGCCATGCCCCCAGAGCGCCGCAAGGTGCGGTCCAGGCACACCCGTTCGTCGGCAGTGACCCGGTGGGCGCCCTGTTCAGGCTCAACGCGGGCCGGCTCGGCCCACACTTCTGCACCGCCACGGTGGTGGACAGCCCCTCGGCTGACCTGGTCGTCACGGCGGCCCACTGCGTCAGCGGGCGCAGCGCCGGCCGCATCGCGTTCGTGCCCGACTACCACGCCGACCGCAAGCCGTTCGGAGTCTGGGTAGCCAGCCGGGTGCTGGTGGACGCGGCCTGGCAGAAGTCGGCCAGCCCCGACCACGACGTCGCCTTCCTCGTGGTCCACCAGGCGGGCAACCCCCGTCAGGTCCAGCAGGTGACCGGTGGTGAACACCTGGGCATCGGCTGGCGAGCAGAGGTGCCGGTGGTGGTCATCGGCTACAACTCCGGCAACGATGGCCCGATCGGGTGCCCGCGCCGGACCCGGCCCTTCGGGCGCCGGGAAATGGAGATCGTCTGCGGTGGGTTCTTCGAAGGCACCAGTGGCGGGCCGTTCCTCATGGCAGTGGCAAGCCAGCGCGGGCCCGGCACTGTGGTCGGCGTGATCGGCGGTTACGAGCAGGGCGGCGACCTCGCCCCCATCTCCTACTCGCCCCGCTTCGGCCATGCGGTGTGGTCGTTGTACGAGGCCGCGGTCAGCGCGGGCTGACACCTCAGGCAGTCGGTGGCGGCACGACCCGGTCGATGTCGGCGAGGTCCTGTGCGGACGGCACCCAGCCCGAAGCGGCCGCATTGGCCTTGACCTGCTCCGGGGAGGTTGCCCCGGCGATCACCGACGCACACCCTGGCTGGGCCGCGAGCCAGCCGATGGCGACCTCCAGGACCGTGAGACCCCGCTCGGCAGCCCAGGCGATGAGCGCCTCCACCCTGTCGATGTCGTGGCCAGCGATGGTCCTGCCCGCCAGGCGGCTGCCCTCAGGTGGCGGCTGGCCGCGGCGTACCTTGCCGGCGAGCAGGCCGCTCGCCAGCGGGTAGTAGGGCAGCACCCCCAGGCCGAAGTGCCGCGCCGCCGGTATGACCTCCGCTTCGGCGCCGCGTTCCAGCAGCGACCAGTGGTTCTGTGCCGAGACGAACGGGGCGGTGCCGGCCTGGCGGGCCACGTGGGCCGCGTCAGCCACCTGCCAGCCGCTGAAGTTGGAATGGCCGATGTAGCGCACTTTTCCCTCGGCCACGAGTTCGGTCAGGGCCGTCAGGGTCTCCCCGACCGGGGTCACCGGGTCGGGGGTGTGGATCTGGTAGAGGTCGATGTAGTCCGTGGCCAGCCGCCGCGTCCACCACGGCCCGCGTCCGGTCCAGGTCGAGCCGCCTGCCGAAGTTGTCGCACCCGAGTCCGGTCACCGAGACCATCAGGCCGCAGCGGCCCAGCGGCCGGTAGCGCATGGGCCCCTCCTCGGGAGTAATGACGCAGTGACGCCACGCCCAGTGCCCCCGCCTGCACCGATGCTACGGCAGCCGCTGTCAGGCCAGCCGCCATTAAGGCCCGGGGACCCTGGTCACAGACCCCCCGGGCCGCTCCTACCGCACCGAAGCAACGTCAGCGCGCTTGAGCCCGCTGACGAACGCCGCCCATTCGCGACGGCCGAACACATGTGCCTGCCCGCCGGCGTCTTTGGAGTCACGCACTGCAACCTGGCCGCCGGGGAGGTAGGCCACTTCCACACAGCCCGTAACACTGGACGCACTACTCTTGAACCAGCGGGCCTGGATGACCTGGGGCGTCATCAGCCTTTCCTTTCGCTTTGCCTTCCCCTCACAGAGGGTAACCCTACTGGCTAAGCTGCCCCGAAATCTCGTCCCTCACCGTGGCGATCACCTCTGCCGTGTCAGGGGGCGAGAGCGCATCAGCCCGAAGCAGGTCGAAAGCCTCAGCGCAGGCACGTACCTCAGCTTCCTTCTCGAGGTACACGTGCCCAGCGACCCCCTCGGCGTACACGACGTCGGGGTCGGTCCGCTCCGGGAACTGGAGGATGCAGAACGGGCCGCCGAGGGCGGCGTGTGCACCAGTGGACAACGGCAGCATCTGGATGGTCACGTTGGGCCACTGGCTGGCTTCGAGCAAGTGGGCAAGCTGGTCACACATGAGCGCCGGGCCGCCCACCGGCCTGCGGATGACCGACTCGCTCAGGATGAGCCAGAGTTCGGGCGGGTTCTCCTGGGTCAGCAAGGCCTGGCGCTGGAGCCGCAGGCGGACCAGCCGCTCGATCTGGTCAGGGGACAGCCGCCGCCGGACCGCGGTCATCACCGCCCGCGCGTACTCCTCGGTCTGCAGCAGGCCGTGCACGACCGCGTCCTCGAACACCCGCAGCGCCGAGGCCTCGGCCTCCAGGCCGACATAGACCCCGAACCCGGTTGGCAGGACATCCTCATATGCCGCCCACCAGCCCTTCCGGTGACCCTCCCTGGCCATCTCAGCGAGCACCTGCCGCTGGCTCGGGTCACTCACCCCGTACATGTCGAGCATGGTGGTGAGGTAGGCGGAGCGCGTCGGCGCCTTGCCCGTCTCGATGCGCGACAGGGTGGACGGTGCCAGGCCGAGCCGGTCGGCGGCGTCCTCCAGCTTGAGCGAGTGCGCTTCACGCAAGCGCCTCAACTCAGTGCCGAGGCGCCGTCGGCGAACCGTCGGCCCGGCTGACACGGGGGTGCCCTCCCTGGGAGTAACGGCGCACGGGCGGCCGGGCCAAGGGGGCCAAGGGCGCAAGCACCGGGCGCGGAGAAAACTCAGAGTCACCATACCTGACACAGCGCAGTGTGTAACGGAAATCCCTCTCGAAATGCCGCCATGAGTTTGCGTCACACACTTGCGTGGGACAGGCCGCGGAGACATGATGGATATCACTGAACGTATTCGCCCGACTACTAAACGGAATCGTTGAACAGGTGGGGGGAGCGCCACATGACGGCCACCGCAGTGATCGGCGGGCCTGAGATCGCCTGGAGCATGCTGGCGGCCGCGGCCGTCCTGGGGCAGGTCACGGTCCCCGGCCGTGAGGAGAGCGTACGAGCGGCCCGCGCCTTTGTGGGCGCCACCCTGGGCCCCGGCCACGCGGCCCGCGACGACGCGCAGTTACTCGTGTCCGAGCTGGTGACGAACGCTATCCAGCACAGCAGTTCGGGACACCCGGGTGGCAGTGTCACCATCGTCGTGCTCGACGTGGGCGGCGGCATCCGGGTCGAGGTCATCGATGAGGGGCCCGGCCACAGCGTCCCAGTGGTCAGGGGAGAGATGTTCTCGTCCGCAACGAGCGGCCGCGGGCTGTTCCTCGTCCAGTCGATGGCTGATGACTGGGGCTACGTGCGCGGCGCCGGCGCCACCACCGTCTGGTTCCGGCTGCCCGTGTGAGCACAGGCGGCCAGGCCGTCAGGCGGCACCCGCCACGGCAAGCACCGCCGCGCAGATGCGGGCGAGGTCAGCGTCGCCAGTGACATACGGCGGCATCGTATAGACCAGGTCCCGGAACGGGCGGAGCCACACGCCAGCCTCTACCGCCGCCGATGTCGCGGCGGCCATGTCCACCTCGTGGTCGAGCTGGACGACACCGATCGCCCCCAGTACCCGCACATCCACCACCCCGGGCAGGCCCGCTGCCGCCGCGAGGCCTGCCCGCAGGCCGGCCTCGACCCGCCGCACCTCCCCATGCCACCACCCCTGCTGGCCGGAGCCCGCATCCGCCCCGGCCAGCAGCAGGTCGAGCGAGGCATTGGCGAGCGCGCACGCCAGTGGATTGCCCATGAACGTTGGCCCGTGGGCGAGGACAGGTGGGTCGCCATGGGAGATCCCGGACGCCACCTCTGCCGTACAGAGCGTGGCGGCCAGCGACAGGTACCCGCCGGTGAGCGCCTTGCCCACGCACATCACGTCGGGGCTCACCCCAGCGTGAGCCGCAGCGAACAACGCCCCGCTGCGGCCGAAGCCGGTAGCGATCTCGTCGAAGACCAGCAGGACATCATTGGCTGTGCAGACGTCACGCAGGACAGCCAGGTAGCCCGGGTCGTGGAAGCGCATTCCACCCGCGCCCTGCACCACCGGTTCGACCACCACGGCTGCCAGCTCCCCCGCATGCTCCGCGATCATGGTGCTGAGATGTTTGGCATAGGAAGGGTCGACACCGGCGGCAAACCCGGTGGGCGGGACGTCCACGAAGACCTGGCGGGGCAGCACCCCGTCCCAGGCCCGGTGCATCCCAACGTCGGGGTCGCACACAGACATCGCCCAGAACGTGTCCCCGTGGTACCCACCGCGCCAGGTCAGCAGCTTGCGTTTGGCGCCACGGCCCGCTGCGCGCCAGTACTGCAGGCACATCTTGACCGCCACTTCGACCGAGACGGACCCGGAGTCGCACAGGAACACGTGCTCGAGGCCGGCCGGGGCGATGCTGGCCAGCCGCTGGCACAGCAGCACCGCTGGCTCATGTGTGAGCCCGCCGAACATGACATGGCTCATCCGGCCCAGCTGGTCGCGGGCTGCCTGGTCGAGCACGGGGTGGCGGTACCCGTGGATGGCAGCCCACCACGACGACATGCCGTCCACCAGCTCGGTGGTGCCGCCGCCCGGCAGGGCCACCCGCAGCCGCACGCCGGACGCGGACTCCACCACCAGCGGAACATGGTTGCCCGGCATGGGCGCGTAGGGATGCCAGACCCGGCCCCGGTCCAACTCGGCGATGTCCGCAGCACGCATTCGCCCAGCTTCCCCTGTCGCACGGCAGCGGAGCCTATCGGGGCTAGCCAGAACATAGTTGTACAAGTTTTAGTACACTATTGGCGTGGCTAGTCCGGTGATCCAGGTGCATCCGCTGTCGGAGGTGCGGCGGCGGCTTTCCGGCATCCTCGCGCGGTTCAGGCGTGAGGGAGCGGCGGCGGAGCCGGTCGCGTTCGGATCGCACCGCAAACCCGAAGCCGTCCTCCTCCCGTATGAGGTCTACGAGCGCTACGAGGCGCTGTCGCGCCAGCACGCGCGCCTGGACTCCGCTCTCGCCGCCGCGCAGTCCGTTCAGGTCGAAGTGCCCGGCCCGTTCAGCCCCGACCATGACCGGGAGGTCGCAGCATACGTAGACGGGCAGATCAGCGCTGCGGAACTGTACCGCCGGACAGTCGCGCGCTACCAGCGGCAGTAAATGCCGCACGACCCCTACACCGACCCGGCTACCGGCGTCCTGCGCAACAAGCTCAGGCTGCGCACGGCCGCCGAACTTGAGGCAGCCGAAAGGGACATCACTCACGCGGCACTGATCCTGCTCCGCGAATCACCAGTCTCACCCACCTACGACCTGCGGCACCTGTGCGCGATCCATGCCCGGATCTTCGGTGACATCTACGACTGGGCCGGGCAGGTCCGCACGGTCGCCATCGCCAAGGGCGCGATGTTCTGCCTGCCGCAGTACATCGGCTCATCCGCCGCAGTCATCTTCCGCGGGCTAGGCGGCGAGAACCTGCTGCGCGGCCTTCGCCGTGACACCTTCGTCGCGAGGCTGGCCTTCTACCTGGGCGAGGTCAACGCGCTGCACCCGTTCCGGGAAGGAAACGGGCGGGCGCAGCAGGCCTTCTTCGGACAACTGGCCCGCGACGCTGGCTTCATACTCGCCTGGCAGCACCTCGACGCCACCCGCAACATCGCAGCCTCCGCCGCCATCATGCGCGGCGACCCCCAGCCCATGCGCGAAATGCTCGGCCAGCTCATCGACAACAGCACCTGACCGGCTGACGCACACTGTGTTCCAATAGTCACGCTCTCCGCCGGGCGGGGGTGCGGCCGACTGACCGGCCGGTGGGGCGGCGTTCGCGCAGGCGGAACGTTACCCGTACCGGACTGCCGGTGAAGCCGAACTCCTCGCGCAGCCGCCGTTCCAGGAAGCGGCGGTAGCTGGCTTCCAGGAACCCGGTAGTGAACAGGACGATGTGGGGCGGCCGTACCCCTGCCTGGGTCGCGAACAAGACCTTGGTCTGACGGCCGCCGCGTATGGGTGGTGGGGTGGCGGCCACGACATCAGCCAGCCAGGCATTGAGCCTGCCGGTGGGAACCCGGGTCTCCCAGCCGGCCAGTGCCTGTTCCAGCGCTGGCACCAGCTTGTCCACGTGCCTGCCCGAGACCGCGGAGATATTCACCCGCGGGGCCCAGCGGGCGGTGTAGAGCTGCCGGTCGATCTCGGCGTCGAGCCGTTCCCTGCGGTCCTCGTCCATCAGGTCCCACTTGTTGTAGGCGATGACCAGTGCCCGGCCCGCTTCGACCACCATGGCCACGATCCGCAGGTCCTGTTCGGTGAGCGGGTCGCTGGCATCCACGAGCACCACCGCGACCTCGGCCCGTTCCAGTGCCCCGGCGGTGCGCAGCGCGGCGTAGTAGTCGGCCCCCTGGTTCTCCTTCACCCGGCGGCGGATCCCGGCGGTGTCCACGAACCGCCAAGGCACGCCGCCGAGTTCGATCACCTCGTCCACGGGGTCGCGTGTCGTCCCCGGCGTGGCGTCCACCAGCACCCGGTTGTGACCGGCGAGCCTGTTCAGGAGGCTGGACTTGCCGACATTGGGGCGGCCGACCAGGGCCACCCGGCGTGGTCCGCCCACCGGTTCAGTGGGTTCGGGGGCAGCCTCCGGCAGTGCCTCGAGCACGGCGTCGAGCAGGTCGCCGCTGCCGCGCCCGTGCAACGCGCTGACCGGGTACGGCTCGCCGAGGCCCAGTGACCACAGGGCGGCCGCGGCCGGTTCACCGGGGGCGTCGTCCACCTTGTTCGCGGCCACCACCACGGGCTTGCCCGAGCGCCGCAGCACCGCTGCCACTGCCTCGTCAGCGTCGGTGATCCCCACGGTGGCATCCACGACGAACAGCACGGCATTGGCTGTCTCCACCGCCAGCCGCGCCTGCGTGGCCACGTGCTCGGCAAGCGCCCGGCTCGGGTGCGCCTCGGGCCCCGCGGACGCTGACACCTCCCACCCGCCGGTGTCGACCAGGGTGAAGGAGCGCCCGCCCCACTGCGCGTCATAGGCAACCCGGTCGCGGGTCACCCCCGGCTTGTCCTCGACCACCGCCTGGCGGCTGCCGAGGATCCGGTTGACCAGCGTCGATTTGCCGACATTGGGTCGGCCGACCACCGCGACGATGGGCAGCAGCGGGAGGTCGGCGGGCGCGCCGGCCTCCTCGCCAGGCTGGTAGTCCGGGCCGGTGTCCATGTCAGGTCGTCCGTGCTGCGTCTGCGGGCCGGAGCAGCGCCTGCCCCTGCCCGTCGCGGGCCAGGCCCACGATCAAGGCGACCACCTCGTCCAGGCTCAGCGCCGTGGAGTCCACCAGGACGGCGTCCGTGGCCATCACCATCTGCCGCGCGTCAGCAGCATCCCTGCTGCGCTGCTCAACCCGGGTGACGTCGGGGGTCGCGGCGGGGTCCGTACTGAGGTCGGCGCTGCGGCGCTGGGCCCGGGTGTCCTCAGCGGCCGTGAGGAAGACCTTCACCGTGGCCTGCGGGGCCACCACGGTGCCGATGTCACGTCCTTCGGCCACGATCCCCTGCCCCGCGGCGCACGCGCTGGCGATGACATCGCGCTGCATCGATACCAGCCAGGCCCGGACCTCCGGCACGGCCGCGACCGCGCTGACGGCATTGGACACGGCGCGAGACCGGATCACCGTGCTCACGTCCTCACCGTCCAGCAACACCACGGGGTCAGACGGGTCGGTCCCGACCTCGATGACCGGGCGCCCAACGTGCTTGGCCACTTGCTCGGGCTGGGTAGTGTCCAGCCCTTGGGAGACGAGCCACCAGGTCAGTGCCCGGTACGTGGCACCGGTGTCCAGGTAGCGCAGGCCAAGTTCGAGTGCGGCACCGCGGGCCGCACTCGACTTGCCGGACCCCGCGGGACCATCCACCGCGATCACAAGGCACTCGGTCATCCTGCGATGGTACCGGCGCGGACAGGCCAGCCTGCCGCGGCGAGCGCCTCGGTGAGCCTGGCGGCATCTTCTGGCTGAACCGTCAGTTCGGCGACCCCGACGGGCAGGCCTGGTGAGTGCTCGATCCCGAGGTCCTCGATGTTCACGCCAGCTTCTCCGGCCGCCTGGAAGAGGCGGGCGAGTTCGCCGGGGGCGTCACGGATGACCACCTGGACCACCGCGTAGTCGCGACGGGGTTTGCTGTGCTTGCCCGGGATGCGCGCCACACCGGCAACACCCTCTTCGAGCAGGGCGGTGACCACTTTCAGCGACGGCGCCTGCCCGGGGTCCGGTGCCTGCGCAACCTCGGTGAGCGCCTGAGCCAGGGCGGCCAGGTCGGCTGCGGCAGCGGCGAGCACGTCCGCCACGGGTGCCGCATTGGCCGCCAGGATCCCGGCCCACAACCCGGCGTCGCCCGCGGCAACCCTGGTGACGTCGCGCAGCCCCTGTCCGGCCAGGGCGAGCGCGGTGTCTGGGGCACCGGTCAGCCGGGTTGCCATGGCCGCGGCCACTACGTGCGGCGCGTGGGAGACGAGCGCGACCCAGCGGTCATGCTCGGCGGCGCTGGCCTGCACCAGTGACGCGCGGCAGCACCGGACGAGCTCGGTCGCGGCGGCGAGCGCGGCGTCGCCAGTCTCGTGGGGGCACAGCACCCATGGGCGCCCGAGGAACAGGTCGGCCCTGGCCGCGGCCGGGCCGGAGCGTTCCCGCCCGGACATCGGGTGGCCGGCCACGAACGAAGACAGGTCACAGCCGAGCGCGCGGGCCTGCTCCAGGGGCAGCACCTTGACGCTGGCGACATCGGTGTAGGCGCGGGCGAGACCGGCCGCCTGGGCCCGTGCGAGCGAGGACGCCACGGCCGCGGGAGGCACGGCCAGCACGGCGATGTCGGCCCGTGGCGCCCCGTTGGCTGGCAGCACCTCGCCAGCGCCCAGGTCCGCTGCGAGCCGGGCCGCGCCCTGGTCACGGTCGGACAGCCACACCTGCACGCCGTGCTCGCGTAGGGCCAGCGCGATGGACGTGCCGATCAGTCCGGTCCCGAGGACGACCGCGCTGCCCAGTGCGGCAGGGACGGGGGGGCCGTTTGTCACAGTCACTGTGCGATGTCCAGGCGCAATGCCACGGCGCCGCGCAGGTAGACGTGCTGCAGGGCGGAGCGGGGCAGGTCGGTCTCCAAGTGCATGAGCAGGCGCACCACCCGTGGCATCGCCCCGGGGACCGCGATCTCAGACGCGCACAGCAGCGGCACATCCTGGAAGCCGAGCTTGCGCGCGGCCAGCGCCGGGAACTCCGCGGTCAGGTCGGGAGTGGTGGTGAACAGCACGCTGATCACGTCGTCGGGGACCAGGCCGTTACGGGTCATCATCTCGGTGACCAGTTCGGTAGTGGCATCGAGCACCGCAGCCCGCTCGTTGACATCTACCTGGATCGCGCCACGGATCGCCCTGACCGCCACCTGCCTGTCTCCCCTCCCGTGTATCTGGCACACCGGCTCTTTGCCGCGCGCCAAGCCCACAGGCTACAGCCCTACCGCGGCGTAGAGTTCGCCCACCTCAGCGGTAGTCAGCGGCCGGGTGGCGCCAGGCCGCAGGTTGCCGAGCGCAACGGGCCCCACATGGGTGCGGACCAGCCGGCTGACCGGGTGGTCCACGGCCGCCAGCAGCCGCCGCACGATGTGCTTGCGCCCCTCATGGAGGGTGATCTCTACCAGGGCACGTGTGCCTGCCTGCTCCACTACCCGGAACTTGTCGGCGCTGGCCGCACCGTCCTCCAACTCGACCCCGCTGAGCAGCCTGCGGGCGAGGTCACGCGGCACGGGCCCAGGCACATCGGCCAGGTAGGTCTTGGACACGCCATAGCTGGGGTGGGCGAGGCGGTGAGCGAGTTCCCCGTCGTTGGTGAACAGCATCAGCCCCTCGGTGTCGTAGTCGAGCCTCCCCACGTGGTACAGGCGCTCGGCCCGCTCCCCCAGCAGGTCACCGACTGTCCGTCTGCCGCGGTCGTCCGACATGGTGGTCAGCACCCGCGGTGGCTTGTTCAGCGCCAGGTAGACCAGGCCCTGCCGGGAGGGGATGCGCCGCCCGTCCACCTTGATCACCTGATGCTCGGGGTCGACCCGTGCGCCGAACCGGCGCACGATCTCGCCGTCCACCTCGACGCGGCCCTCGCCGATCAGTTCCTCACAGTGCCGGCGGCTGCCCACCCCCGCAGCGGCTAGGACTTTCTGGAGCCGGACTCCCCCGGGCACGTCAATGAGCGAGTCGCGCTCGGAGTCCAGTTCGGCGTCATAGTCACGAGGCACGCTCGTCACCAGGCTCTTCGGCATCCTCGATATTCTCCGGCAAGAACGGCGCTAGGTCGGGCAGGTCATCCAGGCTGTCGAGGCCGAGCCGTTCCAGCAGGTAGGGGGTGGTCCGGTACAGGTGCGCGCCGGTCTCGTGCTCGGTGCCCGCCTCTTCCACCAGGCCACGCAAGGTCAGGGTGCGCATGACCCCGTCGCAGTTCACGCCCCGCACCGCCGACACCCGCGCGCGGCTGACCGGTTGCCGGTAGGCAACCACGGCCAGGGTCTCCAGCGCCGCCTGGGTGAGCCGCACCTCCTGCCCCTCCCGCACGAACCGCTCCACCACGGCCGCGCACTCCTCGCGGGTGTAGTAACGCCAGCCCCCCGCGACCTTGCGCAGGTCGAACCCACGGCCCTCGCTGTCGTAGGAGACGGCCAGGTCCCGCAGTGCCTGGCTGACCTCGGCCCGTGGACGCTCAAGCACCTGGGCGAGGACGACCTCGGCAACTGGTTCGTCCACTACCAGCAGGATCGCCTCCAGGAAGGTCCGCAGTCCCGGCCCTGCCGGCGCGGCCTGCGCCTCGCTTGTCTCTGGTAGCCCATCTGGCCATTCGCCGCTGTCTGGCGCCGCGTCGGGCCCGGATGTGTCCTGGTCATTGTCTGGCCCGTGCTGCGGCTCAGGCTCCGGCGCTGAGTCACTGTCGGGGGGGTTATGCATGAAAAATCACCGGTAGTCTTCCTCGGCCGTCCCGCCGTCCTCGCCAGCCCCACCCGTGTCCCCATTCGGCTCGTAGGGGGCATCGGTCGTGGCCCGCCAGGTCACCTGCATCTCGCCGAACGGCTGCGGCTGTTCCACCGTGACGTTACCTTCCCGGTACAACTCCAGCACCGCGAGGAAACGGGCCACTATTTCGTAGGTGCCGGTGCAGTCCGCGATTAGCTCAGCGAAGGTAGCACGGCCCAGCTCACGCAGGATCACGGCCAGGAGGGCGGCCTGCTCGCGCACGCTGGTCCGGGGGGCGTGGATGTGTTCGGTGGACACGACCGGCACCGGGCGCGGCGTCAGCGCCAGGGCCGCGATGCGGGCGAACTCGGTCGGCCCGAGGCCCAGCAGTACCTCGGGGAGCAGGTCGGCGAACCGGGGCTCCATGGGCACGCGACGCGGGAACCGGCGTGCCTGGGTGGCCATGGTGCCGGCGAGGACCGCAGCCACCTCCTTGTAGGCGCGGTACTGGAGCAGTCGCGCGAACAGGAGGTCGCGGGCCTCCAGCAGCGCCAGGTCCTCTTCGTCCTCGACCTCACCGGCGGGGAGCAGGCGCGCGGCCTTCAGGTCCAGCAGGGTTGCCGCGACCACCAGGAAATAGCTGGCCTGGTCCAGGTCCCAGCCATCGGCCATGGCCCGGATGTAGGCGATGAACTCGTCGGTGACCTGCGACAGCGCGACCTCGGTGATGTCGAGCTTGTGCTTGGAGATGAGGCCTAGCAGCAGGTCGAACGGGCCCTCGAACACGTCGAGGTGGACCTCGAAACCCCCCTTGCCTGAACTGGGAGTGGCATCGCTGTCTGCATCACCGGTCATGACCGACGTCATGCCTGGCCCGCTGATTGGGTCTCTATGGGCGCTGGGGCCTCCATGGGCACCTGGGTTTCCATGGCCACTGAGTCGTCCATGGCCACTGAGTCGTCCATGGCCACTGAGGTGTCCATGGGCGCCGCCTCGGGCACGCGGAGGTGACGGGTCGCGACGCTCGCATCGACCCCCCGGTCCAGGTCCGCCAGGAGCAGTGCGATCGCCTCGCGCACCAGCCTGCCCCTGTCCACGCTGACCCCGCGGGCACGCAGGGTCACGCGGGCACGCTCCAAGTCCAGGAGTTCCTCAGCGGACAGGTAGACGGTGATCTTCTGCGGGTGGGCTTCCCGCCCGCTGGCCCTGCGCCGCGGGTTGGTCACCTCGGGTGAGCTGGGAACGGCGGGACGCAGCAGTTCGTGGACTCCAGGCAAGCTCACACGCTTCGTGCGTGCCGACTTGCCTGCCCGGTCTGCCGCCACCGCTCCAGTACCTCCTTGGCGAGGTCACGGTAGGCACTCGCACCAGCAGACGCCGGATCGAAGCTGGTGATCGGCTCCCCGGCGACGCTCGCGTCCGGGAACCGGACCGTGCGGCTGATCACGGTGTGAAAGACCAGATCACCGAACCGGTCGACCACACGCGCGAGCACCTCACGCGAGTGCAGCGTCCGCGAATCGTACATCGTGGCGAGCAGGCCGTCCATGTGAAGCCGGGGGTTGATCCTGCTGGACACCTTGTCGATGGTCTCGGTGAGCAGCGCGACGCCACGCATCGCGAAGTACTCGCACTCCAGCGGCACGAGCACACCCGCGGAACAGGCGAGCGCATTGACCGTGAGCAGCCCGAGGGAAGGCTGGCAGTCGATGAGGACGATGTCATAGTCGCCGACCAGCGGCTCGAGCACGCCGCCGAGCACGAACTCCCGGCCCACCTCGTGGACGAGCTGGACCTCCGCCCCGGACAAGTCGATGTTGCTGGGCAGCAGGTCCATGCCAGCAACGCTGGTCTTGATCACCGCGTCCAACGGGTTGGCGCCGCGTTCCATGAGCAGGTTGTAGACGGTGATGTCGAGCTCGTGCGGCTGGATGCCCAGCCCGACCGACAGAGCTCCCTGTGGGTCGAAGTCCACGAGCAGCACACGGCGGCCGTACTCGGCCAGTGCCGCACCGAGGTTGATCGTGGTCGTGGTCTTGCCCACGCCACCCTTCTGGTTGCAGACCGCCACGATGCGCGCGGGACCGTGGCCGGCCAGCGGCTGGGGGTCAGGGAAGCCGGGCCACGGCCGCCCGGTGGGCCCGATCCCAGGGGCGGTTTCGTGGAGTGCCGCCACCATCTTGTGCACCTCCCCGGCGGATGTCGCAGAATGCATCCACTGAACCCCGGACTCTAGGGCGTGGGCAGCCCAGCGGCAAGCCGACTCACCGTTTCCCGGCCAATCCGCGCCGCCAATGATCTTTGGGACACCCCCTGGGCTCACCGGGCCCGCGGGTGCGACGCCGCGTACACCTCCCGCAGCTTTTCGACCGTCACGAGCGTATACACCTGCGTGGTGGTCACACTGGCGTGGCCGAGCAACTCCTGCACCACGCGGACGTCCGCGCCACCGTCGATCAGGTGGGTGGCGAAGGAGTGCCGCAGGGTGTGCGGCGTGACCTCGGGCAGCCCGGCCCGCACCGCCGCGGCCTTGAGCACCGCCCACGCCCCCTGGCGGGTCAGCCGGCCACCACGGGCGTTCAGGAACACCGCCGGGCTGGTGCGGGCCCGCTTGGCGGCAGCCGCCAGGGTGGGGCGGGCACGGACCAGGTAGGCGTCCAGGGCGGCGCGGGCGTAGGCACCCACCGGCAGCACCCGCTGCTTACCGCCCTTGCCGGAGAGCCGCAGCGTGCCGGGGCGTTCGGTGGCGCCGGTGCCTGCCGTGGTCAGCGCGAGGTCGTCCACGTCCAGGCCGACCGCCTCCGAGATCCGCGCCCCGGTGGCATACAGCAGTTCCACCAGGGCCCGGTCGCGCAGCCCAGCCGGGCTGTCGCTCGCCTCGCCCATGCCCGTGGCCTGGATCAGCCGTTCCACGTCCGCGACGGAGATCGCCCGTGGGAGCTTGCGCGGGGGCACCGGCGGCCGTACCGGGCTGGCCGGGTCGGTGGGCGTGAGGCCCTGCGCGGCGGCGAACGCGTGCAGCCCGCGCACGGCCACCAGGGCGCGCGCGGCGGAACTCGCGGCCAGCGGCGGGTGGCCGTCGTCTCCCTCGCGCAGCCGGGTGAGGAAGTCAGCGATGTCCGCGCTGGTGACCTCCCCGGCCCGGGTCTTGCCATGGGCGGACATCTCCTGCTGGTAGCGGGCCAGGTCACGACGGTAGGCCGCGCTGGTGTGGGCGGCGGCGCCGCGCTCCACCACCAGGTGGTCCAGGTAACGGCCGACCACGCCGCCCAGAGCGTCGTCCGCCGTGCCCGACACCGCCCGCTAGCCCAGCACCAGGTCGGCTGTGTAGGGCAGCCCGTGCGCTTCGGCCACCGGGCGGCAGGTCAGCGCACCCTCATGGGTCTGCAGCCCGGACAGGAAGGTGGGGTCGGACCGCAGTGCGTCACGTACCCCCAGGTTCGCCAGTTCCAGCACGTAGGGCAGGGTGACGTTGGTCAGCGCATAGGTGGAGGTGTGCGGGACCGCCCCAGGCATGTTGGCCACGCAGTAGAAGACGCACTCGTGCACCTTGTAGGTGGGGTTGTCGTGGGTGGTGGGGTGGGAGTCCTCGAAGCACCCGCCCTGGTCAATGGAGATGTCCACGAGCACCGCACCGGGCTTCATCCGCGCCACCAGGGCATTGGAGACCAGCATCGGCGCTTTCGCGCCGGGCACCAGCACCGCCCCGATGACCAGGTCGGCGTCGATGACGGCGCGTTCGACCTCGTAGGTGTTGGACGCCACGGTCTGACAGTGGCCCTGGTAGATCGCGTCGGCCGAGCGGAGCCTGGCGATGTTCCTGTCCACCAGCAGGACTTCCGCCTGCATGCCCAGGGCGATGGCTGCCGCGTTCATGCCGGACACCCCGGCGCCGAGCACGACCACCTTGGCAGCGTAGACGCCGGACACGCCGCCCATGAGCACCCCCCGGCCGCCGCCCTCGCGCTGCAGGTGGTGGGCCCCGACCTGAGGGGCCATCCGGCCCGCGACCTCGGACATGGGCGCCAGCAGCGGCAGCGAGCCGTCGGCTGCCTGGACGGTCTCGTAGGCGATCGAGGTGGCCCCCGAGGCCAGCAGCGCGTCGGTGCACTCCCGCGACGCGGCGAGGTGCAGGTAGGTGAACAGCACCTGGCCCTTGCGGAGGTAGTGGTACTCGGCGGGGATGGGCTCCTTGACCTTCAGGACCAGGTCAGCCGATGCCCAGACATCGGCCGTTGTGGGCACGGTCTGGGCGCCAGCAGCCACGAAGTCCGCGTCGGGGATGGCCGAGCCGACCCCAGCACCGGCTTGG
>DASYYE010000504.1:0-25136 GCA_035946955.1 Streptosporangiaceae bacterium | reverse complement strand
GTGTTCTTCGACAACCGGGGAGTGGACGGGCTGGTCAACACCGTCGCCGCAACCATCGGGGGCACGTCGGGCAGGCTCCGGCGCGTGCAGACCGGGTTCGTCCGCTCCTACGCGTTGTCCATGTTCGTGGGCGCGGTCCTGCTCGCCGGTGCCCTGCTGCTGGTGAGGATCTAGGAGGCCGCACCTGCCATGAGCACGTTTCCCTGGCTGACCGTCATCGGCGCGCTCCCGCTCGCCGGCGCCCTGGCGGTCGTGGCCATCCCCGGAACCTCACCCGCCCGCGCCGCCGTCCCGGCCGCCGGTGGGGATGACGACGCCGCACCCGACACGGGCGGTGCCTGGGCCGCTGGCCTGGGCGGCGAGGACACTGGCGCTGCCGAGCCTGGCGAGACCGGAGTGCAGCGCGCTGGCGTCAGCCGCGACACCCTGGCCAAGTGGGTGGCGCTCGGATTCTCGCTGGCCACCCTGGTGCTGACCATCGCGATGGCCGTGCAGTTCTCACCCAGCGGGGCGAGGTACCAGTTCACCCAGACCTACGAGTGGATCCCCCAGTTCGGCGTCCACTACGCAGTGGGTGTGGACGGCATCGCGCTGGTGCTGATCGGCATGACCGCGGTGCTCATACCCGTGGTGATCCTCGCCTCCTGGCACGACGCCGACCCGGACAGCATCGGCGACCGGGCACCACGGCGCAGTGTCAAGACCTACTTCGCGCTGGTCCTGGTGCTCGAGACGCTGGTGATCGGGGTCTTCGCGGCCACCGACGTGTTCCTGTTCTACGTGTTCTTCGAGGCCATGCTGATCCCGATGTACTTCATGATCGGGAGCTTCGGCGTCGGGCAGCGGCAGTACGCGGCCGTGAAGTTCCTGCTGTACAGCCTGCTCGGCGGGCTGCTCATGCTGGTGGCGGTCATCGCGCTGTACGTGTACTCGACCCACGGCGGCACCCGCCCCGGCACCTTCCTGCTCGTCCCACTCACCCACCTGGTGCTCAGCCCGGTCGCGCAGAAGTGGATGTTCCTCGGGTTCTTCATCGCGTTCGCGATCAAGGCCCCGCTGTGGCCGTTCCACACCTGGCTGCCGGACGCGGCCACCGCTGCCCAGCCCGGTACCGCGGTACTGCTGGTCGGCGTGCTCGACAAGGTGGGCACGTTCGGGATGCTGCGGTACTGCCTGGAACTGTTCCCCTCGGCGTCGCGGTACTTCACGCCGCTGGTCATTGTGCTCTCGGTAGTCGGGGTGCTCTACGCGGCGGTCGTGGCGGTCGGGCAGGCCGACCTGAAGCGACTGGTCGCCTACACCTCCATCTCCCACTTCGGCCTGATCACGCTCGGCGTGTTCGCGCTGACCAGCGAGTCCCAGTCCGGCGCGACCCTCTACATGGTCAACCACGGCTTCGCGACCGGAGCGCTGTTCCTGATCGTTGGGTTCATGATCGTGCGGCGGCGTTCGCAGCGGATCGCCGACTACGGCGGGGTGCAGAAGGTGGCGCCGGTGCTGGCCGGGCTGTTCCTGGTCTCCGGCCTCGCGGGGCTGTCGCTACCGGGCCTGTCCACGTTCGTCAGTGAGTTCCTGGTGCTGGTGGGGACGTTCACGCGCTACCGGATCGCCGCGGGGTTCGCCACAGTCGGGATCATCCTCGCAGCCATCTACATCCTGTGGATGTACCAGCGCACGATGACCGGGCCGGTGCGCCCCGAGGTCCAGAACATGCCGGACCTGAAGGCCCGTGAGCTGTGGGCCGTGGGCCCGCTGATCGCGCTGATCATCTTCTTCGGGTTCTACCCGCAGCCGCTGCTGAACATCATCAACCCGGCCGTGCGCGACACGCTGTCAACGGTCCACTCGACAGATCCGGTGCCGCCGCACCCGGCGCTGCAAGCCCGCTGCCCACAGTCTCAGCAGGCCGATGTGAGCGTCGTGTGCGCCACCACGACCTCGGCCAGAGTGTCCGCTGTGCCGATGATCCCGACCACAGGGAGCAACCCATGATGCCGACCGCCAGTGCCGATCTGGCACGGGCCCTCGCGGCTGCACCCCTACCCATCAAGGCGCCCGCGATCGCGTACGGGGAGCTCTCGCCGATCCTGCTGGTCTTCGCACTGGCCATCGCCGGTGTGCTCGTGGAGGCATTCGCACCCCGTGGGGTCCGCCGCGCAATCCACCTGGGGCTGACACTGGGTGGGCTCGCTGGGGCGTTCGGCCTCACCATCGCCGTGGCACTGACCCACAACCTGTTCACCCACGGCAGTGCGGGCCGCGTGGTGGCCGCGGGCGCCCTCGCGGTGGACGGGCCCACGTTGTTCATCCAGGGCACGATCCTGGTGCTCGCGTTCGTGAGCGCGCTGCTGATCGCCGAGTCCTCGCACGAGATCAGCCCGTTCGTCGCCCAGGCGGCCGCGGTCCCCGGCAGCGCCGAGGAACGGGAAGGGCTGCTCGCCGGGATCAGCCACACCGAGGTGTACCCGCTGACCCTGTTCGCGGTCGGCGGCATGCTGCTGTTCCCCGCCGCGAACGACCTGCTGACCATGTTCATAGCACTGGAAGTGCTGTCGCTGCCGCTGTACCTGCTGTGCGGCCTGGCGCGGCGCCGCCGCCTGATCTCGCAGGAAGCGGCCGTGAAGTACTTCCTGCTGGGGGCGTTCTCCTCGGCGTTCTTCCTCTTCGGTGTCGCCCTGCTGTACGGGTTCTCCGGCTCGGTCAACCTGGCCGCGATCGCCACGGCGGCCTCGTCCAATGTGGCCGGGTCCACACTGCTGTACGCGGGCATCGCCTTCCTGGGACTCGGCCTGCTGTTCAAGATCGGGGCAGTGCCGTTCCAGAGCTGGAAGCCCGATGTCTACCAGGGCGCGCCGACACCGGTCACCGCGCTGATGGCGTCCTGCACGCTGGTGTCGGCGTTCGGCGCCCTGCTGCGGGTCTTCTATGTCGCGTTCGGCCAGCTCAGTTGGGACTGGCGGCCCGCCATGTGGGGGGTGGCCATCCTCACGATGGTCATCGGCGCGATCATCGCCATCACCCAGACCGACGTGAAGCGGCTGCTCGCCTACTCCTCGATCGCCCACGCGGGCTTCGTGCTGACCGGCGTGACCGCCGCGACCGTCTCGGGGCTGTCCGGCTCCCTGTTCTACCTGGCCGTCTACGGCTTCACCACGATCGGCGCGTTCGCGGTCGTGACCCTGGTCCGCGACTCCACCGGTGAGGCCCTGCACCTGCGCCGCTGGGCCGGGCTCGGCAAGCGCTCGCCCGTGGTGGCCGGGGTGTTCGCGTTCTTCCTGCTCGCGTTCGCTGGCATCCCGCTGACCAGCGGGTTCGTAGGGAAGTTCGCGGTGTTCCAGGCCGCGATCGCGGGCGGTGCCCTGCCACTGGTGATCGTCGGCGTGGTGAGCAGCGCGATCGCCGCGTTCTTCTACGTGCGCGTGATCGTGCTGATGTTCTTCAGCGACCCCGCGCCGGACGGGCCGGTGGTGGTCACGCCAGGTGTGTTCACAGGCGGGGCGGTGGCCATCGGCGCGGCTGCGACCCTGGTGTTCGGCGTCGTGCCCGGGCCGCTGCTGAACCTGGCGAACCACGCGGCGACGCACCTGTTTGTCCGCTGATTTCCGGCTGGCCTAGGGTGTGTTCCGGGGTGTTGGCCGCTTGCGGCCGCACTGATTGACGGAGTGGAGCCGCCCGTGGTGACCGCAGTGCCCGTGGAGTTGACCGATGCCGCGCTGGCGGCCGCGGTCGGCGACGGCTTGGCGCAGGTCGAACAGGCGCTCGCCGATGCCGCCCAGGCACAGGAGACCCTGCTCACCGAGGCCTCCCGGCACCTTATCGACGCTGGTGGCAAGCGGTTCCGGGCAACGGTCGTGCTGCTGGCATCGCAGTTCGGCAACCCAGCGGACGAGCGCATCGTGCCCGCCGCGACCGCGATCGAACTGACCCACCTCGCCACCCTTTACCACGACGACGTGATGGACGAGGCCGCGGTCCGGCGGGGCCACGAGAGCGCCAACTCCCGCTGGACAAACACGGTCGCGATCCTCACCGGCGACTTCCTGTTCGCCCGGGCCTCACAGATCCTCGCCGAACTCGGCGACGAAGCGATCAGGATCCAGGCCGAGACGTTCGCGCGGCTGGTCAGTGGGCAGATCGCGGAGACATTGGGCCCCCGGCCCGGCGAAGACCCGCTCGCGCACTACCTGCGCGTGGTGGAGGAGAAGACCGCTTCGCTGATCGCGACAGCAGGCCGGTTCGGTGCGATGTTCTCGGACGCGCCCGCGGGCGTGGCGGAACGCATGACAGCGGCGTGTCACGCGCTGGGGGTGGCGTTCCAGCTCTCTGACGACATCCTGGACGTGACCAGCGACTCGGAGCAGTCCGGGAAGACACCAGGGACGGACCTGCGCGAAGGTGTGCGAAGCCTGCCGGTGCTGCACGTACTCCGCTCTGGTGGCGGCGGGCGGCTCCGGGACCTGCTGAGCGCGGACCTGACGGACGAGACGCTGCATGCGGAGGCGCTGGCGTTGCTGCGGGCGCACCCGGCCATGGAGGCGGCGCGGGCGGACATGCGCCGGTGGGCGTCGGTGGCAAGGGATGAGGTCGCGGGGCTGCCGGACGTGGCGGCGCGGGGGGCGTTCGAGGCCATGTGTGAGTTCGTGGCGTCCCGGACGGGATGACCACACCTACCTCACAGGGCCAGGTCTGGGAGAATCTTGTGGTGAGTGTGTCTCGACGGGTGGTTTTGGGCGGAGTGGGAGCTGCGGTACTGGGGGCTGGGCTGGGGGGATGCGGGTCCTCCTCGGGGAGCGGGCGGGGAGTTGGGCGGATTCGGGTTGTGCTTGTCTCGCCCTTGACGGGGGCGATGGCTCGGTGGGGCGCCGGGGACCGGTTTGTGGTTGATGCCGTGCGCTCAGTGCCCGCATTTGCCCGCGGGCTCCGGCTGGGGCGGAAGACGTACGAGATTGACATCGCGGTTGTTGACAGCCGCTCGGACGCCAACGTCGCGATACGGGCAACGCAGCAGATTGCCTTGGGGAACCTGGCGGACCTGGTGCTGGCTACGTCGGGTGCGGACACCGCGAACCCAGTGGCCCAGGTGTGCGCCAGCCAGGGGATTCCTTGCCTGGTGACAGGGGTGCCCTGGGAGATGTGGTACGGGGGGCTAGGCGGCCACCCTGCTCGGCCCAGTCAGAAGTTTCAGTTCTGCACCGCGTTCTTTATGGGGTTCCGGCAGTTCCAAGGGTGCTTCGTGCCCATGTGGGAGCGGGCGGCCGACAGTACGTCTGTGGGGTGCCTGTTCCCGTTCGATGCGTATGGCACAGCGTTCCGTGCGGGGTTTGAGCCACTGGTCACCGGAGCGGGGTACCAGGTGGTCGACGGAGGGGCTTATACGGACGGGAGCAGCGATTTCGGGGCCATGGTCTCGTTGTTCAAGGGCCGGGGGTGCGAGACGTTCGCAGGGGTGCCGCTGCTGGCTGACTTCCAGGCGTTCTGGGAGCAGGCTGCACGGGGCGGGTTCCGGCCACGGCTGGCTACGGTGGCCAATGTGGCGCAGGTACCCGCAGATGTCGCTGGGCTGGGGGTGTGGGGACGCAACCTCGCCATTGCCTCGTGGTGGGGGCCATACATGCCGGTTTCGTCGTCGCTGACTGGTCAGTCGGCGAGTTCGCTCGCCAGCGCCTACCAGGCACGGACCGGACAGCCGTGGCTGCAGACCCTGGGGTCCACCTACACGCTGTTCGAGGTGGCCAAAGAGGCTCTTTCCACCGTGAGTGACCCACATGACAAGCAGGAGGTCGCGGCCGCGCTGCACAAGGTCCGCTACAACGGTATGTGTGGGCCGCTGGACTTCTCGGCCGGGCCAGCGCCGGGGGTGGCGGTGGTCGAGCCGGTCGGGGCGCAGTGGCAGGCAGCCAGCGGAAAGTACCCAGTTGAGCTCAAGGTCGTGGACAACTCCCTCAACCCGGCAGTACCGGCCGGAGCCCCGCTGCAGCCCACCCCGGTGTAACGGGAACGTTCCGGGGAGGACTGTGCTTAACACCAGTGGAGAACAGAGGGAGGCACGACAGTGAGCCTGTTCGGAACGCGAAAGACCCAGATGGTCACGGCTGAGGAGGCGCTTCCCGGGCGCGCCACGCCGCTGGCAGTCCCTGCCCGGCATGAGGTGCTGGGGACGCCGCTGACCCCGCCTTACCCAGATGGGACCGAGGTCGCCGAGTTCGCGTTGGGCTGCTTCTGGGGGGCAGAACGTAAGTTCTGGCAGATGCCCGGCGTCTATACGACGGCAGTCGGCTACGAGGGCGGCTTCACGCCCAACCCGACGTACGAAGAGGTCTGCACCGGCCGGACCGGCCACGCAGAGGCGGTCCGGGTGGTGTTCGACCCGGCGAAGGTCTCATACGCTGACCTGCTGCGAGTGTTCTGGGAGTCGCACGACCCCACGCAGGGCATGCGCCAGGGCAACGACGTCGGCACGCAGTACCGATCGGCGATCTACACGCACTCGCCGCAGCAGCAGGCCGAGGCGGAGGCCTCGCGCAAGGCCTACCAGGAGAAGCTGGCCCAGGCCCGCTATGGCGAGATCAGCACGGAGATCGTCCCGGCCGGGGAGTTCTACTTCGCCGAGGACTACCACCAGCAGTACCTCGACAAGAACCCGGGCGGTTACTGCCCGGACCACGGCACCGGTGTCTCGTGCCCGGTCGGAGTCGTCCGGGCTGACGGCTGAACCCGGCGCGTAGCAAGGCCATGGCGGGCCGCAGGGGTGATGCACACATCCCTGCGGCCCGCTGCATGACCTTGGCTGGCGCTGGCCCCATGACGAAAGACGGCAGGTCGGTCCGTCGCCTCGGCTAGGGCGCAACCGCCTCGCTGACCTGCAGGGAGCCACCCCGGCTGACGAATGGATGGTTCTTGACGATGCCGACTGCCGCGTCCAGGTCGTCGGCCTTGATCAGCGAGTACCCGCCGATACTGGCTGCGGGCCGGTCGCTCACACCGTCTGCCGACACGGTCTTCGAAGCCCCGAGCGGCGTGCCTGGGTCGAGCATCTGGTCACCCACGCTAGCCACCCAGGCTCCGAACGCGGCCATCATCTGTTCGCGAGCCTCGGCTGACGCGGGCGGGCCACCGCCACCGTGGTAGGTAATCAGGTACGTGGGCATCGTGCCTCCATAGGTCAGGCGCTGGCTTGTAGTCCGTGCCGTATGAATGATTGCGTCGGCCGCTTGCCGCTGGCTATGTTCGAAAGGACAGGAAGGTTGTCCAGCCGTCCGCCGTCCCCTCGGAGGCGAGCGGGACCAGCAGGGTGGAGGCGTGTCAATGCAGCGGCTGAACACCGCACCGCACGATGCGGTCACTGAGCTGCTGACGGCGTTGCGGGTGCGCAGTACGGTCTACTGCCTGTCGGAGCTCCGCGCGCCGTGGGGGTTCGAGGTCGACGGGGCCAACGTGGCCAAGTTCCACCTGGTGCTCGCTGGTTCGTGCTGGCTGAGCCTTCCCGGGCATGAGCCCACCCAGCTCCAGGCAGGCGACCTTGTCATACTCTCCCGCGGTGAGCGGCATGTCATGAACGACCACCCAGATTCACCAGTCACCAACCTGGATGTGATCGTTGCCGGTCATCCACTGAACCCGGACGCACGGCTGACCTACGGCGGCACTGGTGCCCTCACCAGACTGCTCTGCGGCGGGTTCGTCCTGGACGACCCGGCGCCGATGAGGCTGATCAGCCTGCTTCCACCAGTGCTGCACATGAACTCACGTTCCGCCGACATCACTACCTGGCTCGAACCCGTCTTCGCGCTTGTGCGCCAGGAAGTTGACAGTACCGCGCCCGGCGCACAGGCGATCTTTGCCAAGCTGGCCGACGTCTTCCTGTCGCAGGCGCTCCGCACCTATCTCGCTGGGGCCGAGCAGACGGGTTTGCTGCTGCCACAGCAGGCGATCGACACACAGATCGCACCGGCTATGGCCGCACTGCACGATCGGCCCGGCGCGAACTGGACGCTTGCGGAGCTGTCCGGCCTGGCTGGCATGTCGCGGACGTTGTTCGCAGCCCGCTTTCGCACCACCGTGGGCGAGAGCCCGATGCGTTACCTGGCCAGGATCCGGCTTGGCCAAGCCGCCGGCTACCTCACGACGACCAAGCTCAGCGTCGAAGCCATCGCCCGTCGCACTGGATATGGCACTGACGCCTCCCTGTCCAAGGCGTTCAAGCGTGAGTTCGGCACATCACCTGGTCAGTACCGGGAGAGCAAAGGAACCATGGAGGTCTCACCGCTCGATCACGAGCGCGAGAAGACCGTGCCCTGACCGACCCTGACCGCTGAGCCAACCGCCGCCCTGGTTTGGTGAGGCGTCAGTCGATGGGTCCGCCCCAAGGGGGTGTCCGGCTGAATCTGCACCTACACTGTAGGTTTAGCTGTAATCTACAGTGTAGGTGCAGATTTTCTGGAGTGGCTATGGCCGAGCCGGGTGAAGGTCTTGTAAGGATCGCGGAAGTCGCGCGCGAACTTGGCCTGTCGCCGACCAGGATCCGTCAGCTCGCCGACGCCGGGACTATCCCGTCAACCAGAACACCTGGCGGTCACCGGCTGTTCGATTTGGGAGCCGTGCGAGCTGCAGTAGCGCGTCGCTCGTTGCCGAAGGATCCGCTGACGGCAACCATGGACGCCGACCCCTCCTGGTACAACGAACTCACACTGCTTGGGCTTTCCGAGGACGTGGTGTGGCGCCGTGTGGTTGAGGATCTAGGTCTGGATCGAGGAAGCCCAGCTGGACGGCTCATCGGCTATGCCTTCACAGAGATGCTCAACAACGCCATCGATCACTCGGGTAGCCAGAGAGTGACGATCAGCTGGTGGGTCGACGCAGGTCAGTGGACCTTCGAGGTAAGAGACTACGGTGTAGGCGCGTTTCCGAAGCTCCGCGTGGGGCTAGGGCTTGCCAGCGATTTCGAGGCCGTTCAGGAGTTGTCTAAGGGAAAACGCACCACTGACCGGCTACACCACACCGGGGAGGGAATCTTCTTCACCTCGAAGGCGGTGGATCTTTTCCGGCTGACGTCGTCGGGAGTGCGCTGGACGGTAGACAACCTGCGCCGTGACTCCGCACTGGGCTTGGTTCCAGCTGCCGAAGGGACGTCCGTGGTGTGCCAGATAGATCCGCAGACCGACCGGACCCTCGCTGGTGTGTTCAGCGAGTTCACTCAGGATCATGCCTTCGTTCGTACGCGGCCGGTGGTCAAGCTCTTCGAAATTGGAACCGTCTTCGTCTCGCGCAGTGAGGCAAGGCGGCTTCTGGAGGGGCTAGATTCCGATTTCGACACCGTGGAGGTCGACTTCACTGGTGTTACAGATGTTGGTCAAGGATTCGTGGATGAGTTGCTACGCGTATGGCCTGCCGCCCATCGTGGAAAGACGGTCATACCGACCAATATGAACGAGGCGGTGGAGTTCATGATCCAGCGAGGCTTGTCGCGTATTGAACGATCGGACTAGCAGTAACCCCCTGGCTTTTGGCCAGCTAATCCATTCTTCAGGCAGCTACGAGTGGCGGTGTGCAGGCCTGCCGTGAGCGGTCCACAGCCCCTGACCAGGATGGGAGCGGTCAGGGGCCGGATCCCCTGCGGGTATGAAGTCACTCGAACGATCCGGTTTGTGATCCAGGCAGCCGTCGGCTTACTCGGGCCGGTAGTCCCGCTGTCCAGTCTTTGGGTCGTACCAGACTCGCATCCGTTTGCCGCTCGCGGGATCGATGAAGACTTCCGTCGTCGGCTCTGCGGTGTTGTCCACGCTCTTGCGGCCGCCCCGGTAGCGGTCCCAGCCGAACAGGGCGATGACGATTCCCAGGACCACTACCGCCAGGATGGCCCATTCCACGATGTTCATGGCACACCCCCGCTCAGTCCGCAGTTCCTGATTCAGAGGCTGGTACCCACTCGATCACGCGGGCCGTGCCGTAGGCGACGATCTCACTCATGGTCCGGCCCATCTCCGTGGAGTCGAAACGCATCATGGTCACGGCGTTGGCGCCCATGGCCGCGGCGTTCCGCACCATGCGGTCGATGGCCTGTCGCCGTGCATCCTCGTTGAGCTTGACGTACGAGACGATCTCGCCACCGACAAGGCTCTTGAGGCCGGCCGCGATGTTGCCGCCGAGGCTCCGGGACCGGACAGTCAGGCCGAAGACGTGGCCTATGGTCTTGACCACCCTGGTGCCAGGAAGGTTCTCAGTTGTCGTCACGATGATCGACCCCGATGGACTGACGTGCTCTTCTGGCGCTTGCATTGCTGGTCTCCTCCAACCCCAACCCGCGACGGCGAACCCGGCCGCGTCGCTGGAGTGCTCATATCAACGTGATATCACTTTGATATGGAAACGGCAAGTGTGAGCCGCACTACAGCGAGGGTTGGGCTGGAGAAGGAGCAGGGTTGCGTGCTGGGCGGGATATCCGGTGGCCTCCAGGCAAGGTCCGGCTGTATGGTTGCCGGGCTCTGGTGAGCTACGTTCCGGGGAGGTCGTCATGGCCGGCAAGCAGGAGTTCGAGGCGTCCTTTTGAGCGGACCAGCAAGCGGCGCCGGGGGTTCCCTCTAGCGAGACTCAGGTCAAACGCGGCAGCCGCGTGGTCGGCGGGGACACCGAACTGATCGAGAAGCTGGGTGGGCGCGACCTGTGCCCATGCGGTTCCGGGCGGCGCTTTCAGCCGCTGCTGCCGTCCGAGCGGCCGCTTCGACGGCTCGCCTGGGCAGTATTACGTCCGTGGGTGACAGGGGCGCCTGCCGTCATGAGCACGGACGCTCAGCTGGGAACCACCGCTGACGGTTCGCCGGTGCGTGCGAGGGTGTCGGCGCGGCGGATGGCATCGGGCAGCCGGTAACGGCCAGCCATATGGGCGACCAGTTCAGCGGCTTCGTCGCGAGCCATCCCCGCGCACGTGACATACAGAGGACGGGCAGAGGCGCCACGGCACACTGGGATGGCGTGAGAAGCGGTGCGGAAAGCCGACTTGGCCACCCCGATCACTGGAACGCCGAACTCGGCGTGGACGTGGGCGCCTAGGCCGGGGCGTCCTTGCGGGTCCAGGTCGACGTAGCCGTCGACGACCAATAGTCCCAGCCCGCTCATGCCATCCAGCACCGTCCGTAGTGGCGGCAGTTCCCGCAGGTAGAACTGACCTGGCTGGTAGGGAGCGACGTCAGGCACCAATGCGGTGCGGTCGGCCAGCAGGTGTGAAAAGGATGCGTCGGCGGCGACAACGGCGGCAGCCCGGGCGCCGCCTGGGGCCAGATAGTGCACGTCTACCGCCGCGAACACCCTCCGAACCGTACCGGCTGGGGGCTCCCACAGGGTTGGGTGGGGAGGCCGGCGGTGCCTGTTACGTGCGTGGTTTCATGGGGTGGAAGTTGTGACCTTTGTCCTGGTCGGGACCGACTTGCCCCGAGTTGGTGGGCGGGGCGCGATGGCTGTGCCATGTTTGGATCTGAAAGTCTGTCAGGCCGATCCCATTGAACCGAAAGTAAGTCGTGATAACTTACAGTGATCGAGGTGGGTGTTCCCTGGGGGTGGTGGTGGGTGCCCGGTATGGACACAACGGTTATCGCCGAATTACCAGCCGGCCGTGGCGCGGCGGTGGGGCCGTGTGACGTGGCACGGTAACACGGGGCCCAGCGACTGCAGGTCCGGAAGGATCCTCAGCTCGGTTGTTGGCAGGTTGTGGGCCGGCGGCCTGCTGATAGGACTGCTGCTCGCGGGCGGAGTCACGGTGGCGGCCATCGGTGCCGTCCATGAGCGGCAAACCCTCGACACGCTGACGCAGGTCGTGCAGCCACTGCAGATGGCGAACACCGAACTGCGGTCCGGGTTCTCCCAGTGCGAGAACTGGTACTTCAGTTACCGGCTGATGGGCCGGGGGAACTACCTGGGTGCCTTCCGGACGTGCGGTGCTGACTTCCAGCTGACGCTCGACTCCGCCATGCGGCTTGCCCACCTGGCACACCCGAGCCTGTTGCCGCTGGTCGAGTCCCAGGAGCGCGCGGCGCAGAGCTGGTTCAGCCTCGCGGAGCGGGATGCCGTGGTCAACGGCCGCGCTGGCCCTGGTGGGCTGAGCACCCCAGCCGTGAACGCGTCCGTCTCGTTCTTCGCGGCCAATGCCGTGATGCAGCAGCGAATAGACCAGGCCAGAGACTTGGCGGCACGGGCCGGGCAGGACTCACTCGGGAGCGAACTGCGCTACGGGGCGCTCTTTGTGGGCCTGGTCCTGGTGGCCCTGGTGGTCGGCGTGACCCTGGTGGTGCGCAGTGTCGTCGGGCCGCTGGCCAGCCTCGGCCCGACTCTCGCGCGGCTGGCTTCAGGTGACCACACCGCCCGTACTACGGTGCGGCAGCCCGCCGAGATCGCTGCCGTGGCGCGGGTGATCGACGACCTCGCCCAGGAGGGCGAGCTGCTGATCGAGGCGGAGAAGGAGCACACCCGGCTGCGGGCACTCGCGCAGGAGGCCGGGATCCGTATCCGGGCCAACCTCAATGCGAACGCGGTGGTCCGTGAGGCCGTTACCAGACTCGAGCGCGACCTCGCCATCGACCTGGCGTTCATCGTGCCGGTCACGGACGGGCGGCTGGGGTCGCCGCAGGCATACCATGACGCCCCAGGACACGAACTGTTTGGCAGGCTCAGACCCGGTGATGAGCACTGGCCGCCCGGCCTGCTCCAGGACCGCCTGGTGATCCAGGACCTTCATGGTGAGCCGGGTGGGCGGGTCCCGCCTCAGACGCGGGGGGAGTTGCTGGGCGATGGATACGTATCCGCCGCCTTCATGCCGGTCGGCGCTGGCGATCAGCCACTTGGCGTGGTGGTGGGCCTGAGGCGTGACCTGAACCGGCCTTGGCGCCCGGCGGAGATCGACGCGTTCGAATGGATTGCCGCGGACCTTGGGCGAGGGCTGAAGCACGCTCAGATGTATGAGGCAGAACAAGAGCTGGTTGAGAAGTTCCGGTCACTGGACCAGGTGAAGACCGACTTCATGGCCAATGTGTCGCACGAGCTGCGGACGCCGCTGACCAGCGTCGCCGGGTATGTGGAAGTGCTCAAAGACGGGGCGGCGGGCCCCGTCAGTGCTGACCAGCACAAGATATTGGACACGATCAACCGCAATGCATCACGGCTGCGGAGCCTCATCGAAGACCTGCTGACGTTGTCGAAAATTGAGGTCGGCACTTTCAAGACAGTGATGCACCCTGTCCGGCTGGCAGACGTGATCTCGTTCCCGGTGGCTGCGATGTCGCCGGTTGCGGAAAAGGGCGACCTGGAAATCAGGGCGGAGGCCGTTGGCCAGGAACTCACCCTGAACGGGGATGAGGGACAGCTGGACCGGATGATGATGAACCTGCTGTCGAACTCGGTGAAATTCACACCACCCGGTGGCACGATCACGGTGTCTGCGGACCGCGACGGCGCGATGGCCATAGTGCGGGTGTCCGACACCGGTATCGGTATCCCTGAGAAGGACAAGGAACGTCTGTTCAACCGCTTCTTCCGCGGCTCGAACGCAGTGAGCGCCGAACTGCCAGGGACAGGGCTGGGGTTGTCGATCGTCCGCACGATCGTCGCCAATCACGGCGGCGAGATGGACGTCCAGTCGGATGAGGGCCATGGGACCCTGGTGACGATCCGGCTACCGCTGTCGTCAGAAGGTGCCGACGCAGGTGCTGACAGGCACCCGGAGATGGAGGCACTGGGGTGACCAGCGGCCGCCGCTACCGGCGCCGCGATGTGCTGCAACTCGGCCTTGCCGCGGCCGGGCTCGGCCTGGCTGGCTGCAGCGGAACCCCCTCAGGTGGACAGCGGGCGGTCAGCGCGTTCTGGCGGCACCAGCGCAAGCTTGACAGCCTGAGCTTTGCCAACTGGCCGATCTACATTGACCCCGACCGCCGGACGCTGACGGAGTTCGCCGACAGCACCGGCATTGCCGTCCGCTATGCGGAGGTCATCAAGGATCCCGAGGCCTTTTTCGCTCTGGTCGAGCCAGCGCTGCAGGCCGGTAAGCCCACCGGATACGACATCATGGTGCTCACCAATGGGTTCGTGTTCTCCGAACTCGAGGCCCTCGGCCAGCTGGTTCCACTGGACCAGGCGATGCTGGGCAACTTCTACAAATATGCCTCGGCAAGGTTCAGGCACCGGTCTTATGACCCCGGGAACCTCTACAGCGTTCCGTGGGCGTCCGGAACCACTGGTATCGCATGGAACCCCCGCTACATCACCTCTCCTGTGACCAGCATTGATGCGCTGTGGGACGCCACCTACAAAGGGCGGGTCGGAATGCTGGTCGACGTGTCGGACACGGGCAGCTTCGGGATGCTCAAGCGGGGGATCGACCCGCAGACGTCCACGCCGGAGGACTGGCGCCAGGCAGCCGAGGTGCTCCTCCAGCAGCGTGACAGCGGCCTGGTCCGGAGCTACTACGACCAGTCCTACATCGATGCCCTGGCCGACGGCGAGACGTGGATCAGCATGGCCTGGTCGGGTGACATCTTCCAGCAGAACCAGGCGCACGGGACGAACCTGGAGTTCGCCATCCCCGCGGAGGGCGGCATGATCTGGACGGACAACATGCTGATCCCCAAATACGCCGGGAACCCTGCCGGTGCGATGATGCTGATGGACTGGTACTACCGGCCCGAGGTCGCGGCCATGCTGACGGCCGGCATCGGTTACATCTCGGCTGTCCCGGTTGCCCGCGCGCTCATCGCCGCCCGTGCAGCCGACGCCACCGGCCAGGCCAAGCGGGCGCTGACCGAGGTTGCCGCCAGCCCGCTGGTCTGGCCAACCACCGCCGAATACAACCGGCTCTACCAATACCCGAACGTCTACGGCCAGGCCAAACTCGAGTACCAGGCGATCTTCCAGCCCCTCGTGGCCATGTGAGGCCGCCGCGTCGCCGCCCCTCAGGCGGCTGCCGGGCCGATCTCGGCGATATAGGCGTCGAAGCGGGCCAGGCTGGTCTCGAAGCCGCTCCTGACCTGGGGGTCCGCGAACGCTGCGGGCGCGTTGGTCAGGTGGGTGACAACCTCGGTCCGGCCGTCGCCGATGTCGGTGAAGGTGATCGTAGTGGTCATGCCGCCTTCGACCGCCGGCTCGGTCCACACCAGCTTGTCCGGGCGCTTCACCTCGACGTAGACGGCACGCATCGTGTACTGGCTGCCGTCGGAGTCATCGACCATTACCGTCTCGAAGGCGCCGCCCGGCCGCAGGTCCACAGTGATGCCGTCCGGCGGTGTAGTGGTCCCGGCCGGCCCCCAGAAGCGCCTGAGGTGCGCGGGTTGCGTCATGCAGTCGAAGAGCAGGTCACGCGGGGCCCGGTGGACGCGCCGGTAGGTGAACTCGCCTGGTTCGGTCATGTCACATCCTCTGTGCGGCCGGACTGGAGGTCCTCGAGGTGCGCGTCGAGTCTGTCGTATCGTTCGTGCCACATCTGCCGGTGACGGCTGATCCACTCGGCTGCGGGTTCGAACCTGCCTGGCTCGAGCCGGCATGGGCGGGACTGGGCGGCACGGGTACGGGAGATCAGCCCGGCGCGCTCCAGGACCTTCAGGTGTTTGGACACCGCCTGCTGCGTAAGCGCGAACGGCTCGGCGAGTTCGCCGACCGTGGCCTCGCCGTTGGCCAGCCGCGTCAGGATCGCGCGCCGGGTCGGATCGGCCAGTGCCGCGAACGTGAGGCTCAGGTCATCGTCCGCGGCGCTGGCCGTCACAACGGAAGCGGTCACCGTGCCCCGGCCCAGACCCGCTGGACCCCTGGCCCAGTGAAGGCCTCGGGCGGGACAATCCGCCCGGCGGTCAGCAGCAGCACGTCGCGGCTATGCCCGATGACTGGGTCGCCGGTCCCGGATGACCAGCCGAGGTCACTGGCCCGCAATTCGATGCCGCGCAGGTCAAAGCCGAACAGGCTCTCGCCCCCGGGGCTCACGGCCATGTCGAGCACGGCCGTCATGGCCTGGTCCGGGACCGGGTACGTGATGCCCAGCGGCCGGGCGGTGTCGAGTCCATGAATGATGTCGTGGCTGAGCGCACCCACGAGCCCGCCGCCCGGTGGCTGCCACGGGTTCGCCACGTTGTCCCGTAGCGCAGCAACCAGGTCGGCCTGCGGCAGTTCGCTGTCCCTGGCCGCCACGGCGTCCGAGAACACAGTGAAGTCGCCGTGCGCCTGCGCCATCCCCTGGCCGAACTCCTCCGGCGAGATCCGGAACGGCATCGTCAGGTGCGCGACCACGTGCGCCACGGTCCAGCCCTCGCACAGCGACGGCGCGTGCCATTGGTCGGCGCTGAGGTCCTCGAGCACGCCCACGAGTGCCCTGCGCTCGGCGACGATCAGGTCCATCATCGCAGCCCACCTTCTCACAACTAGAGAGTTGTACAACTAATTAGTTGTATATCAAGCCGGTTGAGGTGTGTCAACTGCTCAGGGTGGACACGCAGAGTACCCAGGGTGGGCGCTACGGCGCTTAGCGTGCGGGGGGCGGGAGGTGCGGGTGGGTCAGTGGACTTGCCAGGTGTCGGCGCCTGCGAGGAGGGCGGCCAGGTCGCCGGGGCCCTGGCGGGTGCGCGCCTCGTCCAGCTGGGCGGACATGAGGTCGTCGTAGCTGGGGCGGGGCGCCGCCCGGAACACGCCGATCGGGGTGTGGCGGAGGTCCGGGGTGTCGAGCCTGGACAGGGCGAACGCGTAGGACGGGTTAACCGCGTGGGCGTCGTGGACCACCAGCGCGTCCTCGCTGACCGTATCGACCTCGACCTTCTCCAGGCTGCCATCAGCGCCGAACCTCAGCCCGTACCTGCCACCCGCGCCGAACCGCACCGGCCGCCCGTGCTCCAGCCGGATCAGCCGGTCTTCCTTGGTCTCGGGCTCGGTCAGTGGCGAGAACGCGTTGTCGTTGAAGATCGGGCAGTTTTGGTAGATCTCGATGAACGCGGCACCCCGGTGGTCGGCGGCGGCGCGCAGCACGCTGGTCAGGTGCTTGCGGTCGGAGTCCACGCTGCGGGCCACGAAGCTGGCCTCGGCGCCGAGTGCCAGCGACACCGGGTTGAACGGGGTGTCCAGCGAGCCGAACGGCGTCGACTTGGTGATCTTGCCCTGCTCGGACGTGGGAGAGTACTGGCCCTTGGTCAGCCCGTAGATCCGGTTGTTGAACAACATGATCTTGATGTTCACATTGCGGCGCAGCGCGTGGATCAGGTGGTTGCCGCCGATCGACAGCGCGTCGCCGTCACCCGTGATCACCCAGACCGACAGGTCGGGGCGGGTGGACGCCAGCCCGGTCGCGATCGCGGGGGCGCGCCCGTGGATCGAGTGCAGGCCGTAGCTGTCCACGTAATACGGGAGCCGGGATGAGCAGCCGATGCCGGAGACCACCACGATGTTCTCCCGGGGCACATCCAGCTCAGGCAGGAACGACTGGAACGCCGCCAGGATTGCGTAGTCACCGCAGCCCGGGCACCAGCGCACTTCCTGGTCGGACTTGAAGTCCTTCAGGGAGAGCTTGGTGCTCGCAGTGGGCACGAGCGTCAGCGAGACGGGCCGGTGGGCCGGCTGGTCAGACATGTGCGATCACATCCTGGATGACCCCGGCGAGTTCCGCCGCCCGGAAGGGCAGCCCCCGCACCTGGTTGTAGGAGATGACGTCCACCAGATACCGGCCCCTCAGCAGCAGCGCGAGCTGCCCGAGGTTGATCTCTGGGACGACGACCTTCTCATAGCTGCGCAGCACGTCACCTAGGTTGGCTGGGAACGGGTTCAGGAAGCGCAGGTGCGCGCAGGCGACCGCGCTGCCCGCGTTGCGCACGCGGCGTACCGCGGCACCGATCGACCCGTACGTGGACCCCCACCCGAGGACCAGCACCTTCGCCGCCCCATCCGGGTCGTCCACCGTCAGCGGGCCAATTCCCGCGGCGATCCCGTCTATCTTGGCCTGGCGGAGCCGGACCATCTTGTCGTGGTTGTCAGGGTCATAGGAGATGGTGCCGGCGCCATCGGCTTTTTCGATCCCGCCGATCCGGTGCTCGAGCCCAGGTGTGCCAGGGATCGCCCATGGCCGCGCCAGTGTCTGCGGGTCACGCTGGAATGGCCGGAAATGGGGGACGCCCCCGGCGCTTGCGTTGTCTGCCCCCGCGCCGTTCCCGTTCAGCCAGTCTTCGGGTTTACTAAACGAAAACTCGCTGCTGATATCGGGCAGGTCAGCCAGCTCGGGGATCCGCCAGGGCTCAGAACCATTGGCCAGGTAACCGTCGGACAGCACGATGACCGGGGTTCGGTATTTCACGGCGATCCTGGCGGCGTCGATCGCGACCATGAAGCAATCGGCGGGTGTGGCGGGGGCAAGGACGGCCACGGGCGACTCGCCGTTTCGGCCGAACAAGGCCGCCAGCAAGTCGGCCTGTTCTGTTTTGGTCGGCATGCCCGTGGAAGGCCCTGCCCGCTGGATGTCGCAGACGATCAGGGGGAGTTCGACCGAGACCGCGAGGCCGATCGTCTCGGACTTGAGGATCATGCCCGGGCCGGAGGTCGTGGTCACCCCAAGCGCGCCGCCAAAAGCGGCACCCAGAGCCGCCCCCACCCCGGCGATCTCGTCCTCTGCCTGGAAGGTCCGTATTCCGAAGCGCTTGTGCCTGGACAGTTCGTGCAGGATGTCGGAGGCCGGGGTGATCGGGTAGGAGCCCAGGTACAGCGGGAGGCCGGAGAGTTCGGACGCGGCGATCAGCCCGTATGCGAGGGCAGTGTTGCCGGTGATGTTCCGGTACGTTCCGGGCCGGAGCCTGGCTGGCTTGACCTCATAGGAGACCGAGAACGCCTCGGTGGTCTCACCGAAGTTCCAGCCCGCCGAGAACGCGGCCATGTTCGCTTTCATGATCTCGGGCTTGGTCGCGAACTTCGATTCAAGGAACGCCAGCGTGGTGTCCGTAGGCCGGTTGTAGAGCCACGACAGCAGGCCAAGCGCGAACATGTTCTTGGCGCGCTCGGCCTCCTTGCGGGTGAGGTCGAACGCCTCCAGGGCCTTCACGGTCAGGGAGGTGAGTGGCACCGCGTGGACGCGGTAGGCCTCGAGCGAGCCGTCCTCCAGTGGGTTGACCTCGTACCCGATGCGGGCGAGGTTTCGCTTGTTGAACTCGTCGGTATTGACGATGATGTCCGCGCCCCGTGGCAGGTCCGCCAGGTTCGCCTTGAGCGCCGCTGGGTTCATCGCCACCAGTACGTCGGGGGCATCACCAGGGGTGAGGATGTCATGGTCGGCGAAGTGCAGCTGGAAACTCGAGACACCGGGCAGCGTGCCCGCAGGTGCCCGGATCTCCGCCGGGAAGTTTGGCAACGTCGATAGGTCGTTGCCAAACGTGGCCGTCTCGTGGGTGAAACGGTCGCCAGTGAGCTGCATTCCATCACCGGAGTCGCCAGCGAAACGAATGATGACACGATCACGTTGCTGGACCTGCTTGGCCACAGGTGAAGAACCTCCTCGACGCGCCCCGGGCGGGCGCCTGTACTGGCGCGGCTCCGCGAGCGCTCAACAGGCCGCTGGTTTGGCCCGGGCTATGTGCTCTTCGGATTAGGCGTGCTCTGGGTTTCCCTCGGATACCCCCATCCAGCCGGGTTCCTGAGCTAACTCCCAGGTTACCCGCGAGGCAAGGTCACGGCGATCGGTACGGTTGGTCTCCTCGCGCGAATTTTGCGCGGAAAACACTGTTTGGGGTGCTAGGTGCCTGGGACGTGCTACCGGATATACCAGCGTGACGTTTCGTGTCCGATCATACTCCGCAGTGTGATCAGCCGAAGGGGCAGCCATACCTGAGAGACGAGCGACGAGGGCCACTGGTTCACAACTGCGACCGATTGTGACAGGCCCGACTGGGCCTGTGCTCGTGGTGTGCTGGGAGTGAGGTAGTGGGCGGCTGGTGGCGGCGTTTCTAGAACGTGTTCTTGGGGGCCTGACGGGCTCAGCGGAAGTTGACGAACTGCAGGGCCAGTTCGAAGTCCTTGCCCTTGACCAGGGAGATCACGGCTTGGAGGTCGTCCTTCTTCTTGGAGAAGACGCGGAGTTCATCGCCTTGGACCTGCGCTCGGATGCCCTTGGGACCCTCGTCGCGGATGAGCTTGGAGATCTTCCGGGCCTCGTCCTGGGAGATCCCCTGCTTGAGGCTCACGACCATGCGGAAGTCCTTGCCCGACGGCTTGGCCTCACCTGGGTCGAGAGCCTTGAGCGACACGCCGCGCTTGATGAGCTTCTCCTTGAAGACGTCAAGGACGGCCTTGGCCCGCTCTTCCGCGTTCGCGCGGATCTCGACCTGCTCGCCGGACCACGTGATGGACGCGCCAACGCCGCGGAAGTCGAACCGGGTGGAGATCTCCTTGGCGGCCTGGTTCACGGCGTTGTCCACTTCCTGGTGGTCAACCTTGCTGACGATGTCGAAAGATGACTCGGCCATGCCCTCTCCTTGTGGGTCTGCGGTATGCGCCCCGGTCGAGGCTACTGTGCGTGCGGGGTGCCGGGGTGTCACTGGGCCGAGCGCCACGCCGGGGATGGCTGGCAGGAGGGTAGCTGGGCTCCCACCGGCTGCTGGTGCCGGGCTGCGGAGGCACTGGTTGGCGGTGCTCATGGCGTTTGTGGGTGCAGAGGTGCCCTGGTCGGCGCAGATGGCCGGAAGGTTCGCTATCCTTCACTCTGCTGTCGTCGTGAGGCGACGCAAGGCAGGTTGCCCGAGCGGCCAAAGGGAGCGGTCTGTAAAACCGTCGGCTACGCCTTCTCTGGTTCGAATCCAGAACCTGCCACCACCTGCGGAAACGGCCCGTGAGCTGCGGAGAGCGCGGCTTGGCGGGCCGCTTTGCTCTGTGACATCTTGTGTCATCCGTGGCCAGGAGACGACACCGCGTGGCGTTGGTTACGGACACATAGCGGACAGACCCGGGGCTGAAGGAGCGGTCCACCGAACCGCTTGCTCCGCTACAGGCCCCCCTGGGATGGCACCGCGCTGTTCGCTTCGGCCCGGTTCCTGGCAGCTGACACGTCCGGCACGCTCGAACCTGTGGGAGCCTGGGGGCCGCGACCGGCACCCACACACTATGGTCAGCCGAGTTGCGCAAGATTGGCGTTGACCTGGTCGGCTTCTGGGTGGCCGAGGTCGGTGAGGAATGGTCAGAGCCTGCTGCCAGGCAGTCGCCCGCCCCCAGCATGTCATCGAGTTCCTGATGGAGGGTGAGGGCCTGCTGGCAGGCGGCCCGGGCCTGGTGATGCTCACCAAGGCGGGTGTGCAGCCAGCCGGCCGAGTTCAGGACCATTGCCTGCCAGCCCCGGTCGCCGTCGCCCCGGTGCCCCCCCTGTCCTGAGTCCTCCTGACTGCGTCGTCAGGTCGATGTCTTCAGGTTAAGAAACCTGCAAGCTTTCGTGGCACACCGGGTGCCTACCTTCTGAACGTGCCGCGCAGTGGCGGCTGTGGTCACCAGGAGGACGGTGGTCCCGCGGAGACTGTGGGGTCGGCTGCCTGACCCTTGGAACGCCATGCACGATCATGGTGCACGAAATGTGAGGAAGCGAATGAAGGGAAGCGCGGGCGACGGCGGAGCTTCTGTCAAGAAGATTCTCATGATTGGAATTCATCCGGGATACGCCGAGCTATTTCGACACGACAATGACCTAGATCTCTACGTCCTCGAAGAGAAGGACATCTACATTCGTGATCTGGCGGGCTACGAGGCCTTCGGGATTCGCGAACTGCGGCTCGGCGAGTACCAGCAGAGCGACGGCTTCCTTGACGCCGCAATCGCCTGGCACGACGAAGTAGGTTTCGATGCGGTTGTTCCATGCTGGGAGTACTCGGTACAGGCTGCCGGCCTGTTGTCCGAGAGGCTGGGCCTGAAGTTTCCCGGAATGCGTGCCGTGGACGCCTGCACGGACAAGGTACGGCTTCGCCAGGCCGCCTCCGAGATAGGGGTCGCTCAGCCGCGATTCGCCCCTGTCCGTAGCGTGCAGGACGTGGCGGCGTTCTTCGACGGCCGGCCGATCATCGTGAAGCCAAGCAACCGGCGCCAATCGGTCGGGGTGGTCCGAATCGACGAAGCGAGCGAGATCACTGCGGCGTGGCAGGAGTGTATCGACTCTGAGGAGGACGATGGGCTAGCGAACCGGCCGCTGCAGTGGCGGTTTATCGCGGAGGATTATGTTGAGGGCTACCAGGTCTCAGTAGAGACCCTGGTCAGCGACGGTCATGTCGTTTTCGACAATGTGTCCCTGCTTGGCACACCGACCGGCGGAAAGTACTTCCCCGTGATGTCCGTGGTCGTACCCGCACCGATACCGCAGGAACACGCAGCGGCCGTGACCGAGGAAGCGCACAGGCTCCTCGCAGGTCTCGACGTGGGCTTCGGGATGTTCCATTCAGAGTGGAAGATCGACGACGGACGGCCACAGTTGATCGAATGTGCCGCGCGTGTGCCGGGTGCCTTCATCCCGGAACTTGTCGCGAAGGCATACGGGTTCAACCTGTATGGCTCGCTCGTGCGCATGCTCGCCGGCCTAGACCCGCTGCTCATCGACCACGCCTGCGGGGTTGCCGGAATCCGGCATTTCACCGTGCCTAGCGGAGTCCTTACCGAGGTACGTGGAATCGAGAAGCTCGGTGACCTCCGGGACGTCTTTGCCTATCGGATCAAGATGGCTCCGGGCGAGCGTGTCCCGTCGTTCAAGGACTCCTGGCGGCGAGCTGGCTACGTCGCTGCCAAGTGTGCGAACGCGGAGCAGCTCGAGCACACCTTCAGGGATATCGACGACACGGTCGAGTTCGTCGTGGACCCGGCGTAGCGGCGGAGGCAGGCATGACGATTACTGGCACGACATCAGCGGTCGAGATGAGAGCCCTGCCGGCCGCCACGGACGGAGCATTGTGGGTCTCGCGCTCGGAGTGCGGCTTGTTCGAGTTCCGCGGGTCGGCTCTGCGTATCGAGGTTCCCAACTCCGCCGAGGTCCTCTTCCCGACCGATTGCGGCTTGAGCCTGCTCACCGCAATCGACGACGCCGCCGAGACGGTGGTTGCCGGCCACCGGGTACTCGACGTCGGGTCGGGCTCGGGCCTTTACAGCATCGCGATGCTGGCTGCCGGGGCCGAGCGCGTGACCGCGGTTGACGTCAACCCAGCCTCCGCTGACGTCACTCTAGCCAACGCCGCGGCGAACCGGCTTGACGTCACGCGGCTGTCCTGTGTGGTCGCCGACCTCGCGGAGTATGTGCCGGACGATGTGTACGACCTGATCGTCGCCAATCCGCCGCACCTACCCGACAGTCCGGCTTACGCAACCAAGGATGGTCTCGGCCTGGCGCTCATCGGAGGTCCAGAGGGCAGAGCCTTGTACGACGTCATTGTCGATCGTGTCGACGACCTGCTGGCACCGAACGGCACCTTGCTGATTGCCCATTCCTCACTAGCCGATGTCGGCCGGACCAGGGAATTGATGGCGGCGCGAGGATACGACTGCCGTATCGTGGCAATCTTCGAAATGGACATTCCGCTGCGGGTCTACGCTGAGCACTCGAAGATATTGTTGCGTAAGCTGGAAACCCTGCGCCATAGGGGAAGAGCTGCGTTCAAAGGAAACAGGTTCTTCGTTCACGTACTGGCCTTCCGCCGGACGGCCGAGTCCGCATGAACCTGGCGTCACCATCGGCGGGGGCCTAGGCGGTCGCAGTGGCGGCGTTGTGCTTCCTGCCATATGCCCAATCCAGCTGAGCGATGGTGCCGCTGGCACGGGCGAATCCGGCAGCGGTACACGATTGTGAGGAGAACGCATTCATGACCCTCGCGCTGCGGTATGACCCTCTCGACCCGGCGATGCTGGAGGATCCGTACCCTCTCTACCGGGCACTTCGGGAGTCCACTCCCGTGTTCTGGCACGAGCAGACGCAGTCCTGGGTGCTGACGCGGTACCGGGACTGCCGGGACGTGCTGCGCGACTACGACCTCTTCGCCCGAGACCGGCGACGGGTTGGCGAGGATGTCCCGGATTTCCGGCAAAGCGTCCAGACCCTGGACCCACCGGCGCAGGGCCCACTGCGCAGGTTGTTCGTCAGTTCCCTGCGAGAGCAGGATTTCGACGAGCTCGCGGGCCGCGCGCGCCTGCAGATCTCCCAGGTCTTCGGCCAGTTGAGCGGCCGGGACCGGTTCGACTGGATGAGGGAAGTCGCCGCCCCCGTCGCGCTGAGCCTCACGGCGGAACTGATCGGTGTGGACGAGCCCGAGCTGAACCCGTACGTCGAGATATCCGAGGCGCTCGCCCGGAGGATGGACGCCGCCCTGCTGCCGGAAACCGCGGACCCCGGTGACCGGGCTCGGAAAGCATTCAACGCGCTGGTATCGACCTGGTTTGCAGGGGACGGGCGAGACGGCGCCCTGGCCTGTATCAGGCACAACGCAGCCGGGGCGAAGGTGTCTGACCACTATGTACGCAACACCACCAGCGTGACCTTCAACGCGAGCTTCGGCACCGTGTTCGCCGCCGCAGGCAACATCGCGCTGACCTTGCTGCAACGGCCGGAGGCATTGGAACAGCTGCGTGACCCCCGGATCCTGGAGTCTGGCGTTGAGGAGCTGATTCGCTTCGACGGCCCGGCACAGGGTACGAGCCGGGTGGCGATCAGGAAGACGACGATCGGGGACACGATCGTCGAGCCCGGACAGGTCGTCCTGACACTCCTCGCGGCTGCGAACCGGGATCCGGACGAGTTCCCCCGGCCGGACGAGCTTGTTCTCGACCGTACGCCGAACCGGCATCTCGGCTTTGGCTGGGGACCGCATGCGTGCCTCGGCATGCTATTCGGCCACCTCGCGGTACGTGAACTGGTCGTCGGCATGCTGGCCACTCCGGGACGCCTGCGCCTGGCCGGCACCCCGATCCGCCGCCGGACGGCGACCGTTCGGTGCCTGGAGTACCTGCCCGTGACGTTGCGTCCGTGACCTGCCAAAACCGTCGGCTGGCGATTTCCCGCCGCGTTGTTGAGGCGTGACGGCTCGAAGGAGGTGTGATGGCAAAGCTTCTCATTGTTGACGGCGACGGCTTGGCGTCGAAGGCGCTCCAAGCGACCGCCGAAGTCGCTGGCATCGATGTCTATCTCGCCGTGCACC
>DASYYE010000503.1:0-21587 GCA_035946955.1 Streptosporangiaceae bacterium | reverse complement strand
GCCTTCTGCGGCGCTGGGAACACCTACACGCTGTACTTCGACATGAAGTTCAACCACGCATTCACCGGCAACGGCACCTTCACCCCGGTCCTCCACCGGGGCGCCCGGCACCTGCTGGTCAAGCCCGCCGGCCACAGCGCCTCCATCAAGACGGCCTCCGCCCGCACCCCAGAGCGCCCGAACCACCCCGTCCTGCACGGCCTGACCGGGCACTCCGCCCACCCCAAGGTCACCGGGCCGAACGGTGCCTACCTGACCTTCAACACCACCACCAACAAGACCGTGCTCGCCAAGGTCGGCGTCTCCTACGTCTCGCAGGCCAACGCGGCACTGAACCTGTCCAAAGAGCAGCCGGGCTTCCACTTCTCCACGGTCAAGACCGCAGCCCAAAGCGCGTGGAACTCGCTGCTGGGCAGGATCCAGGTCACTGGCGGCACGTCTGACCAGCAGACCGAGTTCTACACGGCCATCTACCACGCGTCGTTGCACCCCAACATCAACAGCGATGACAACGGCCAGTACATGGGCGTCGACGGCAATGTCCACATGGTGGACCCGGGCCACTCAGCGGAGTACACCAACTTCTCCGGCTGGGACATCTACCGCTCCCAAGCCCAGCTGGAGGCACTGCTGGACCCGGCGGCGGCCAGCGACACGGCCCAGTCGATGGTCGACGACTACGCCCAGGACGGCATGTTCCCCAAATGGATGGAAGACAACGGCGAGTCCTACGTCATGGTCGGCGACCCCGCTGATTCGATCCTCGCCGACTACTACGCCTTCGGCGCCACCAACTTCGACACCGCCACCGCCCTGACCGACATGGTTGGCGAAGCCACGAACAAGAACAACGTCCGGCCGGGCCTGAACTACCTGAAGTCCATCGGGTATGTCCCCGCCGACGCCAGCACCGGGTGCTGCAACTTCTACGGCCCGACCTCCACGACCCTGGAGTACAACACCGCTGACCTCGCACTGTCAGCCTTCGCTGGCGCGCTCGGCGACACAAGCGACCAGAAGACGTTCCAGAGCAGGGCCCAGGACTGGCAGAACGTGTTCAACCCCGCCACTGGGTTCATGGAAGGCCGCAACTCCGACGGGAGCTGGGAGCCGGGCTTCAACCCCCACAGCGGCGGCGACCCCAACTTCGTCGAGGCGACGCCCTACATCTACACCGGCATGGTGCCGTTCAACCTCGCGGGACTGACCTCCGCCATGGGTGGCGACGCCAGAATGAACGGCTATCTGAACAAGGTGCTGTCCAACTTCGCCGGCAACAACGGCTACGCGTGGATGGGCAACGAGCCCAGCATCGAACTCCCGTGGGAGTACGACTACACCGGTAAGCCGTACCAGACCCAGGGGACGGTCCGAAAGATCCAGGACCAAATCTGGGCCGATACCCCCGGCGGCCTGGGTGGCGGCAACGACGACCTCGGCACGATGAGCGCCTGGTTCGTGTGGTCCGCGCTCGGCATGTACCCAGAGACCCCGGGCACATCCGACCTCGCCCTCGGCTCACCCATGTTCACCCAGGCCGTCATCACCCTCGGGAACGGCAAGACACTGACGATCAACGGCAACGGCGCCGCTGACAACGCCCCCTACGTCCAGTCCGCCACCTGGAACGGCGCCGCCTGGAACAACGCCTACGCCCCCACCACCGCCACCACCAGCGGCGGAACCCTCACCTACACCCTCGGCACCACACCAAACACCTCCTGGGCATCCGCCCCATCCGCAGCACCCCCCTCCTACACCACGGGCGAGTCACCCGTGATCGGGTGGTTGTCCAATGGCATGGTGACGCTGGCGCCGGGCGGAACGGCCAAGGTGACGGTCAGTGCCCAGAACCTGGCAGGCGTGTCCCAGACCGTCAACACGAGTGTCTCGGCGCCGGCGGGGGTCACCATCACCCCGTCCAGCGGCACCATCAGCGTGCCGGCCGGAGGGAGAGGGTCCCTGACCCTGACTGTCTCGGCTGCGTCTTCGACCGCACAGAACTTCTACACCGCGCCCATCAAACTCACCGATGGGTCGGTCTCGCTGCCGACCCAGACGTTGACCGTGCGGGTGGCACAGCCAGGGACCATGCTTGCCGCCTACAACGACCCAGGGATCAGCAACGACAGCGCAGTAGGCCCGGGCAACTTCGATGGCGGTGGCTTCAGCTACTCCGAGCAGGCACTCGCCGCAGCCGGAGTGACCGCAGGCAACCCGGTCAGCAGCGGCGGCATCACCTACACCTGGCCGGTGGTCGCCTCGGGCTTCCCGGACAACGTGATGGCGGCCGGCCAGCGCATCAACGTCAACGCCCCGGCCGGCACCCAGCAGATCGGGTTCCTCGGCTCGGCCACCAACGGCCCGGGTGAGGGCGAGGCCACGCTGACCTACTCCGGCGGGACCAAGTCCACCTACTGGCTCGGGCTGTCGGACTGGACGCTGAACGCGGGCCAGCAACAGCCGTCTTACGGCAACCTGACCGCGGCCACCACGGCCTACCGCAACAGTTCGTGTTGCGGGCGCGACACCCACAAGACCTACCTGTTCACCACCGCGCTGCCGGTGGACCCGTCGAAGACGCTCACCAGCGTCACCCTGCCCGCGAACGCCAATGGCGGCACCCCGCACGTGTTCGCGATCGGCACCACCACCACGGCGAGCACTGGACCAGTGGTCACCGCCGTCAGTCCGGGCAACGTGTCGGCGGGGCAGCAGGTGACGCTCACCGGGTCGGGCTTTGGCGCGACCCAGGGCAGCGGGTATGTCTCACTGTCCGACCTTGGCAGCACCTGGGGCGGCACTGGCAGCGCCGGGACCGTAACCGTCGATTCCTGGAGTGACACGAAGGTCGTCTTCACCATGCCTTCGCCGACCAGTACTGCTCAGGTGTGGGCCGGCACAGCGGCGTCGGTGGGGATCGTCAACGGCTCCGGCGGGGTGTCCACCGCCGGTGTCCTGACCATCCCGCCAACCTCTTCGATGACCGACTACTACGACAACATCGGCATCAGCCCGGACAGCAACCAGGTGTGCGCCAACATGGACGGCGACGGGTACAGCCTGTCGGCCGACGCCCTCACCAAGGCCGGCGCGCCATCCGGTGGCACCGTCACCTCCCGTGGCGTGACCTTCACCTGGCCGACCGACACGTCATGCACACCAGACGATGTGCTGGCGGCCGGGCAGACGATCCTGCTACCAGCCCACACCGGTGCCAAGGTGGTCGGGTTCCTCGGCACCTCCACCAACGGCTCGACCGCGGGCCGGGTGATCATCCACTACACCGACGGCAGTTCGGCAACGGCGTCGCTGGTCTACGGTGACTGGGCCGGCGGGGCCATGGGCGGCGACCACACCGCGCTGACGACCGCCTACCGCAACTCAATCGGTGGCACGTCACAGCAACTCACCGTCCGGGTGTTCGAGGCAAACGTCAAGGTGAACCCCGCCAAGACCGTCGCCTCGGTCACCCTGCCCTTCGTTGCGTTCCAGGTCACGTCCTCCAACGCAGCGATGCACATCTTCGCCATCGGCCAAGGCTGAACCAGGGCCTGGCCCGAGGCCAGGTCGTGGGCGCTCAGCCGATCCCGGCCGGACACGTGGCAGCAGGATCAGGCCTCCCCGTCACCCGGGAGGCCTGATCCTTGCGGGTGCGTTGCCCGCGAGAAGCGCAACGTCCCGTCATCGACCTTCCGGTACCGGAGGGTTATGACGTCCTGGAAGTAACTCATGCCAAGCCGCCATGGAGCGCGAGAACCGACCCGCGGAAACTGGTCAATGGAGCGGAGCACATAGCTGGACGAGAAGTCAACCAAGGGCTGGCGGGTCACCCGGGGATCGTCCCAGACTGGGACGCACTCGTCGTAACCGTGCTTATCCATGTACGCCAGCAGGCGGCAGACGAACTCACTCACGAGGTCTGCTTTGAGCGTCCAGGACGCATTGGTATAGCCGAAGGTGAATGCAAAGTTCGGGACGCCGCTCAGCATCATGCTCTTATAGGCCAGCGTCTCCGGCAGGCCGACGGTGCGGCCGTCAACGACGAGTTGTGCCCCGCCCAACGCAAGCAACTGCAGGCCAGTGGCTGTGACCACTATGTCGGCTTCAATCTCGGCACCGGATTCCAGGCAGACGCCTTCTTTGGTGAAGGCCGTGATGCGGTCAGTCACCACGGATGCGCGCCCGTCGCGGACAGCGGTCAGCAAATCACCGTCCGGGATGAAGCACATGCGCTGGTCCCATGGGTCATACGCCGGGTTGAAGTGCCTGTCGACGTCGTAGCCCTCAGGCAGCTGCTTTACCACCATCTTGCGTATCAAGTTCCGGACCATCTTTGGCCGACGGCGGCTGAGCTGGTACAGCAATACCTGCGCGGCGATGTTCTTCCAGCGTGTGATGGCCTGCGCCCGGTGGGCGCCAAGCAGCCTGCGCAGCGGCTCGGCGGTTGGGTCCACATTGGGGAGCGCCAAGATATAGCTGGGTGAACGCTGCAGCATGGTCACGTGCGCCGCGTCCTTGGCCATGGCAGGTACCAGTGTGACCGCAGTGGCCCCACTGCCAATCACAACGACCCGCTTACCCGTGTAGTCGAGGTCGCTTGGCCAGTGCTGCGGATGGACGACCTGGCCAGAGAACCCCCCGATCCCCGGGAACTGGGGCTGGTGGCCCTCGTCATAGCGGTAATAGCCACTGCACATCAGGAGGAAATCGCAGGTGAGGGAGACAATTTGGGCGCCGTGGACCGCTTGCACGGTCCACCGCATGTCAGTACTGGACCACTCCGCCCTCCTCACCCGGTGGTTGAACCGGACCTGCCGGTCAATCCCCGCCTCTGCCGCCGTGCCGCGGACGTAGGTGAGGATCGAATGGCCGTCCACCATCTGCTCGGCTCCGGTCCATGGCCGGAACCTGTAGGCGAGGGTGAACATATCCGAATCGGACCGCACCCCAGGGAAGCGGAACAGGTCCCAGGTGCCGCCGATAGCGTCACGCGCCTCGAGGATGGTGTAGCTCTTGCCTGGGCACGAGGTCTGGAGGTGGTGCGCGGCCCCGATCCCGGACAGGCCAGCCCCGACGATTACGACATCAACGTGATCGCTCACCGCCGGGCAGCCGCCTTCCAGGCTTGCAACCACCTATCCAGCGATGGCATGACGTTGTAGTAGCGGGTCGGTGCGGTGGGGGTCAGCATGTCAAGAATGTACGCGTCTGGGCGGGCGTTACTCTATGGCGGTCCGGCCGATGCCTTGGATGGAATCACGCACCGCGGGACTGAGCATCTGAAGAAGCGGTGCCGCAGCATTCTGGAGCTGTCGCATCGCGTCGTCCAGGCCGTCGCCTTGCCCGGCAGCGCCGTCCGTTGACTTCTCTATCAGCGCGACCGTGCGGGCCATTACTCCGCCGAGATGCTGGGCCTGCTCGAGGAAGCTCCGCGCGACCGGGTCGTCGATGAGCACCGGCGCGCTGATGAGCAGCATCATCATGTATGTCCGGAAACCATCGGACGCGGCATCGCGGTCGCCTGACCCGCCGGTCACCGACGACAAGGCCCCAGCCGACCGGACGGCCTGGGTCACTAGGATGGCGGCCTGTGCGGCGACCGCATGGCCGCGTTGCCTAGCCTGTCGCCGGTTGAGCAACTGATTCACGACGAGGACTGTGACCAGCAGCACCAGCAGCCCTGCCGCGGTGTCCGTCGTCAGTGGGTGCCCCACCCACCAGCGGCGCTGCCCGGCATCGGTGAGTTCGGCGACGACAAGCGTCGCCGTGATCAGCATCGCCAGGACAGCAGCCAGCCACCCCCTGAAGTGCGTACCCACCTGACGACTCTATGAGAGCCTGCCCTGGCTGGCGGATTGCCCGCAGCACTGATATTGGCTGGCTTGCCGGGTTTCCTGGCACTTCGGATCGGGGCACCATCGGATCATGGATGATTCGCCGCGGGCATGCCGGGACTCCTACGGGCGTGCCAGCGGGGCGGTACCCGGATAGGGCCGCATGACCGCGCCGTACCCGCCGCAGCCGCCCAGCCCGCCTGGCCATGCGTGGAGCACTGGGCCGATGGCGCGGTTGGCCGGCTGGGTTCCGTGGCATGACCGCCCGCGCGCCCGTGACGTGTGCTGTGGCATTGCGATCGCGGTGAGCGCGCTCTACGCGGTGGCGACCATCCCGCTGACCCCGGCGCTGATCGCCACACACCCGGTACTGCTCGAGTTGCTCAGCGGCGGGAACTCGTCGATCGTGGCGGCGGGTGCGTTCGCCGATGTGAACAACAAGCTCCAGCTGGCCGTCGTGGTCGCCGCTGCGCTGCCGGGAATGATGCGGTTCGACTGGGTGTACTGGTGGGCAGGCCGGCTCTGGGGCCACAGCATCGTGATACGGCTGGGCCACCGGAGTCCGCGGCGGCCGCGCTGGCGAGGTTCGTCGAAACGCGGGGCAGGCGGTTCGCGGGCCCGCTGGTGGCGCTGGCCGCCTTCCTGCCGAGCGGCGCCTCGACGGCCGTCTACGCTGCGGCGGGCTGGTCGGGCATGCCGCTGCTCCTCTTCGTCCTGTTCGACGCGCTCGGCTCGGCCGCCTGGACTGCCCTGCTCGCCGCTGGCGGGTACCTGCTCGGCACCGAGGGGGTCACTTTGGCCGACCTGGCCTCGCGGTATGCGTTGGCGACGGTCTGCGTGCTGGTGGCCGCGATGATCGCGCCGCCGCTCTGGCACTCCTGGCGGGAACGGCGGGCCAGGAAACCCCAGGTCGGCCAGGCCGCGGCAGTGGTGGGCGGTCCCGGCACCGTGACCGACGGCCCGCCCGCTCCGGGCGCCGAGCCCGGCATCCCGTGAGCCGAATCAGCTCGGACGTCAACTACTGCTTCGTTGACCCCGCTGTGGTCCGTGGCACCGGCGCATTACGATACATCGCGAGTGTCGACCAGGAGGGACGCGATGGCAGATGTGGACCGGGTACGGGCATCGGACCAGGAGCGGGATCTGGCCGTCGGGCGCTTGCAGGCGGCTTTCGCCGAGGGGCGGTTGAATGACACCGAGTTCGATCTCCGGATGCGGGCGGCGCTGACCGCGCAGACCCGCGCTGACCTGGCCGAGCTCACGGCAGACCTGCCGGCCGACGCGCCGGGCCCGCCGCCAGCCGCAACAAGGCAGCGGCTTGGCAGGCTGGCGGTCAGCTTCAAAAGCTCGATCCGCCGCGCCGGGCAGTGGCAGGTCCCGGAACGCTATACGGTCGTCGCCTACAAGGGCAGCGGGTGGCTTGACCTGCGCGCCGCGGAGCTGACCTCCCCGGTCACCACCATCTGGGCAGTGGCGTACAAGTCCCGGATCGACATCCTCGTGCCACCGGGCGTCCGGGTCGAAGCGGGCGGGCTCGGGGTCTCGACTGGCGCGGCAGGGGAGCCCGGCCCGCCGCTGCCCAGCGGAGCACCCGTAGTGCACGTACGCGGCTACTCCTACAAGGGGACCGTTGACGTCACCAGCCACCTGCCAGCCCATGCCGACAGCGGCCCCGCGCAGCTTCCAGGCAGCTGAGCCGAGCCCACCAAACCGCCGACGCTGGCGAGGACACCGCGACCCGACGGCGGACCGGCAAGGCCAGCTACCTGCCTTTGGTGCCCGTGGCCCAGAGCGTGGCACCGGACGCGCTGTCGACAACAACATCGCCGCCGTTGTGCACAACAAGGTAAGCGCCGTCATTGCCGGCCGTACCGCTGGACCACACCGGCGAGCCTGAACCGGTATAGAGAACGAAGTTCCCGTCTGACTGCATGAGCGCCTCGTCCGCGGCCGAGCCGGCGGTATTCGAAGCCCACAGGGCGGTGGCCCCCTGGTACAGGACGAGGTTCCCATCGCCTTGCATGATCAGTGTGTAGTCGCCGTTGCATGAGGTGAGCGACTGGTTGGCGGTCAGCTCGTGGTTGGCGGGCAGCGTGCCACATGGCACCGGGGCGCTGTCAGCGCAGTTCGACGGGGCGGGCGTACCAGGCGGGGCCGCGCCGGGCAGGACACTCCACTTGGCCAGCGAAGCAGCCGCGATGTCCGTCTCTGTGCAGATGCCGGCGGGGACCGCTTCCTGCGGGACGGCCATTCCGCCCGCGTCCACCACGTGGTACGTGCCTGAGACGAGGCCAAGCCCGGCCGGGTTGAAGGTGACCGAGTCGTTGTACGCGGTGCCGGAAGTAACGTCCGCGAGCGTGAGGTGCGCGCTGGTCCTCGCGGCGGAGACGACCGGGACGACCTGCACGGCGCCGCTGTTGGCCAGGCTCGCATAGGCGGGGGCGTACTGCGGCAGCTGTGACCCCGCCGTCAGCAGGTGGCCGCCAGCGGCCTGGTAGGCCGTGAGGTTCGCGTCGACACCATCGGCCGGCAGGACGGCCTTGTAGTTGGCGAGCTTGACGATGCCGTTGCTGACTTCCTGGCTGGTGACCACGGCGAAGCCGGCCTGGTAGCCGTCCCAGAGATTGCTGATCTCGTCCCCCATGTTGCCCAGGCTGCCACCAGAGGCATTGCCGTAAGCCTGGGAGTAGTCGATGTATACGGCGACTGGTTGCCGTGGGAAGGAGCCGGACAAGCTCTTGATGTTGGGGAGCCAGTTGATGTAGATCGGGAAGCCGACCACGTCCTTCTCGGTCCCGTCGTGGATGAAGAAGTCCTCGCCGCCGCCGTCCGGCAGGGCCATGCCGTAGTTGTCGATCCACTGCGCTGCCGCCGCGGCGAGCTGGCTGTTGTCACCCGGTGCGGTCCACTCCATCGCGACGTGCACTCCGTAGGCGCGGCCCAGGCTGCCGAACAGCATTGCGAGGGCGGGCGACTCCGCCGCGTCCTCGATGACGGTGACCGTGTACCGCTTGGCCAGGCTGAAGAACTCGTCCGGGAGGTTCGCGTAGGTCACGCCGTTCTCGATGCCGCCGCCGAAGTAGTAGTACAGCGGCGTCGTGCTGGTCACCGCGCGTACTCCGGAGGTCAGCTGCCGGTAGACGGTCCGCATGCTCCAGACACGGAACTGCTGGTACACGTTCGCCAGTGGCTGCCCGGGCGTCGCCGCGGGCACCTGCGAGAAGGCGGTGTACGACGTGTGGTTCGCGGTGTTGAACGCGCTGATGGTGCCGTAGACCTGCGGCAGGTATGCGCTGTGGAACTTGTTGATGTCGCCCTGTGCCCAGCCCCCACCGTTCCCGCTGCCATCGTCCCATTGCGCGTCGAGGAAGCCGTAGTCCAGGACGCTGCCGCCGTACCCCGTTTCACCCGCCACGTGCTTGATCGTGTTGGTCACGTAGGTGAGGTACGCCGGCCTGGCGATCGGGTCCCACCACTCCGGCGCGATGCTCTGACCGCCGCTGCTGTTCACCTCGTGGCTGGTGACCCAGGAGGCCGGGCTGCCACCCCAGCCTGAGTACCAGAAGATCAGCACGAGCTTCATCCCGGCGGCCGAGGCGTTCGCCAGCTCCTGGTCCAGTTCGCCGAACGAGAACGTGCCCCGGGCCGGCTCGATCGTGTTCCACGGCATGTCGATTTCGGCAGTGCTCAGGCCGTCCGCTCTGAGCGTGGCGAAGCTGGACTCAGACCAGGGGGTGCCGTTGTTGTCGAAGTCGAGCTGAGTGGACCATAGCGGGGTTGGCCACGCTGTGGCCCGCGCCGTTGCATGGGTTGTGGCGTGCGCGCTGACCAGAGGGCTCGCGACCAGGCTCCCGACCGCGACCACTGCCGCGGCAAGCCATGGAATGTGGAATCTCATGTGGCTCTGTCTTCCGTCTGGGACTGCGACAGTTCGTTGGTTCAGGCGCTGGCGAAGGACATGTAGTGGATGTTCCAGCCGCCGTTGTCCTGGCTGACGATGATGGTCCGCTGGCCAGCAGCCAGTCGGACGGTGTGGGTGATCGTGGTCCAAGTCTGGAAGCCGCCGGTCGCCGGGACGCTCAACGAGCCGGTCAGATCCTCGCCCGAGGTGTTCGCGAGATGGAAGGCATCCGGGACACGGCTTGGCGCGGCGACCCGGAAGCTCACCGTGTAGAGTCCGGCTTTGGCGACCTTGACTGTGTAACGGAACCACTGACCCTGCGAGGTCCAGCCCAGGTCGTAGCCGCAGCCGGTGTCGGTGCATGCCTCAATGTCGACTCCGTCGGACCGGTAGCTGTTGGCGGTGCCGTTGACCGAGGTGACGTTGTAGGCCACGCCCTGGCCGCCCCTGTCGTAGTTGACCGCCTGCACGGTACCCGGCACGGCAGCGGCCGAGCCGGAGTAGGGGCCTTCGGCGCTGCTGTTCTGCCAGCTGTTGTCGCTCGGCGAGGCCGAGAAACCGCTGGAGTCGTTGCTGAACGCGGACATCCCGGAGTGCAAACCGCTCACGTAGTCACCGGTGATGGTGGCATTGCCGGAGGGGGCCGGATAGAACGGGGGCGAAATGACGATGCCGTTACGCCACGGGTTGATGATCGTGTTGTTGGCCAGGTTGGTGTTCGTGCCGGTGGAGAAGCCGACCGAGTCATAGACCGACCCGATGATCGTGTTGTCGGTCACGGTGGCGTTGGTGACGGTGCCGACACCTTGCCCGTCTCCGCCGTTGCCGATCTGCAGGGCGGGCTGGCCTTGGCCGTACCCGTTTCCGCCGGACCGCACGATGACATTTCCGGACACGGTCGCGCCGGTCATGTCGCTGCCGTTCACGCCGAACCGTCCGACACCGAGGCCGATGTAGCGGGCGGTGTCGGCGATGTAGTTGTCCGCCACGTGGTGGCCGCTGCCCCCGTAGATCCCGATGCCCTTCCCGCTCCAGGGGGCGATGAGGGTGTTGTGGGTCATCGTGATGTTGGTCATGGCTGTGTAGGTCTGGCTGCCATTGTTGGCGACGGAGTTGATGGCCATGGCGTCATCGCCGGTACCGCGGATGAAGTTGTTCGTAGCGGTCAGGTTGGCACCTGAGGTGCCGGTGAGCGCGACGTTGTTCAGGTTGCACCCGTCGGCCCAGATGGCGGTGAAGAAGTTGTCCTCCGCGGTCCCGCCCGAGCCGGAGGCCCACAGGCTGGACTCGACGTGCTGGACCCACAATCCCTTGATCAGCCAGTTGGTGCCGGTCGTGTCCTCGGCCCCGCCACCGCCGTCGGCTTCGGCGCGGCTCATCGCGTCGGAGTCGATGTGGAAGTCCTCCAAGTGGCAGGAGTAGCACTGGAACGCCGACCCCAGCGGCGTGTTGTTGGGCAGCGGGACGTCTCGGTAGACCTCGCTGTACCAGTAGCCCGCGCCTTCGACGGTGATGTTGCTGACCACGATGCTGCTGGTGCCGATCAGGTAGAACGTGCCTGGCGGGATCCACAGCACCTTGCCCTGGGACTGTGCCTGGTTGACGCAGTTCTGGATGGCCGATGTGCTGTCCTGTGCCCCTGGGGCGGCGGTCCCGTTGGTCGGGGTGCTGTCGGCCACCGCCCCGCAACTGGTGACCGAGATCGAGTTGGCGGGCTGGGCTGCGGGCTTCGGGGCGTGCCACAGGTCGATCGAGTTGATCCAGTAAAACGACGCTGTGTTGGATGAGTCTTCCTTCAGGCTGAAGGTGGCCCCGGCCGGGATCGGCGAGCCGCTGATGAAGGCGTGGAACTCGTCCCAGAAGTCGCGGGGGCCGCCGTCGGCCGGGTTCTGGTCGCTCCCGCTGTAGTTGCCGTTGCCCTCGTACTGCCAGCTCTGCCTGGAGTTCATGTTCAGCGCCTGGCGGAACACGCCATTCACGTACAGGTCCAGCGTGGCAGTGATACCGCCCCCGGTGGACGAGTCGGGGATCGAGGCGCGCACGTTGATGAAGTTGACCGTCTTGCCTGTGCGGTTGGTCCACTGCACGTACTGGCCGACGCCGGTGAGCCGGACGTAGGCGTGCCCCGACGCCTCTCCCTGAGGGCTGTCGTACTGGCTCGTGGGCGGGGAAGTCAGCGAGACGACGCTGGCGCCACCGCCGAGGACACCCTCCGGTGCCTGGTAGGTGGTGAACGGCGTGGTGGCGCCCGCGACGCTCGGGGGCGGCGTGCCGGGCGGCTGGTAGGGGTTCCCCTGCGCCTGGGCCGCCGTGAAGGCAGGGGAGGCGGGCGGTGCCTGCTGCGCCCTGGCGGGCTGTGCCCGCGTTGCTGTCCAGGCCGCCACGGCGAGCAGGGCAACGACAACCCCAAGGATGAACGTGCGACGGTTCATCGCGACTCCAGGCGGACCATGCTCCCCAGCGGTGGACCACCGCATAGCGTAGGCAACTCCACACGGATCGCGCAAGATTCATATCAAAAGAAGAAAAATTTAGACACGAAATGTAAACAGCTTTCACTTGCGTGACCTGCGGAGACATACCTTGGAGGGTTACGGCGAGGACCGAAGACTTCCCGTATGAATCACGAGGTGTCTGGACAGGGCGACCGCGCAGACGGTACAACACATCCGATGTATCCGGCGTGTGATGTTGCGTTAGCACTCCTCTGCCCCGGAGGGACTCATGTCCACTCGACGCCCGCCGCACCGCGTTCTTGCCCCCGCCGCTGCCTGCCTGCTGGCAGTGACCACCGCCGTCATCGCCACTGACGGCGGCCCTCCCGCAGCATCCGCCGCGACAGTCACCACCGCCTGGCATAACGGAGCGTTCGCGGTGGACAGAGGCGGCGTGGTTTCTCGCTCGGACATCGTCCTCGGCCAGCCGAACATGGCGGACTCCCAGTTCATGCCACTGGGCAATGGCTCGCTCGGCGTCGCCGCGTGGGCGGCGAACGGGTTCACCGCGCAGCTCAACCGCAGCGACACAATGCCGTACCGGCTGTCCCCCGGGCAGATAGAGATCCCAGGACTGTCGGCGATGACCTCGGCTTCGAACTTCAAGGGCACGCTCGACCTGTACAACGGGCGGCTGGACGAGTCCGGCGGCGGCATGACCATGCAGGCGTGGGTACCCGCAGGCAAGGACGAGCTGATCGTGAACGTCAGGGGAGCCAGCCCGGGCACCACTGAAACGGCAGACCTCCACCTGTGGAGCGGGCGCTCCCCCTCGGCTGCCGCGTCCGGCGCGATCGGCACCCTTGCACAGACCTGGGTTGACAACTCCCAGTCCGGCTCGTCTGGGCAGACCTTCGGGGCGATGGCCGGGATCACCGCTGGCGGGCAGAACGTCACCGCATCGGTGGTCAACTCCACGGAGGTGCAGGTCTCCTTCAACCCGAACTCCGACGGCTCGTTCCGCGTCATCGTCGCGGCACCGAAGTGGACCGGCGGAGACCCGGCGGCCACCACAGCAGCCCTGGTCGGCGGCGACACGACCGCTGCCACGTCCTCGCTGCTGGCCACGCAGTCCGCCTGGTGGCACAAGTACTGGGCGCACACCGGCCTGGTCGAGCTGGACTCCTCCGACGGCACGGCCCAGTACCTGGAGAACCTGCGCACCATCTACCTGTATGCCGAAGCTGCCTCCATACACGGCGGGGACTACCCGGGCAGCCAGGCCGGTGTCGCGGACATGTTCGCCTATGACCAGGACCAGCAGGACTGGTACCCCGCCGGGTACTGGCTGTGGAACTTGCGCGGCCAGATCGCCGCGAACCTCTCTGCCGGCAGGTTCAGCCTCAACCTGCCGATCTTCGACATGTACCTCGCTGACTTGCCTGCTATCGAGTCGTGGACCAGGGCGCAGATGGGCGGCAAGGCGGGAGCGTGCGTGCCGGAGACCATGCGGTTCAACGGCAACGGCTACTACAACGGCGGCAACACCTCGCAGAACGCTTCCTGCGCCCTGGCCTCCAACCCCAGCTACAACGCGGAGACGGTCACCTCCGGCGCGGAGATCGCGCTGTGGATCTGGCACCAGTACCAGGAGACCACCAGACTTGCGTTCCTGCGGAAGTACTACCCGGTGATGAGGCAGGCGGCCACGTTCCTGCTGGCGTACCAGAGCGTGGGCTCTGACGCCTACCTGCACGCGGTCGCGAACGCACACGAGACCCAGTGGTCCGTGCCGGACCCGACCACGGACATGGCCTCTGATCAGGCATTGTTCCCGGCTACGATCAGGGCCGCGACCCTGCTGAAGACCGACGCGTCACTGGTGTCGCAACTACGTACCGCCGTTAAGGAGATCGGGCCGTACGCCCGCACGGACGAGGCGACCAGACAGCAACTGCTCAATCCGCAGCCGACATCCGCGGCCTCGACCGCCGCGGTCGACGCCCAGGGCAACGACGTGATCGCAAACTCCTTCCAGCCATCGGCGGCCCTGCACAACGGCGAGAACATCGGCATGGAGCCGGTCTGGCCCTACGGGGTGATCGGCGACAGCACGGTCGTGGGCGGCGACAACCTCACCGCGCTCGCGGACCGGACCTATGACTCCCGGCCCAACCAGAACAACCCGGACTGGAGCTTCGACGCCGTCGACGCCGCCCGCCTCGACATGCCCGGCCAGCTCGCCGCCGACCTCACCACCAACACCGAGCACTACCAGGCCTACATCTGCGGGCTGGCCAACCTGTTCAACGCCACCCCCGGCGACGAGCCCTACATAGAGCAGTCCTCCACCGTCGCCACCGCCATCGACGAAGCCCTGGCCACCGACTACGACGGAGTCCTGCGCATCGCACCGGCCTGGCCGTCCGGCTGGGACGCCTCGGGCACCGTCTACATCCAGAGCGGCTCGAAGGTGGATGTCCAGGTCGAGGGCGGCGTCATCGCCACGGCCGCGATCCAGGCCGGCACCACCCGGACGATGACTGTGCGCAACCCCTGGCCGGGCCAGCAGGCCGAAGTGGTCAACGGGTCCACCAGTGCCGTCGTCGTCTCCCCGACCAGCGCCACCACGTTCGGCATCCCGGTGAAGGCCGGTGATTCCTACCTGATCGAGCAGCCCGCCTCACCCACCACCTCGCTGCCGTTCGCACAGGTCACCGGCACCAAGGCGACCTCGGCCAAGCACCTGGGCAGCGAGCAGATCGGCCTGGACGCGGCCTCGGGTTCTTCGGGCGCAACCACGACCATCGCCACCGCGAACACGCGCATCCCGAGCCGTACCTCCGCGACGGAGGCCACGTCGGCCGCGGCGAATCCCGCCAGCGTTTCCTGGACCGGAACGTGGGCGACGGCGCCGGAAGGCGGCGGTGACACGTTCGACGGGCAGACGATCCGCCAGATCGTGCACACCAGCATCAGCGGCACCGACGCCCGCCTGCGACTGTCCAACGCCTTCGGCACCGCGCCGCTGACCGTCAGCGACGTACACATCGCGCGAGCTGGCCCGGGTTCGGCGATCGTCACCGGAACCGACCACAGGGTTACCTTTGGGGGGTCGGGCACGGTCACCATCCCGGCCGGGGGCACCCGCACCAGCCAGACCATCGGCTTGGCAGTCCCGGCCCTGACGGACATCGCGATCACCTTCTACCTACCGGATAACACCGGGGCGTCCACCTACCACCAGTTCTCCATGTCCACCACGTACATCGCCTCCGGCGACGTGAGCGGCGCGGCCAGTCTGCCCAGCGCGCAGACCGAGAACAACTACTACTTCCTGTCCAGCCTGGAGGTACAGAACGCGAAGTCGCTGGGCTCGGTCGTCGCGCTCGGCGCTTCGATCACCGACGGATACGCCTCCACCGTCGACGGCAACAACCGCTGGACGGACGTTCTCGCCTCGCGGCTCAACACGGCGGGCAAGACCATCGGCGTGCTCAACGAGGGCATCAGCGGCAACCGGCTACTGGTCGACGGCAGCGGGCCGAGCGCGATCCACCGCTTCGACCGCGACGTGCTCGGCCAGCCAGGCGTCCGCTGGGTGATCTTCTCCGACGACCCGATCAATGACCTTGGCTCGACCAGCCCGCAACCGGCCGCCGCGCAGTTGATCGCCGGCATCCGGGAGCTGATCACTATGGCGCACCGCCACAGCATCAAGTTCATCTGCTCGACGCTCACCCCGTATCAGGGGGCTTTCTACTGGAACCAGTCCGGGGAGAACGCGCGCGAGGCGGTCAACTCGTGGATCCGCGGCGGGCATAACGGCTGCAACGGAGTGATCGATCAGGACGGCGCGACACACAACCCGGCAGACCCGACGTGGTACCTGCCGGCCTATGACAGCGGCGACCACCTGCACCCCAACGACGCCGGGTATCAGGCCATCGGCGATGCGGCCAACCTCGGCCTGTTCACCCCGTGAGTCCGTAACCAGCGCTCACCACCGTCCAGCCATCACCGCCCCACACGCCGGCCCGGGTCCGTGGGCCATCATGGTGGTCGAAGCGTCGCACCCGGTCCACCATGCGGAGGATCATCCCGATGCCCACTGATGGGCAATCCCTCGCCTACATCATCCTCGCGCACAAGCTCCCGGATCAGCTCGCGCGCCTGGTCCGGAGGCTGCACCATCCCCAGGACCTGGTGCTGGTGCACATCGACGCGAAATCGGACCAGGCACCGTTCGAGCAGGCCCTAGCCGACCTGACCGGGCCGAACGTGCGCTTGTGCCGTCAGCGGTTCGCGATTCACTGGGGCGGGTTCGGTGAGGTGCGGGCGGCCCGGTCCGCGCTCGGGCTGGCATTCGAGCTGGGCCATTGGAGCCATGCGGTCCTGCTCAGCGGGCAGGACTACCCGATCAAGTCACAGTCCGAGATCCGTGGGTTCCTCGCGGCCCATGCCGACGCATCGTTCATGTTCTCTTCGGCGTCGCGCGATCCGTGGCCGGCTGATGGCCGTCAGGGCAACGACACCTGGTACTGGGACGGGAACCTGCTGAGGCTGCGGCTGCGCTACTACCGGGTGGGCCGGTACCTGGTCCCGCTGCCCGGATGGTGGCACTGGGGGATCCCCGGGCTGGCCCGGATCCCGGGCGGCCTGCGCCTGCGCCAGGGCAGCGCCTGGTGGGCGATGCACCGCCCGGCGGCCCAGTGGGTGCTTGACTATGGCGACCGTCGCCCCGAGGTGCAGCGGTTCTTTTCCCGTGCCCTGATCCCGGCCGAGAACTACTTTCAGATGCTGTTCGACGCCTCGCCATTCCGCGATCAGCTCGTACAGGACGATCTGCACTTCCAGTGCTGGGACCGCTGGCACCCGCGGGTCCTCAGTGAGGCCGACCTCGGCCCGCTGCTGGCCAGCCACAAGCTGTTCGCCCGCAAATTCGACGCAGACCAGCACCCGGGTGTGCTCGACGAACTGGACCGGCATCACTCAGCTCCGGCAGAGTCAAGCGGCCCCGCCCGCTAACGTACGCCGCGTACCCGCCATATCGTCACCGAGGCGAGGAGGGCGATCGCGGCGCTACCGATGAACACCGCCCGGTAGCCCGCACCCAGCACGATCGTCGAGGCGATGAATGGGGCCAGGACAGGAGGGCCCGCGTTCGCGATGTTCACCACCCCCAGGTCCCGGGCGGCGGTCCTGGCATTCGGGAGGACCAGGGTCACCAGCGCCGTATCGACCGCCAGGTAGGCCCCGATCGCGAGCCCTTCGATGGCGGCGCACGCCAGGATCACGTGCCAGCTGGGTGAGACCGCGGGCAGGACCATCGCGGTGCCGCCGAGCAGTCCGGCCGCGAACACGAACACGCGGTACCGGCGCAGCCGGTCCGACAGCACTCCCCCGGTGATGATCGCCACGATCGAGGTGACGACGCTGATCACCGTGAGGACGGCCACGCCCCGCGCGGCGGACAGGCCCGCGGGTTTGCGTACGTAGTCGGCCACGATGTACAGCAGGTACACGAAGACCAGGTTGTAGCTGAGGATCATCGCCGCCCGCCCCGCGAACACCCAGGCGAGGTCCCCGTGGCGGAGCATCGACAGCCAGCGGACCAGACCGCCCGAGTTGGCCGTGTCCTCACCAGGCTGTGCCGTCACCTCACCGCTGGGTGGCTCGGGCAGCCGCGCCATCAGCAGCGCCGCCACCAGCACCGCCAGGCCCAGCAAGCCGAAGGCAAGCCGCGACGGCTCCAGCACCGCCGCCCCCGCGGTGCCGCCCGCGGTCCCGACGGCGACCGCGACCCCGATCACCGCCGACACCGTGCCGCGGCGGCTGACGGGGATCCGGTCTGGCACGATCGCGGTCAGCGCCGCCTGGAAGACGTTCAGCATCGCCTGGGTGAGGCACTGCGCCAGTACCAGCATCGGCAGCGAGCCGGCAATGGCCAGCAACCCCATCCCCGCCAGAGCCCCACACGCGCCGCCAACCAGCCACGGGCGGCGCTTGCCGAAGCGGGACACGGTCCGGTCGGACAGGGCACCGCCCACCGGGTTGGCCACCATTGCACAGACCGCGCTGAGCCCGGCCACCACCGCCACATCGGTGACCTTGTGGTGCGGGTCCATCGCCGCGATCCTCGTGGGCACCAGAATCGCGTTCACTCCGGCGTATGCAGCGAACAGGGCGCCATTGGCGACCGCGAGCAGCGCCTGCAATCGCACGGCCTGAGTACCCGGGTGAGGCGGTGAGCTGAGGTCCGTGGCGTATCCGCCGCTGCTCATGCGCACAGGCTCGCGACGAACCCGGCCATGGTCTCGGTCGCGGCCGGAAGCGGGAGACGGCGCTGCTTGGCCAGGATCCGGCCGTGGTGTGCCAGGTCAGCCACTGAGCGGGCCCACGGCGCGATCCCGTGTTCGTCCAGGAACCGTGCGTTTGCCACCCCGTGCCCGGCGACCGGCAGGAACGTCAGCGCTGGAAGTCCCGCCACCAGCGCCTCCGTGAGAGTCAGGCCGCCCGCATTGTGGACCAGGATATCGGCGGCCGCCATCAGCCTGTGGACATCGTCGCGCCAGCCCAGCGCCGCTATGTTTCGCCGGGCCATCCGTGCGCGCAGGGCCTCGTTACGGCCACACACCACCACCGGGTGCAGCCCTGCCGCCCGGACCGCGATGGCGGACCGCCCGGCCTGCCCCAGCCCGTGCGCTCCTGACATCAGCAGCGCCAGCACCGCGCTGTCGTCCGCTCCCAGCTCACGTCGGAGCCGGGAACGCTCGGTGGCCGGGACCGGCTCCCGGAACCGCGGCGCGGCCAGCGGGCCGCCACACACGACGTCGACGTGATACGTGTCGGCCGCAACGCGCGCGGTCTGTTCAGTGACCGTCAGATGATGGTCGACCGACGGGTGGAGCCACATAGTGTGCGGCGCCGGGTCCGTCAGGTAGCTCAGGGTGTGGCCTGGGTAACCGCCACTGGACTTCAAAGCGCCCAGCGCCTGGGTCGCGAACGGGTGGACCGAGACCGCCACCGCCGAGCCGCCCAGCCGGCGCCGCAGCGCCGGCTGGGCCCAGCGGGCCAGCAGGTCTGACGAGGCCGCCTGGTCCGGCTGCGTGCTCTGGAACCCCAGGTTCAGCAGCCAGGGGGCAAAGGTCGCCGTCGCATGGTAGCCGCTCCGCAGCGCAGCACCCAGGCCCGGCCGAAGGCAGTGCAGGATGTCGATCACGGCAGACCGGATACCCAGCGCCGCCAGGCGCCGGCTCAGCTCCGCGGCCACCTGGTCATGACCGGATCCCATGCTGCCTGAGACAATCACTACCGAAGCCCGGTGCGAGACGCCGGTAGCCACGATCTTCACCGAACCCTTTGCCGCCGGATCGTCCGCGGCCACTACCTTCCGACCTTCTCACGCTCAGCATGTTCAGGTCTACGACACCGGGACGTCACGATTTCCTCAAGTCGCCATAACCAAACGGAGACCTTTGGTGCCTATAACCTCCCCGGAGGCGTCTGGCGCTCGGCCCAGGCAGACTATACCCCACGCCGCTCACGCCTCCGTGGGGCCCGCTCCCTTGCGTGAAAGACACAGACCAGCTTGCTTAAATTCTCGGTGGTGATACCGACCTGGAACGAGGAACCGCTCATTCCAGCCCTTATTCAGAGTCTCAAGCGATCGCCCCTGGTCGCGGAGATAATTGTGGCCGACAATGATTCGGAGGACCAGACCGGAGAGCTCGCGAAGCAAGCGGGCTGCGTCGTGGTCCGCGGTGGACGCCCTGGATACGGGCGGAACGCGGGGGCTGCCGTCGCCTGCGAGCCGCTGATCCTCTTTCTCGACGCTGATGTGGTGATCGGCCCAGAGGCCATCGAGCACATCGCGGAGAAGTTCTCCGATACGTCGGTTAACCTCGTGACCTGCGCACTGGTGCCACTCTCCGACAAATTTATTATCCGGGCATTCTACTGGTTCCTGGACCTCTACCTGAGAATCTGTAATGGGATCGGCGTCAACCAGGGAGTCGGCTCCGTGATCGCGGTGCGCAAGTCGGCGTTCCAGCGGGTCCAGGGTTTCGACGAGAAAATCCTGGCGGGTGAGGATGCCTACTTCATTCGCCAGGTCGGGAGCCTGGTTGGCGGTGTCCGCTACACCCGCCAGCTTCGGGTGGCCGTGTCCGCCCGCCGCCTGGAACTCGAACCGGTGCTGGTGTTCGCGCTGAAGACGCTCATGTGGGGGGCGCTGAGGCTGTGGGGGCTACGGATCAGCATCGTTCCCTACCGGTGGGTCCGCTACTGGCAGAACCCCGCCCAGCCCGGTCCCGAGGGCCAGGCTGCCCAGGAGGGGCCAGGCCCGCAACCGTAAGACCTGCCTTGGCGTTCAGGAATCGATGTTGACGTTCTGGCTGACCGGTACCAGGCGTGCCGGTGGTCTCGTCACCACCACGGCTGACTCGATGGTCAGGTCTGGGCGGACGTGCACGAGTTCGCCGGGGGCGAGCATGCGCCAGCCGCTTTCGCCGTCGAGTTCCTCCGAAGCCACTACGACAGATGGGACTGAGTCAAGGGCTGGTACCTGGACCGAGGACGTGGCGCTGCGCACGCGCAGGCCCGCTGGCCCGCTGGGGCGCTGGCCGGGGCCAGCGGCACGCTCGAGGATGTGCAGCGCGTGCTGGTCCGGGTAACGCAGGGCCCACAACTCACCTGGCGCGGCGACGACAGTGTTCAGGGATGACACCGGCAGGTTAGCGGCAATCCACGTGGCGGCAGTGGCGATGCCCGCCCCGACGTCGCCACCGTGCGCGTCGGTCTGCTGGGTGATCAGGGCGAAGTACCGCTCGGAGTCCGTGTCGCCGGCCACCAGGCCGGCATAGTCGCCCAACTGGGCCTCCAGCCGGGCCAGTTCACCGATCCCGCCGTTGTGCGCCATGATCCGGCCATGTATCGCGAACGGGTGGGTGTTGGGGACTGTCCGGCCGCCCGCGGTTGCCCAGCGGACATGCGCGACAAAGGTCACCGACTCGGCCTGCTTGGCCTCGCGGATGAACTCCTCATCGCGGAACGCTGGTTCTGGCTGCTTGTCCAAACCGGCCTGCCGGCGGAGTCGAAGAACCCGATGCCGCTGCCATCGGCGTTGCGCCGGCTTTGCACCTCCAGTGAGTCGGGTGCATCCAGCAGCCAGAACGTTGCCGTGACAGGCTGGCGCCCAGCGGTCAGGCCAAACAACCGGCACATGCCTGTTCTCTTCCCGCGGCCCGCCGGACCTACCCCGTCACGATGAGCGTGGCCGAGGCGGTCAGCATCCCCGACGAGACCGTGACCGTTGCCTGCCCGGGACTGCGGGCCGTTACCTGGCCGGTTACCGGGTTCACCGACGCCACAGAGGGGTCCGACGTCGACCACACGTGCGACGCGGGGTCGGCG
>DASYYE010000502.1:0-38231 GCA_035946955.1 Streptosporangiaceae bacterium | reverse complement strand
CGGCACCCAGGCGCTGTCCAGGCAGCTGTCCGGCGTGATCAGCGACAACCAGGCCCAGCTCGGCCCGACGCTGCGCGCCCTCAACCAGGTGACCAGCCTGCTGGAACGCAACCAGGCCAACCTGACCAAGGCGCTTGCCCTGGCGGGCCCCTACTACCGGCTGCTCGGCAACGCACTCGGCAACGGCCGCTGGTTCGACGTGTACCTCTGCGGGATCGTGCCGAGGTCCTACGCGCCCAGCAACGTGCCCGCCCACGGCTGCATCCCCCCGAAACCCTAGGGCCCGAGGTGTCACGACGATGACCAGGAGAACACGCGGTGTGCGGCGCGTACCGCGGCTGACCAGGCTGGGCGGGATCGCCCGGTCCACGGGGCAGCGCTGGCTGATGGGGACCGGGGCCGCCGTGCTCGCCGTGGCACTGGTCGTCGGCGGAATACTCGTCTACCAGGCAGCCAACCAGGGCAAGCAGGTCACCGCCTACTTCAGCCAGACCATCGGCGTGTACCCGGGCTCAACCGTGCGGATCCTCGGCGTGCCAGTGGGCACGGTCGATGCTGTGCACCCGGTGGGCACCGGCGTCCGGGTGACGATGACGATCAACCAGGGGATACCGGTGCCCGCGGACGCGAAGGCGGCCGTGATCGCCCCCAGTGTGGTGTCGGACCGGTATGTGCAGCTCACCCCCGCCTACACCAGCGGCCCGCAGATCGCGGACGGGGCGGTGATCCCGGAGAGCCGCACCGCCGTGCCGCTCGAGGTCGACCAGGTCTTCGCCAGCCTGAACAAGCTCGCCGCCGACCTTGGGCCGCTGGGCGTCAACAAGCACGGGGCCCTGAGCAACCTGGTCAGGACCGGTGCGGCCAACCTGTCCGGCAACGGCCAGTACCTGCAGAACATGATCGCTCAGTTCAGCGGCCTGTCCCGGACGCTCGGGAACAACTCGGGCAACCTGTTCGCCACGATCAGTAACCTCCAGCGGTTCACCACGATGCTGAAGGACAACAACGGCCAGGTGCAGCTCGCGGAGAACCAGCTCGCCCAGGTGTCGTCGTTCCTGGCCGCGGACCGGGCTGACCTCTCAGCCTCGGTGAACGAGCTGGCCACGGCGCTGACGCAGGTGCAGGGGTTCATCGCAAGCAACCGTGGCCTGCTCAAGTCCAATGTGGACAAGCTCGCGGCGCTCACCTCGGTGCTGGTGAAGGAGCGGGCCTCGCTCGCTGAGGCGCTGGACACGATCCCGCTGGACGTGGACAACCTGGTCGCCGCCTACAACACGTCCACCCACACGCTGGACGGCCGGGGTGACCTGAACGAGCTCAGCATCGGCCCGGGCGCCCCCGGCGGCGGCCTCACGAACGCCGCCGCGGCCACCGGCACCTCGGCGCTTGACACCGGCTCCGCCATCCCGGCGGGTGCGCTGCCGGTGACCGCCGGGGAGGTCCACCTGCTCCCGCCACTCCCACTGCCGTCCGTGGGCACCGTCTATGGGACACCGGAAGCGCTGGCCGCAGGGGGGCACCGGTGAGGGCAGCCCTGGCGGCTGGCGCCGCCGTCTGCGCCCTTGTGATCACCGGGTGCAGCTCTGGGGGGTTCAGCGGCATCTACAGCCTGCCGCTGCCTGGCGGGGCGTCCCTGGGCAGCCATCCCTACCAGGTGACCGCGGAGTTCGCCAACGTGGTCGACCTGGTCCCGCAGTCAGCCGTCGAGGTCAACAACGTGCCCGTCGGCCGGGTGACGCGGATCTACCTCCCGCCACACAGCTGGACCGCACGGGTCGCCATGGTGGTCAACGGCAACGTGCACCTGCCAGCCAATGCGATCGCGCAGGTGCAGCAGTCCAGCTTGCTCGGCGAGCAGTACATCGCGCTGTCCGCGCCGCCAGGGGTGCCGGCCGCAGGCAGGCTGACCGGGGGCGCGCTGATCCCGCTGTCACGCACGACCACCAACGCCACCGTCGAGGAAGTGCTCGGCGCGCTGTCGCTGCTGCTCAACGACGGCGGTATCGCCCAGTTCCACACCATCACCACCCAGCTCGACGCCGCCCTGTCCGGCAACGAGCCCCAGGTCCGCTCGCTGCTCACCGAGATCGACACGCTGCTGGCCAACCTCAACACCCACCGCAGCGACATCATCACCGCGCTCGACGGGCTGGACTCGCTGTCGGCCACGCTGCGGGCACGTGACGCCCAGATCGGCAACGTGCTCGACAACTTCACCCCGGGCCTGAAGGTGCTGGCCGACGAACGTGCCCAGCTCGTCACCATGCTGGACTCGCTGCACAACCTGACCGGCGTGGCCGTGAACACCATCAACGCCAGCCAGTCCAGCCTCGCGCGTGACCTGCGCGAGCTCGCGCCGACCCTGCAGAACCTGGCCAACGCCGGGCAGGACCTGCCACTGGCGCTGCAGGTGCTGCTGACCTACCCGTTCACCAACCAGGTGCTCAAGGACATCAAGGGCGACTACCTGAACACGTACCTGAAGGTGCGGGCCGCCAAGGGCACTCCCCCGGTCATCGCCCCGGTGCCGCCGCCGAAGACCGCGCCGCCGACCGCACACCAGGCGAAGGGCGGCCGCTGATGCTCACCCGTGGCACCCGGATCAAACTGATCGCCTTCCTCCTGACCGGCGTCGCGTTCCTCGCCTACACCGCGGCGCGTTACGCGGACCTGGGGCGCTACCTGGGGATGCAGGGCTACTACGTGGTCCACCTCAACCTCGCCAACAGCGGGGGGATCTTCCCGAACGCGGACGTGACCTACCGCGGCGTCTCGGTCGGCCGGGTGGCGGCCCTGCGGCTGACCGCCACCGGCGTGCAGGCGGACCTGAACATCAACGACAACGCCCCGCCGATCCCCGCCCACCTGCAGGCCGCGGTCGCCAACCTGTCAGCGGTCGGCGAAGAGTACATAGACCTGCGCCCGCAGACCAGCCAGGGCCCGTACCTGGCCAGCGGGAGCGTGATCAGCGAGCGTGACACCCAGCTCCCGCTGCCCGTCACCAGCCTGCTGACCAGCGTCAACACCCTCGCCACCTCACTGCCGCTGAACTCGCTGCGCTCGGTGATGAACGCGCTGGGCACCGGCCTCAACGCACAGGGCACCAACCTGCAAGGCCTGGTGGACGGCCAGTCCGCCCTGGTGCACAGTGCATACCTAGCGATCCCGCAGACCACCATCCTGATCCAGGACAGCAGGACCGTGCTGGGCACGCAGGTGGCCGAGACCTCGGCGCTGAACTCGTTCGGCAGTAACGCGAGCCTGCTCGCCCAGTCCCTGAAGGGCTCCAACGCCAGCCTGAACCAGCTCATCATCGAGGCACCGCAGACCGCTGCGCAGGTGAGCCGCTTGCTGACTGACAGCAACCCTGCGCTCGGCATCCTGATCGCCAACCTGCTGACGACGTCCGAAGTGTCGATGACCCGTGGCAACGCGCTCCAGGAGCTGCTGTCCGCGCTGCCGGCCGGGATCGCCGCCGGGTCCACGGCGATCAACAACAAGGGCGCCACGTTCGGGCTGGCGCTGACGTTCTTCAACCCGCTGCCCTGTATGGCTGGTTACGGCGGCACGGTGTTCCGCAACGGGCTGAACACCTCACCCGGCCCGCCGCTGAACACGAACGCCAGTTGCACAGAGCCCCCCAGCCAGGGCGATGTCCGCGGCGCTGCCCACGCCCCACGCGGCGGGCCCGTCCCCCCACCAGCCGACCCCGGCCTGGCCGGCCTCCTGGGCCTCACCCCGTAGCTCTGTGAACGTGATGAAAGCCGCTGATCGGCCGGCCTGGGAGCAGCTGCCTGGGTAGGCTGCCCGGGTGGCGTCGCCATATAGCAGGATGAGTTCAGGGGAGCACCTGCCCGCACGCCGTGGCATACGCGCCGCCGCGACACTCGCCACGGCAGGCGCCACAGCAGGCGCGTTCGTCGTCTGGACCACAGTCCACACGGGGAAGACCACCGTCCCTCCGCCCACGCATCGCCACTCATCCATGCGCGTTGTCAGCGCACCCAAGGGGCTGCCAGCCGTAGAGTCCGGACTGCTGCCATGGCACCTGGCAACTCCCGTCAGCCGCGAGGTGGCGGTGGCGGGCGCGGGGGACCAACTCGTCGTCCTTGGTGGGCTGAAGCCCAGCGGAGCGTCGGACTCGGGAGTGTTCGCCGTTCATACTGCCACGGGGAGGGTCAAGCGGCTTGGTGCCCTGGCCGGTCCCCTCCACGATGCCGCGGCCGCGCTGGTCGGCCAGCGTGCCCTGGTCTTCGGCGGCGGGACGGTCGCCTCCGTCACGACGGTGCAGGCGTTCACCCTCGGTGGGCAGCGCGGGACCGCCGCCACGGTGGGCTCGCTCCCCCAGCGGCGCTCGGACTCGGTGACTGTCACGGTCAGCGGCACCACCTACCTCATCGGTGGGTACGACGGCGCGCACCCGGACGCCACGGTGCTGGCCACGGCGAACGGGGCCACGTTCGCCACCGCGGCCACCCTCCCCGTGCCGGTGCGCTACCCCGCCGCCGCGGCGCTGGGAGGCCAGATCTACGTGTTCGGCGGCTTGGCCATCACCGGGCCAAAGGCTGGCAAGCCGGTGGACGTCATCCAGGCCATTGACCCGGCGACGCACCGCGCAACGGTCATCGGGCACCTCCCCGAGCCACTGACAGGCGCGACAGCGGCGACCGTGGGGGGCGAAGTGCTGGTGGCGGGCGGCGACAGTCCTGCCCCGCAGGGCCTGAGACCGGGCGTCGGCGCGACCCAGCTCAGCCCGGGCGAGGCGAGCGCGCCAACGGGCGGCGATCCGGGGACGACCAGTGTGGCCACGATCTGGGCGTTCGACCCCGCGACGCGGGGGATGCTGTCAGCCGGTCGCCTCCAGGTGCCGGTGGCCCATGCCGCGGTCGCGGTGTCGGGGTCCACCGCCTGGATCGTCGGCGGGGAGTCGAACGGTTCGTTGGTCTCCGCGGTCCAGATGATGCACCCGGACCGGGCGTTCGGGACCGCAGGCGCTCCGGGCGCGGGCTCACCCTACTTCGGTGCCCAGTTGCTGATCGCGGACCGGGGCAACGACCGGCTCCTGCTGCTGGACAGCGCCATGCACCTGACGTGGAAGTACCCGTCGGCGAAGACCCCGCACGACCCGCTGGGCTTCTACTTCCCCGACGACGCCTTCTTCGTCAACCACGGCTCGGCCATCATCTCCAACCAGGAGCAGAACAACACGATCGTCGAGATCGCCTACCCGTCGGGGAAGATCTTCTGGACATACGGCCACCCCCGCCAACCAGGTACGGCCCGGGGGTACCTCCATGAACCCGACGACGCGTACCTGCTCAAGAACGGCCAGATCACGGTGGCGGACGCCGACAACTGCCGGGTGCTGGTGATCAACAAGAACAGGACTGTCGCGGACCAGATCGGCACCAATGGCAGGTGCTGGCACTCACCGCCCAGATCGATGGGCACACCGAACGGCGACACGCCCCTGCCAGATGGCAACCTGCTGATCTCGGAGATCAACGGATCCTGGGTGAGCGAGTACACCACGACCGGGAAACTCGTCTGGACGGCCAAGCTGCCGATCAGCTACCCGTCGGACCCCCAGCAACTCGGGTCCAACCGCTACCTCATCGCTGACTACTCCCTGCCCGGCCAGATCCTCGAGTTCAACCGCCAGGGGCGGATCCTCTACCGCTACCGCGCCGCGACGGGTCCGGGCATGCTCGACCACCCGTCCCTGACCGAACTGCTGCCCAGCGGCGTTTTCATGGCCAACGATGACTACAACCACCGCATGGTGGCAATCGACCCGGTCACCCACGCGCTGGTATGGCAGTACGGGGTCACCGGCCGCCCCGGCAGAGGTCCAGGCATGCTGAACACCCCCGATGGCTTCGACATCCTGTTGCCGAACGGCTCAACCCCCACCCACCCGACGACGGGGTAAAGACCTGGCCATAACTACGTCAGGCCGGTCCACGCCCTGACGAAAGCCGACATCAGAGGATTACTGTGATGGGGCTGACCGGGACCGGGGAAGGGGATGACCGTGAGGCAGCGCTGGGCTGTGCTGGTCGCTGCGGCTGCGTTGTGTTCTGGCTACCTGACAAGTGTCAGTGCAATGGCGCCCGCCGCCAGCGCGGCTAACCTAAAAGACCCCTGGGGCACCGCAGCGGAGGTTCCCGGCACCAACGCCCTGAACGCGGGTGGGCGTGCCGACATCACCTCCGTGTCGTGCAAGTCGGCGGGCAATTGCAGCGCCGGCGGGTTCTACGCATCCGGTACCGCTGGCGGCAAACCAGTCAAGCAGGCCCTTGTCGTGACCGAGAGTGGTGGCCGGTGGGGCACTGCCGCAGAGGTTCCCGGCTCCGCCGCCCTCAACGCGGGCGGGACCGCCCAGATCGACTCGATCTCGTGTTCCGCCCCAGGTGACTGCAGTGCTGGCGGGTACTACTCGGACGCCGCCGGCAACGCGCAGGCGTTCGTTGTCAACCAGGCCGGCGGAACCTGGGGCACCGCGGAAGAGGTCCCCGGCACAGCCGCGCTCGACCACAGCCCCGGCGCCGAGGTTCTTTCGGTGTCGTGCGGCGCGGCGGGCAACTGCAGTGCAGGTGGGTTCTACTCGGATGCCGCCGGCCACCAGCAGGCGTTCGTTGCGACTGAGACCGGCGGCACCTGGCACACCGCGCAGGAGGTACCGGGCACGGCCACCCTCAACGCCGGCGGGTACGCTGCGATCAACTCGGTGTCGTGCGCCGCGGCGGGCGCGTGCGGCGCGGGCGGATACTACGCATCCACATCCGTTGCCGGCATCCCGACGGTACAAGCACTGGTGGTCACCGAGACTGGCGGCACCTGGCACACCGCGCAGGAGGTACCGGGCACGGCGGCCCTCAACGCTGGCGGGTACGCTGCGGTCTCTTCGGTGTCGTGCAGCGCGGCGGCCTACTGCAGTGCGGGCGGCGAATACACGAACAGCACCCCCGCCACCGAGGCGTTCGTGGTCAGCCTGCACGGCGGGACCTGGAAGACAGCCCATGAGGTCGGCGGCATCGGGGCACTGAACAGCACCGGGCTCGCCGTTGTCAACTCGGTGTCGTGCGTCTCGCCGGGCAACTGCAGCGCCGCCGGGGCGTATGAGGATGCGAACTTCGACAGTCAGGCGTTCGCTGTCGGCCAGTCGGGCGGCACCTGGGGCACCGCCCAGGAAGTTCCCGGCACCGCTGCCCTCGACCAGGGCAGTCCCGGTGCCTCGGCCGTATCGGTGTCATGTGGCGCCGTGGGCGACTGCAGCCTCGGCGGCTACTACTCAGATGCGTCCGGGCAGGAGCAGGCGTTCGTCGCCAGCGAGGCCAGCGGCACCTGGGGCACCGCGGAAGAGGTTCCCGGCACAGCAGCCCTCAATGCGGGCGGGGCAGCCGGCACCGACGCGGTGTCGTGCCCCTCGGCGGGGAACTGCAGCACCGGCGGGCACTACACGACCTCTCAGGCTTTGCAGCAGGCGTTCGTCGCCGAAGAGACCGGCGGCCCGTAAGCCACCGGGCAGACCAGGAAGGAGGACGGACCATGCTAGGCGTATCCCGGCGCGAGTTCCTCGGCGGCGCGGCCGGCGTTGCGGCGGCGGTGGCACTGCCGCCATCACGCAACTCCAGGACTGCCACCGCACCACTGGTGGGCGCCACCGTGGATCTCCACTCCTACGCCGGTGTCACGAACTATGTCCAGGCCGCCAACATCCTGGACGGTTATGTCGGTATGCCGCTGGCCACGACGATCCAGAAGTTCCTGCTGACCAGCAGCGTGTTCCCGACATCGGTGGACCCAAAGCTGACACAGCTGTCCCCGGACGGCTGCCAGTTCGTCGTATCGGTCATGCCGTCAACGACACTGACGTCGTCTGCGCAAACCGCCCTTTCGAACTACCTGGCCATGCTCACTAAGGCCGGCATAAACTACCGCGTGCTGCTTTTCTCCGAAGCCAACGACACGGCATTCACAAGCCAGCAAACATGGCAGGCTTACTGGAGTTACTATGCGCCGGTCATCAAGGATGCGGGTGTCTCCTGCGCCTATTGTCCCGGTTGCAATGGCCAGTCGATAGGCCGCGCCGAGGCTTTCTTCCCGTCCAACCCCACGCCGGACGAACTGTGGCTGGATTACTATGCCACGGCGCTGCGTGGCGGAGTGAAAATCGACAAGATGATAGCGCTGGCCAAAGCCGCCGGGATATCCGTCGGCCTGGCCGAGTGGGGGTGGCACGCAGGGAAGTCCTTCCTGGCCCCGATGACGATGCCGTGGTGGACTCTGTACTGCAACTACTTGGCCCACCTGGCCGCGAGCGGCAGCTTCGGGCTGGGTGCGATCTACTTCGACGACTCACCCGGCCCACACCCGGTCAATGCCATCGGCGCCACCAACGACCCGCGGATCCCAGGGATCAAGAAGGTCTTCAGCGCCATCCAGACCGCGCGCTGAACATAGATTCCAGTGATCGATGTACCGATATGGACAATCTTTTCTCCGCGAGCGCACATCGATCTTGGTAGACAGGGTTGGCTGCGGCCCCCCTTCCGTCCGTGACGGGACATCGATCATCCCCAGGCCTGACCGGACCTGCCGGGGAGGCACCGACACTCCATGATCGATGTACCGGTACGGAGAAACTTTTGTCTGTGACGGTACATTGATCATGGTCACGATGATCATCCAGGCTTTGCCACGCGTCGGTCGCGGCCCGAGATCGCTCGACGTCCAGCAGGTCGTGGCCCAGTCACCTGTCACTGGGCCCCCGGGATTTGGATCCGTTAGAGCGGAGCGCTCTGAGGGCAGTGCCTGTGGGCGTTGATGACGGCGATGACGATCCAGATCAGGGGGACCAGTGCCACGTACCTGTGTGGGTGCCGATCCGAGGATGCCGGCCTCACATAATGGTCCGCCACTAGGCGCCGTGGACGGCCACCACACCGGACATGGTGCCTAGCAGGACCAGGGAGCCGTACAGCGATGGGGAGGTGAAGTGCGGCAGTGCCCCGCCCAGGCTGAGTTGGTGGCGCACCTGGCCGGTGGCTGGGTCCAGTTCGTACAGCACACCACTGCCGTAGTCGTCGACCCAGACCGCGCCACCGCCCAGCACAGGTGAGCCCGCCGCAGCGGCCGGCCCGCGCCACAGCACCCGGAACGCGTTCCCGGTCACTCCCACCGCAGCCATCCCGCCCGACCCGCACGGCACGTAGGCGACCGAGCCGGCCGCCGACATCCCGCCGTAGGCCCCGCACACCGGCGCCTGGCTCACCTCGTAGCCGACCCCGGTGAGGTGATGAACGTCCAGCAGGTACCCGGTGCCACGCTTGCCGACCGTGAGCAGCCGCCCGCCTGGCAGCAGCGCCACCGACGTCGAGCCGAGGTCGCTGTCGCTCGCGTTGTCAGCCGCCCAGGTGACCGGGGCGAAGATCCCCAGCCGGTGCAGGCCCGGGCTCAACGCGGTCACCGAGTCACTGCCGTCATAGGGCGGCGCAGTGGCGGCCCCGTTGCCTACAGGCACATAGAGCGTGCCGTCCGGCCCGGCGACCGGCCCGCCTGACGCCCAGATGCCGCCCCTGTCGCGTGTGGGCACCTGGTAGGAGACCAGCGGTCCCTGCCCGGACACAGGGATGCCCACGACCGAGCCGCGGTACGGCCCGCAGTCCCCCGCGAGTCCCCCGAACGTCAGGTACACCCGTCCGCCGTCCACGGCCAGCGCTGACCGCTGCTGGTCGTACCGGGGCCGCGCGTCTGGTGTGGGGATGTTGCGCTGGAACCGCACAGTGCCGTTGCTGACGTCGATGCCGACCAGCACGTGGTGGAACCCGGTGGTCTCAGCGACCGCGTAGACCAGGCCTGTCGCGGGATCGTACACAGGAGTGCTGGTGATGCCCAGCGGGTCGATGTCACCGCACGGCAGGCTCGAGAGCGGGACCGGCGTGCCCACGTGGACACGCCAGCGGACGTGCCCATCGGCCGCGCTGAGCCCGTAGACACTGCCCCCTTCGGTGCCGGCGACCACCAGGCCGTGGATGGCCAGCGGCTGCCCGTACACGGCACCGTCGAGGGTGCGCCGCCAGGCGATGGACAGCGCGCCAGCGGGCGGGAGCCCGGGTGCGTCCCCGGTCCGGGCCGCGTCCCGGTGGTAGGCCGGCCAGTCCTGGGAGGAGTCCGTAGGGCCACTGCTGAGCGCCGCTGGCGTGGTGGCGGGTGGGCGGCCGGTGCGGGCAGGGCCTGGCGCGGTCCCCCCGCTGCACGCGGCCACGGCAAGGCAGACGGTCAGGGATATCGCGGCCACGACCCGTGGAGCCAGATTCATGCAGCAAGTCTGCCTGCCGGGCAGACATGGTGCGGCGCCGCGCCGGTGCGCAGAGCCTGCACCTGTTCCCCAGGTCCGCAATAATGGATATTCACGCAGGTCAGAAACGCACGGCGTACGCAGCGCCTGGTGGGGAAAGACCTATCTGTTGGGCGGTGCGAGCCCTGGGGGGCGGGGAGGGGATCACGAATTGACCTCACACATCGGCGCTTACGTCGCGCTGGGGGACAGCTTTACGGAAGGGCTGGATGACCCATGCCTAGACCGGCAGGGGTTCCGGGGCTGGGCGGACCGGTTCGCCGAGCACCTCGCGGCGGACCAGCCCGGGTTGCGCTACGCCAACCTGGCTCTGCGGGGCAAGGTGCTGCGGCAGGTCGCAGAGGAACAGGTGCCCGATGCCATCGCGATGGCACCGGACCTGGTCAGCCTCGCGGCTGGGGGTAACGACCTGCTCCAGCTGAAGGCCGACCCGGACGCGCTCGCCCAGTCCTTCGACGAGGTGGTGCGGACCCTTCTCATGGCCGGCTGCCAGGTGCTCATCTTCACCGGCTTCGACCCGCGCTTCCCGGTGCTGAAGCTCATCCGCGGCCGGGTGGCCGCCTACAACATGCACCTGCGGGTGATCGCGGACCGGCACCAGTGCCCCGTGGTGGACCTGTGGGCCATGGACATGCTCCGGGACACACGCGCCTGGGGCAGCGACCGGCTGCACATGACACCGGACGCTCACCGTCGCGTCGCGCTGCGCACCTGCGAGGTGCTCGGTGTGCCGGTGACGCAGGACTGGCGGGAGCCGTGGCCACCCGCTGTCAGCGCAGCGTCGTCGAGTGCGCGGGCGTGGGCCGCGGCACGCCGGGTGGACCTCCACTGGGCCAGGGTGCATGCGGCGCCCTGGGTCGCCCGCCGCATGCGGGGCATCTCCTCCGGAGACGGCCTGTCCCCCAAGCGCCCCGACCTCGCTCCCCTGCGCGCCAGCGACGCCCCCATCCGCACCGGCTGACCCCGCCTCGCGGGCCTGCCCGTGATCGTGAAGACTGCTCATTGACTGTGACCGGGAAGTCTTCAGCGAAGTGAAGGAGCGGGCTCGTGACTCTCGATGCTTCCGGTGTGGGGCTTGACCTCGGCCTCGACGCCGCTGCCCTGGCGGCCCGGCTGGTGGACGTCCCCTCGGTGAGCGGCACCGAAGGCCCGCTGGCCGATGCGATCGAGACCGCTCTGCGGGCCCGCCCGCACCTGGCCGTGGAGCGCTACGGCAACACGGTCGTCGCGCGGACCATGCTCGGCCACCGGCAGCGTGTGGTCATCGCCGGCCACATCGACACCGTGCCCATCGCGGGCAATGTCCCCTCCCGCATGCAGGATGGGGTGCTCCACGGCTGCGGCAGCTGCGACATGAAGTCAGGGGTGGCGGTGATGCTACGGGTGGCGGCGGAGCTCACCGGGCCAGTCCGGGACGTGACGTACGTGTTCTACGACTGCGAAGAGGTCGAGGCAGAACGCAATGGGCTGGGACGGCTGGCACGGCACGACCCGGCGCTGCTCGCAGGCGACCTCGCGGTCCTCATGGAGCCCACCAGCGCGGTGATCGAAGGCGGGTGCCAGGGGACGATGCGTGCCGAGGTCACCACCACCGGAGCGCGGGCGCACACGGCCCGGTCCTGGATGGGGCGCAACGCCATCCACGGGGCAGGGGCCATCCTCGAGGTGCTGCGCGCCTATGAGCCCCGCCAGCCGGAGGTCGGCGGGCTGCGGTACCGGGAAGGCCTGAACGCCGTCGGCATCCGTGGTGGGGTCGCGGGCAATGTGGTCCCGGACGAGTGCGTGGTCACGGTGAACTACCGCTTCGCCCCCGACCGGACCGAAGATGAGGCAGTAGCCCACGTGCGCGCGGTGTTCGGGGGGTTCCCGGTGACGGTCACCGACTCGTCACCGGCCGCGTCGCCCGGCCTGGACCACCCAGCTGCGGCGTCCCTGCTGGCAGCGGTGGGCGGCACGCCCCGGGCCAAACTTGGCTGGACCGATGTGGCCAGGTTCGCCTCACTCGGCATCCCGGCCCTCAACTATGGCCCTGGAGACCCTGAGCTCGCGCACACGCCTGGTGAGCACGCATCCACGGACGAGATCTTTTCCTGCGAAACCACGCTGCTGGCCTGGCTCACCGGCTAGGCGGCGTGTGCCCGCACCGGGCTCGCCCCGGCGTTTGGCGTCACTTGGCTGGACCCTCTGCCAGGAGCACCGAAGCGGTCTTGTGCAGCCCATCCAGCGTGACCCAGGTGACGGGGACTGACTGCCCCGGATGAAGCGCCCCCATCACCGTCCGCAGCGACGCGGGCGAGGAAACGGGGTGGCCACCCACGGACACGATCACGTCACCGGCCTTCATTCCCGCCACATCCGCTGGCGTGCGGCAGAACACGCCAGCGATCAGCGTCCCGGAAGGGACCGAGGCGATATGGGACGGGACGGGGTCACCCAGGTTGGCGGTCATGCAGCTCCGGCTGGAATCCACCGGGCCGACGCCACTCTTGCGGGCTGCTGCCTGCAGTTGCTGGAACTGCGTCTTCGGGTCCGGAGCGGTGCTGACGTTGTTGCCGCCATTGCTCGCGATCGTGATGCCTATGAAGGGGGGGCGGCCAATGAGCACGGTCTTGGTGCTGTGCCCGGTGGTGATCAGGTGTGCGATGGCCAGGGCATGGTTGATTGGGATCGCATACCCCAGGTTGGTGCCATTGCCGCCGAGGAACTGCTGGTTCGCGGCGGTGTCCATGCCGATGACCTGCCCGGCCGAGTTCGCCAGCGGTCCACCGGAGTCGCCTTCACCAATGGGCGCGTCGGTCTCCAGCATGCCGGTGAGGTGCTCCGTCGTCGCGGCACCCGGGTCGCTGGCGCTGATGTCCTGGTTCAGGTGGGTGATGCAGCCGGCCATCGCGGTCGGGGTGCCACCCCGGCCTCGCAGGTTGCCGATGGCAACCACCGGTGTCCCTCTGGTGACCTTGTCGGAGTTGCCCGTGGTGATGGTCGCCAGGTCCGAGGCACCGGTCAGCTTGAGGAGGGCGACGTCGTCGGTGGCGTCGGTGCCGACGATCTCGGCCCTGTAGTGGTGGCCGTTGGTGACCGTCGTCACGGAGATCTTGGTCGCCCCCGTCACCACGTGGTTGTTGGTCAGCACCAGGCCGGTGGCGGACAGCACCATCCCGGTGCCCTTGGCCAGCTCGTCCGAGTACGGCATCTGCGAGGTGATGTCCACGACTCCGGGCTCGACCCGGCTGACCACTGACGGCTCATTGATGCTGCAGGTGCCGAAGTTCCGGTCGGGCACGGCGACCTGCGTTGGCGCTGGCCTGCCGTGCTGGAGGAAGAAGACAGCACCGGCGCCCGCACCGGCCGCCAGCACCGCCACGACCAGGTAGATGAAGGCGCGGCTGAACCGGCCGCTGCGGTTCCCGGGCCCCGGCGCGCCGAAGCCTCCGCCGTACCCGCCGGGCTGCCCATACTGCGCGTACCCACCGGGCGGCGCGTAGCCGCCACCGGCCTGGCCCGGGTCCCCGCTGGTGGGGTCCCACGATGTCTGCCCACCCTGCGGGGGCGCCCAGCCGCCGGCCCCGGGTTGTGTGTAGTCCGATCGCGCTGGGGGGAACCAGAGTCCCTGCGACGCTGGCGGGGCCGCGGACTCAGCAGCCGCGGAGCCGACGGGCCCGGCCTCAGCGGGGGCGGCACTGGCGGGCAGGGGCGCGGCCTCCTGTGGACTCTCGGGCTCGGGGTTGCCGATGCCCTGACCGTCCTGCATCTCCACCACCCTTTGCGCCGGAAGTGTCCTTCACTCCGCTGCGGGTGCCAGGGGCCGAGGACCATGGGCGTTCCCCGGCCCCAGGCACACCACCAGTTAGCGGCACGTTCCTGGACGCAACCTGAAAGCCTGCTGGGGGTTACGCCTGGGACCGTGGCCCTCAAGCCTATGCGGCCAGGACCGGGCCCATGCTGCCTCGCCGGACGTCACAGGCCATGGTGGGCCAGTGGCCCGACCTGCCACCCGTGGGCCTCGCAGTCGTCCAGGAGCTTCGGCAAGGCACCGAGGGCCGCGGCTGCCGAGCCTGGCGGGGACGTGCAGTCGGAGTCGTGCAGCAGCACCGTCGCACCAGGCCCCAGATCCTTGGCGAGGGTCTGGTGGACCGTCTCGGGGGTGGCGCCGCCCACCCACTCACGGCCCCAGCAGGTCCACAGCACAGGCGTGAGCCCCAGACTCCGGCTGGCGGTGATGGCGCCCGTGCTGAGCACGCCGTAGGGAGGGCGGTACCAGCGAGGGACGCTATTGCTGGCCTCGCCTACCGCGTCCCAGGCCCGCACCAGGTCGTCCCTGACCACCCACGGGCTCCTCGTGATCGTGTAGCGGTGTGCCCAGCCGTGCACACTCAGCTCATGACCTGCGGCCGAGATCTCGGCGGCAAGCCCCGGGGCGCGTGCCACCATCGAGCCGAGCAGGAAGAACGTGGCCTGCACCCCCCTGGCCGCCAGCAGGTCGAGCAGTGCTGGTGTGTGGCCGGGGTCGGGGCCGTCGTCGAAGGTGAGCGCCACGTGGCCGTTCCTGCCGAGCCCGGCCAGGCGGGGGAAAAGCGCGTTACGCACCGGGCGCAGAGCCGTCAGGCCCGGCCCGGCGTGTGCCACACCGAGCGCCCCGATGACCGCCCCGGTGGCCAGCGCAGCGCTCCCCCTACTCACCGGCAACTCCTTGGCGCCCTGTCACTCATCCTGGCTCCCTGCCCTCACTCTCCACTCGCCACACTTCTCCGAGGGTCGTTCCAGCCGCCCGCACAAGGCCGGAACTTGGCGCCGACACGCCGTGTCCTGGCAGTCCGTACGGTGCCGATGCTGAAATCATGGCAAAGTCGTGATGACTGTTCAGGCCGGTTGGGCAGTATCCCGCAGGCCTCTGCCGCAGTTCTCCGCGGCCCCGCGGAATGGAAAGCGTTTCGAGTCACGGAGGGCGCGTTGTCGGTGCCAGCAGCACGCGTGGTGTTCACCGCCGCAGACAAGACGGAGGTGGCCGCTTCGGTGGCGGAGATCCTCGCCAGCGGGATGCTCACGCTGGGCCGCCACACGCAGGCCTTTGAGTCCGCTTTCGCCGCCGCCCATGCCGCGCCGCACGCGGTCGCGGTCTCCAGTGGCACCGCCGCGCTGGACATAACCCTGCGTGCCGTGGATGTACGCGGCAAGGACGTGGTGGTGCCCGCCAACACCTTCTATGCCACAGCCGCCGCGATCCTGTCGGCCGGTGGGAGGCCGGTCTTTGCCGACATCGACCCAGCCACCTTCGCGCTGGACCGTGAGTCGGTGGCCGCCGCGGTGACCCCGCAGACCGCCGCGGTGGTGCACGTCCACATCGGGGGGCTCATCTCGCCCGCCACCGACGACGTGGCGGCGTTCTGTGCGGCGAACGGGCTTGCCCTGGTGGAGGACGCGGCCCACGCCCACGGGTCTACGTTCGACGGGCGCTTCGCCGGGTCGTTCGGCACAGCGGCCGCGTTCTCCTTCTACCCCACGAAGGTCGTGACCAGCGGCGAGGGAGGGATGGTCCTGACCGCCTCGGAAGAAGTGGCCCAGGAAGCGCGGATCTACCGCGACCAGGGCAAGGGCGCGTTCACAGCCAACCACCACGTCCGGTTCGGCTATGCCTGGCGGATGAGTGAGATCCACGCGGTCACCGGCCTGGTGCACCTGCGGGGGATGCAAGGGTCCATCGCGCGGCGCCGTCAGGTGGCGGCGCGCTACGACAAGGCACTGGCCGCCCTGGACGGCTTGACCACGCTGGCCGAGCCACCCGCCAGCCGCAGCAACATCTACAAGTACATCGTGCTGCTGCCGCCCGGCACCGACCGGGCAGCCTTCAAGCGTGAGGTCGCGGAGCGGTTCGAGGTCCGCCTGGCTGGCGAGGTGTACGACCTGCCACTGCACCAGCAGCCCGTGCTGGCCGACTACGCTGGCCCGTCCTTGCCCGCGGCCGAGGACGTCGCTGGCAGGCATGTGTGCCTGCCAGTCCACTCGGACATGACCGACAGCGAAGTGGACCAGGTGCTGACTGCCGTGGCAGCGGTCTACGAGGCGCAGGTGGGCTGAACGTGCGGACGGCAGTCACCGGGGGCGGGGGCTTTATCGGCTCTCACGTCGTGGACCACCTGGTGCGGGCGGGCCACGAGGTGGTCGTGATCGACGTCGCACCGCGCTGGCACCACCCAGCGGCCCAGTACCGTGCCGTGGACCTGTTCGACTCTGCCGGGCTGGCCGCCGCCCTGGATGGCTGCTCGGCCGTGTTCCACCTGGCAGGGGCCTCCGACGTGAACGACGTGGCGGCCGACCCGGTGGCCGCGGTCCGGCTGAACGTGGAAGGCACCGCCCGGGTACTGGAAGCGGCGCGGCACAGTGGCTGCGGACGCGTGCTGTTCGCCAGCACCGTCTGGGTGTACGGGGCCACCGCGGGCAATGGCGAGCGGACCGAGGACGCCCTGGTGGACCTGCAGAAAGCCGGGCACGTGTACGTCTCGACCAAGGTGGCTGCGGAACTGCTCGTGCACAGCTACCACGAGATGTTCGGCCAGGGCTTCACCATCCTCCGCTACGGCATCCCGTACGGGCCGCGGATGCGCGAGTCACTGGTCGTGGCCAGGTTCGTGCGCGCCGCCCTGGACTCCCAGCCGATCACCATCGCGGGCAATGGCGAGCAGCAGCGCAACTACGTGTACGTGGAAGACCTGGCAGACGCCCACGTGCGGGCACTGTCCCCGGTCGCGGCCAACCGGGTGCTGGCACTCGAAGGGGACACGCCGGTCTCTGTCCGCGAGATCGCTGACACCGTCCGCGAACTGATCCGCCCGGTGCCGTTGGAGCAGATCCCCGCCCGCGCCGCTGACTACCAGGGCGTGAGTATCTCGAACCGGGCGGCCAAGGAACTCCTCGACTGGTCGCCGGTCACCCCCTTCGCCGCTGGCGTGCGGCGCTATGTCGGCTGGCTGAGCGAGATCGGCGCAGTCCCGCAGGATTACGAACCACCGCAGCCGGACAGCCCGGACCCTGAGGGCGGCGGCACACCCGTGGAGCAGGATCGGCTATGAGACACGCACTGCTGCTGTCCGGCTCGCTCGGTGCCGGGCACGAGGTCCACGCCCAGGCATGCTCGTGGTCACTGACCAGCAACGGCTGGAGTTGCGAGACCGTGGACGCGATGCGGCTCCTCGGCCCGCGCAACGGGTCAGCGGGTGAAGCGGTGTTCCGCGCGATGCTGGCCACACCCGGGGTCTACGACGCGTTCCATTTCGCGGCACTGCGGCCGGGCAGCCGGCTGGCCCTGCTCGCGGACGCGGCCGCGCGCAGGCAACTGGTGCCGCGCCTGCAGGAGCACCTGGACTCCCGCCCGGCGGACCTGGCGATCTCGGTCTTCGCGACCGCGGCGTCGGCGGTCAGTGCGCTCGCTGACCGTTACCCGGCCATGTCCCATGTCGTGTTGTGCACCGACGTCACGCCGCACCGGCTGTGGGTCCACCAGCACGTGGACCTGTACCTGGTCACCTCACACGCCGCCGCCGCCGCTGTGCGCAGGTACTCCCCCACGGCCGAGGTCAAGGTCATCCCACCCCCGCTGCGCCCCGGCTTCCACCACCCACCGGGCCGAGACGAGGCCCGGGCCGCCTTTGACGTGCCGGTGCAGGACCGCACGGTCCTGCTCATGTCGGGCGCGTGGGGCCTGGGGCCACTGGCCGAGGCCGCCGCAGGCCTGGCAGACGCTGGCGTGCAGGTGCTCGTGGTCGCAGGCCGCAACGCGCGCCTGGAGGACAAGCTGCGTGCCGCGGCCCAGCACCGGCCCAGGATGCACGTGTTCGGGTACACCCAGGAGATTCCGGCACTGATGGCCGCCGCCGACCTGGTGGTCACCAGTTCCGGCGATACCTGTTCGGAGGCACGTGCCATAGGGCGCCCCCTGCTCCTGCTGGACGTGGTGCAGGGTCATGGACGGGACAACCTGCAGCACGAACTGGAACTGGGGGATGCCGGGGTGACCTCGGCCCGCCCCGCCGACGTGGTCCGTTGCGCGCTGGCCGCGCTGGACCGCGCCGTCGCCCCAAACGGCACGGCAGCCTCAGTCAATGGCGCGGCAGCCTCCGCCAACGGCGCGAAAGGCGCGGCCAGCGCAGACGCGGCAGCGTGGGAGCCCGCCTTTGCCGCGGCGCTGGCCAGCATCGGCCTGAACTGATATGTGCCATTCCCGTGCCTCCCGAGAGGAGGCGCGGGAAGTCTCAGGCGGTTTGGGCTCGGGTTAACGGTGGCGTTGGGTTGTCGGACACCTGGCGCAGCCCGTCGAGCACCGAGGTCAGCACGGTGCGGTCGTCCAGTGGGTCGAGGGGGTGCTTGGGCTGGTGCCCGGTGGAACCGGGCTTACGGCGGACGCGTTTTGCTGGCTCACGCTGGCGGTCAGTCACTTGTTCGGCCTCAGGCATGGCGCAGGAAGGCAGTGACCCGGCCGACGGCAACCGGCCCACTCGGCGGGTCTGTCCCTCGTCCATTGGCAACACCTCCTGGGATGGGTGGTTTGGTCAGAACGCGAGGCTGGCAGCAGCGGTTCCGCTTAATGTGCCTGCGATGTGGCGGGCCGCTGCGGCGGGGTTGCTGGTATGGGCAATCTGGAAGGGCGGCGCTGTGCAATACCACCCCTCTGCCACGAACACGTTGAGGGACATCTGGGTCGGACGGCTGGTCACCGTCAGGCAGGGGGCGCAGCCGTCTCCGCTGACCAGCACTGTGGCGTAGTCCTGTGGGCCAAGGTGGGCGGCGAGGTGTTCCAGGACGGCGCGGGCGCTCAGGGCAGACGTCACGGTTGTTCCCCCAGTGGAGTGCTGCGGTTCAGACCTTCACAGCCACTGGCGGTGGGAACGGGCGCCGCCGGGGACGATGTGGGTCTTCTGTCTAAGCGAGAGCAGGAGCCGGTTCCGTTACAGAATTTGGGCTTTGACCCGGCATTTTGTGAATGACTCACGCTCGGCGCTGGGCCACGCACAGTCAGTGCGCGCCTGCCCGGGTCAGTGCCTCCTCCGCCTGCGCTGCCAGGACGCCGACAAGGCCGGCTGCGGGTGGCAGGTCATTGATGAGGTCTATGGCCTGGCTGGCCCACACCGGCTGCGCAGGCAGTTCACCCCGCGTCACGCCGTCCTGGTACGCCTGCCTCGCCGCAGGGTCCGTGGCGAGTTCGCTTTCGCGGCCCCGCCACCGCGCGAGGAACGGATGGGCGAGGGTGCGGGCGGGGTACTTGGCCGGCCATGCAGAGCCCCGCGCAATGTCCAGCACAATGCTGCGCTCGGTGTCCTCCCCACACCCTTCGACGATCGCCTTCTTCGCCGCGGGATCGGCAAGGGACTCGGCCGTGGCATGGAAACGGGTGCCGAGGAGCGCCCCGGCGGCGCCAAGGGCCAAGGCCGCGGCCACGCCCCGCCCGTCGGCGATCCCGCCGGCCGCCAGTACCGGCACCGGCGCTGCGAGGTCGGCCACGACCGGCACGAACGTCATCGTGGTCCAGCCGCGACGGCCGCCATGCCCGCCAGCTTCGGTGCCCTGGGCCACGATCACATCAGCGCCAAGGTCCACGGCCTGCCGGGCCTCCTCCAGGTCGGTGACCTGGAGGATCAGCGCCGTGCCCATCCGGCGGACCAGTTCGGCGAACGGACGCGGATCGCCGAAGGACAACATCACCGCGCTGGGGTGGTGCTCCAGCGCTTGCCGGACTCTCCCTTCGTCAACGGCCCAGCTCTGGAAGCCGATGCCCCACGGCTTCCCGGTGCCTTCGGCAACGGCCGGCAGCTCCCTGGCCAGCCAGGCCCGATCCCCGCTGCCGCCACCCAGCAGCCCCAACCCCCCGCCGTTGGAGACAGCCGCCGCCAGCGCACCACCGGCTGACCCGCCCATGGGGGCCAGCACGATCGGATACTGCACGCCCATCAACTGGGTGAACGCCGTGGACAAAGCCATGACCGCCATCATTACCCGGTGGGAAGCTCCTTGCTCAGCAGCGCCCAGCATCGGGTGCGGCGCGGCCCGGCCCGCGCATGATCGTTGCGGAGACGCCACGCCGTCCCCGGCTCACACAAACCTCACACAGTCGGACGCCTGGCACACACAGGTCTGCACTGCCTTACACACCTGGCGGCAATGCCCCTTGTTCTTGATCACAATGTAGGCCTACCGCTACTGGCTGTGCAGTGGCAACGAGGCCCACCCGCAGACAGGAGGCTCACCGGTGCTGCCAGGCGCCGACCCCACGACACCACCGGCCATGCTGACAGCCACTCGTGCCATCAGGGCCGCCACGTGGTCACAGACCTTCCCCGCCACACCTGACCAGGTGCGCATTACCCGCCAGGGGATGGCCGCGTTCCTGGGCGGCTGGCCATTGACCACCGACGCCGTGACTTGCCTATCGGAGCTGGTCACAAACGCCATCGAACACAGCCGCTCTGGGCGCCCAGGCGGGCACATCACGGTCCAGGCCACCCTGACCGCCGCCCATCTGGACGTCGCGGTCCAGGACCAGGGCGGGCCGTGGCAGCAAGAACACAATCAAGACGGCCTGCGTGGACGCGGCCTGCACATCGTGGCCGCCCTCACGGACTGCTGGGGCAGGACGGACGACAGCACCGGGACACGCACCGTCTGGTTCCATCTGACGTGCCACTGCGCGCAGGAAGAGACCACGATGCCCGCCACCAGCCCCGATGCCAATACCCTCCAGGCCATCGCGGATGACTACCCCGGCTGGGACATCAGCCATGACGGCCACTGGTGGAGCGCCACCAGCCCAGCTGTCAGCGTCCAGGCCGACACCCCCGACGGGCTGCGCTCTGCATTGGAACGCATCATCGGGCTCGGTCAGGGCAGCGCCTGAGCGTGTGGCGGCGCGGTGGGCACAACCCACCATCGCCAGGGCCTGCCGCGCCGTCACGCACCTGCCCGGCCCCGCTTCGGTCCTGGCCCTGGCCCCGCTGTGGGCTAGCAGCGCGACCACGGTGGTCCTACCTGGGGCAAGGCCGTCTAGATGCTGATAAAGCCTGGGTAGGGTGAGGTGATGACGACGATGGCCGAGCGTGCGGGGTTCCGTGGCTGGTTGCGTGACCCGTTGACCGCAACCGCAGCCGGGCTGTGCGTCATCACCGCTGTATTCGCGGGCTGGTCCGGCTGGTCGTGGTACAGCGCGGCGCAGGCCGGCACCCCCTCGACCTCGCAGGCACGAGATGCGGCGCTGCAAGCCGGTGAGCAGGCGGTGCAGAACCTCAGCACGCTGGACTACCGCTCGGCCAGCCGTGGCCTGGACCTGTGGGAACAGTCCTCGACCGGGACACTGCACACTGAACTCATTGCGGGCCGGACCCAGTTCCTGCAGGCCATCGCGCAGGCGCGGACCATCACCATTGCCCACGTGCTCGACGGGGCACTCACCGCACTGGACACCCACGCTGGCACGGCGACCATCATCGCGGCTGTCCAGCTCACGGTTACCCCTGCTCACGGCACGGCGGTCGTCAAGCAGACCCGCCTCACCGGCCAACTGACCCGGACGGCATCCGGCTGGAAGCTCAGCTCCCTCAGCCAGGTCGCGGTCGGGGCCGCCGCGCCAGGCCGGTCAGCATCGCCTGTCCCGTAGGCCCGAGAGGACACCCCGGATGCCCCCCGACCCCAGCATGAGCCCACCTGCTGTCGAGCCTGATGACGCCGCGCAGGCCGACGATGCCATTACGGCCCCGGAGCCGGGGACAGTCCCAGCGGCTGCGGGTCCAGGGGAGGCCTCCGAGGCCGAGCCTCAGCCCGATGCCGAGACCGGAGCCGAAGGCACCGGGACGGCCGCCCCAGCAGCCAGCGAAACCCAGGGCCGGCGCGGGCTGGTGCGGCCACTGGCGCTGGGTGTGGTCGCCGTGCTGCTCGGCACGTTCGGTGCCTGGGCAACTGCGTCGGCGCGCAACCTCAGGGACTCCGCTGCCGCGCAGAACATCGCCCTCACTGACCGGGCAGCGACCGAACAGGTCAGCCACCAGGTCAGCGCCGAGGTCAACACGATCTTCTCCTACAGCTACGCCGACACCGCCAAGACCAAGCAAGCCGCACAAGGCATCCTGACCGGGCCAGCGGTCCAGGCCTACAACCGGCTGTTCGCGCTGGTGGAGCGCAATGCCCCCGCCGAACGGCTGATCGTGACGACCAAGGTCGTCAGCAGCGGGGTGGAGTTCCTGACCGGCGGCCGCGCCCGGGTACTGGTCTTCGCCAACCAGCAGGACTCGCTGGCTGGCACCCACCAGACCAGCTATGGCGGCGCGATGCTGGCGGTCACTGTGGTCAGGGCCGACGGGCGGTGGAAGATCGAGAACATCGACACGTTCAGCAGCTCCTGACCGGGCATGACGTGGAGACGCCGTGACGAAACCGTGTCCAAGCCGACGCTCCTTGCGCCAACCGCGGTGGCTGAAATGACGTCCTAAGGGCAGATGGCTATGGGGCCGTCCTGGACAGAAGGGGTCACCACACATGATTCCGACTCGCCGAGCCGCGCGGACAGCGCTGACCATCGCTGCGCTGAGCTGCGTCGGGGCGGGGGCTACGGCCTGTGGCACCGCCGGAGGGCCGTCGGCTCCGTCGGCCAACCCGCCGACCAACCCGGCAGCGACCCCGTCCACCCCAGCCGCCACGAACCCCCCTGCGGGCGGTGCCACCTCACCGGCGGCGGCTGGCCCGGGCTCCTGTGCAACCCGTGACCTGCAACTCTCGCCAGGTGTGGCGCAAGGGGCCGCTGGCAGCAGCTACCAGGTGATCGTCTTCAAGAACATCGGCAACTCGAGTTGCACACTGTACGGGTACCCGGGTGTGGCCCAGGCGAAGGGCAACCCACCGACCAGCCCCGTGAAGCAGGTCGGTGCAGCGGCCGACGAGGATCCCACCACCCCGCGGCAACTGGTCACCCTTGCGCCTGGGCAGGTCGCCAACGCCGTCCTGCGGATCGTCGACGCAGGCAACTACTCACCCTCCCAGTGTCATCCGGTCGCGGCCAACTACCTCCAGATCTATCCGCCGAACCAGACGACACCTGTCTACCTGGCCTACAAGTCGACAGCCTGTGCCAGAACCCGCACGCACATACTGAGCGTCACGGTCGTCAAGCCAGGGGCTGGCAGTTCCTGAGGCCGCGCAGGGAGCCGTTTATGAGTTCCCGATCGCCTGACCGCTGGAGTTGACGAACTTCCAGGTGATGCCACGCACGATGCCGACACTCAGCGGCGCGAGCTTCTTGAACGCGGGTTCGCTCAGGTCGATGTGGGTGGCCGTGCACGAGGGACACTTGTCCTCGACCGGGACGGTGATGGTGTGGCCTTTCCAGGTCACCCGCACGGAGATGCCCGTGCACAGCGGGTCGTTGTTCGGGTTCGGCGTGGTCCACCACGCGTGGGAGACCGCGACCAGCATCTGGGTGGCTGCGTTGATCTGCGTCCCGCACGCACCGAAGCCAGCGTTGTTGTAGAACGTCATGCTGCCCTTCATGGGCCGGCCGATCGGGATGCCGGTCGATGCCGTCGCGCTGCTGATCAGCGCAACGGACGCCGCTGCGGCGGCGAGCAGCACCATGGACAGCGAGCGTCTGGTAGCGGGGGTTTTGCGCATCGTCCCTCCTCGTCATTGGGGAAGGCAGGCAGGGCAATGCGGCTGCGGCACGCTGCGCGTGCGTGCCGTGCACAGCGTGGAACAGCACACGGTGGGTCCGGGGCCCGACACCTGCGGGGAGGGCACCTGCGGGTGCGGTGGCGGAACCTCCTGCCAGCCGTGGCGTAGCACCCCAGCCTAGGATGTGATCTTGGTTTTGTCCGGCTTGTTCGGGTAAATGGGGTTTCCGCACAGGGTCCGGCGGTGAAGGCATGGCCGGTGCGTGACACTGCCCGCAGGCGTGTATGCTCGCTTCGCGCGTGTACGAGCCAGGTGCCTCCCAGGCGGGTGACAGCAGGCAGGTACGCAGGCCCCCTTAGCTCAGTCGGCAGAGCGTTTCCATGGTAAGGAAAAGGTCTACGGTTCGATTCCGTAAGGGGGCTCCCAGGTGAAGGCCCTCTCCCAGGTTTGGGAGAGGGCCTTCCCTCGTTCTGGCTAGGTCCAGGGCGGGAGATCGTAGCCGAGCAGGCAGGCGGAGCGTGCCCGCCACGATGACCCAGCAGTTGTCGTGTCCACGACATGGCGGGATTGCGAAGCCGCCTTATCCATTGCGAGAGCAAAGTCGCGACCATATCTTTCCTCACACACGTCGTCAGCCAAGGGCACGCAACGGGCCGGGCAAATCATCCCAGCGTGTTGGTCTTTTCCTGGCTGGCGCAGGCCATTCGGCAACTCACGGATGGCACAATTCCCAAGGGGCTTAGTCAGATGCCCCACGTGTCGATTGTTAACGGGGAGCGTGCCAACCTTGCACGGGATAAGAAACCTAAGACCCCAGGGTCTACGTACGAGTAACAGATGGGGCAGGTTCACCGCCCCAGCCCTGGTCACCTGCGGCGTCACGGCCCTCAGCCTGGTCGGCACCGGTGTGGCTGCGGCGGCTTCGGCTGCGAGCGTGCCGCCCGCGCCGGTGGCCAAGGTTAGGGCTCAGGCACCCACCTATCAATGGCCCGAGGCGCATCAGAACCCTTCGCTGACCGGCGTGTCGGCGGACCCGTCCATCAGCACCGCGAACGCCGCCTCCTTCGGCGTCAAATGGATGACGTATACGGGCAAGGAGATACTCGACTCTCCAGTGGCCGCGTGGAACGCGACGCTGCAGAAGACGCTCGTTTACGTCGGCAACGAGGCCGGCTATTTCACCGCGTACGACCAGGCCACGGGGGCGCCGGTGTGGTCGGTGGACCTGGGCGGCGAGATCCGCTCCACCGCGCTGGTGAGCGGTTCGGACGTCTGGGTCGCGCCGAGCACCGGGGGGCGGGCGTACAAGCTGAACGCCGCCACCGGCGCCACGGAGTGCTCGGCGAACATCGCGAACAACATCGCGGAGGGGACGAACGCCTCCCCGGTGATTGCCACCCCGCCCGGTGGCAAGCAGACCGTCTACTTCGGCGAGAACGACATCGGAACCGACAACGGCCCGATCACCGCGGTCACCGCGTCGGACTGCACGGTGCTATTCAGCGTGACCCCCGAGCCGAAGGCCGGCAGCGGCGGCACCTGGGACTTCCTGAGCTACGGGGTCAACGCCTCGGGCACCGGGCTGCTCTTCTTCGGCACCGCTGATCCCGATTCCGCGGTCTATGCGGTCAACGCGATCACTGGCGCGACCGTCTGGCGATTCGCGGTCGCGAACCCGCTGCGGAGCGATGACGTGGGTGCGGGTCTGACGGTCTCGCCGCCCGGAAACAACGGGTTCGCCGACGGCGTCGTCTACGTCGCCAGCAAGCACGGGATCATGTACGCGCTCAATCTCGCAACTGGGGTACTGATCTGGCAGTACGACTTCGGCGCTCAGACCGGTCTGAACCCGACCGGCTCACTGGATACCGCCGCGCTGACCGGGAACACACTCGTGTTCGGCGACAACGGCGGCGTCTGGAGCCTGAACGCGGTGACCGGCGCGAAGAACTGGTACCGGTCCTTCGGCGCCGGCGGGGTTGTGGACGGCGCGCCCGCGATCATCGGGCCAACAGGCAGCCAGGTCGTCGCCGCCACCAACGAACTCGGCCAGTTCACGCTGCTCAACCTGGCCACTGGCACGCAGATGTACACCTACCAGACCGGGGCGTTCTCGGCATCGTCGCCGGCCGAAGTGTCCGGCAACGTGCTGGACATCTCCGGTAGCGGATTCCTCTACGACTTCGCCCCCGGCGCCTCCGCCGTGACCGCTCCCAGGACTGCGATCACCTCCCCGGCCTCCGGGTCCTCCACGGGGAACCCGAACGGTTCGCTGAAGGTTTCCGGCACCGCCACAGGCAGCGCCGCGATCACCGGCGTGGACCTCTACATCCAGCGCGACGGCTCCGCGGGCGAATGGTGGGACGGTGTGAGCAAGTCGTGGACGGTAGCGCCCTACCCGAACCCCGCCACCCTGGCCGACCCCGGCAAGACCAGCACCACCTGGTCCGCACTGTTCCCGGTACCGGGCTCGGGCGGCAGCTTCGAGGCCTTCGCCAGCGCGAGTTCCGGCGGTACGGCCGACCAGTCGATCGGGCTGTCCGCCACCACCAAGGCGATTTCCTCGTTCACGGTCAAGGCGAGCAGCACCGCGACGATGCTGACGGCCTCCGCCGGATTCGTCGTCCCGGGCACTCCCGTGACGGTCAGCGGCAGCGGCTTCAAGGCGAGTGAGCCGGTTACGATCACGTTGGATGCGAAGACCCTGGCGACGGTGACCGCCACCAGCACCGGCGCGCTTCCCTCGACCAGCGTGACCGTGCCCACCCCAGACGCCTTCGGGCCGGCCACGATCCTGGCCACCGGCGCCACCTCAGGCGATGTGGGCGCGGCGCCGGTCTACGTGGCCAACGGCTGGTCGCAGTACGGCGGCAACGCCAGCCACCAGGGCACTGATCCCAACGACAAGGTATTCCTCAGGCATCTATCGGTCAGCCCGGGCACGTATCTGGCCACGGCCTGGTCCTTCAACGCCGGTGCACCGATCACCAGCTCGGTGATCGTGCACGACGGCGAGGGCTACTTCGTCGACCAGACCGGCGAGGTGTTCGACGTCGACATCCGAACCGGAATGCTCATCTGGAGCTACCAGATCGCCGACAAGGCTCTGGTAGACACGACGCCGGCGCTCGTGCTGCCGGACGACCTCGTGCTGGTCGCCTCCACCGACGGGACGGTGACCGCGCTCAACAAGGACACCGGTGCCGTCACCTGGACGAAGACCATCGGCGGCGAACTCGAAGGCTCGCCGACGGTCTCGGGCAACAATGCCTACGTGGTCTCCGACAGTGGAGTGGTGGCCGCACTCGACGCCACGACCGGCAACACGATCTGGCAGACGAAGATGGCCGCGCCGATAAAGACCTCCCCCGCAGTCGACTCGGTGAGCGGGCGCGTGTTCGTCGCAGACACGGCCGGCACGGTCGAAGCCTTCAGGGGCGTGTCCGGCGCGACGGTGTGGGCGGTCAAGTCGCTCGGCGCCTTCATCGCGTCACTGGTCGTCGGACAGGGCAACGTGTACGCCGCCTCGCAGAACGGCACGCTCTACGCCCTGGCCGAGACCACCGGCGCGCAGGCGTGGACGTTCGCCGACGGCTCTCCGATCACCGCGACCCCGGTCGACGATGAGGGCCAGCTCACCATCGGCGACGCGGCCGGGCACGTCCATGTGCTGGATGCTGCCACCGGAACGACGGAATTCAACGTCACCGCCGGCGCTCCCGTGGTCGGCCTTGCCGCCGCGCAAGGCTTCGTGACCACGGTGATGGCGAACGGCTCGATCCTTGGCTCGAAGCCTGCGGACACGGACCCGCATGCCTGGGAGACCACCGACGGTACCTCGCTCGACAGCCAGCCGACGATCGTCAACGGCGAGGTCATCGTGGCCAGCCAGAGCGGCACCGTCACGGTCTACACGACACCTGGGTCGCAGCCAAGCTGAGCACGCCCCAGCAACACCCCGAACACCGTCCAGGGGCTGTTCCCTGTGGCCGCCGAGTTGGTGGCAGCACGGCGGGTGGAATGGGACCATCGTGGGCGTGGGGGATGATGGCCTGACTTACCGGGACGCGCTGAAGGTGCTCGGCTCGCCGAGGAGCCGCCTGGTCACCTGGCTTGACGCAGTTGCATCTGCCGGGCTGACGGCCTGGGTGGCGGCGGGCATTGCGACAGGCATGGGGCCTGAGATCCCCGTCAGCCTGCTGGAACTCAAGAACGAGGTCGTTCCCTATTGCCATCGGGTCATCCGCCAGGTCGCGGAATGGTACAGCGGCCTGTCACGGTTCGACAGGTCGCAGCGGCTGATCGCGGCGCACACCGTCCTGGTGGTCTCCTCCTACTTCGAAGCGCTTGACCAGACCGAGCTGCCGGTGCCGCTGGAGCGCATCGCGCTGAGCCGGGAAGAACAGGCAGGTCTGGCCGCTGAGTCTGCGGTCCCCGGCAGTTACGCGGAACTCCTCGATCTACTGCTGCGGTCATCTGTACCGGTACCGCAACCCAACCGCCCCTACACGCAGACCCAGGAAGCCCTGGCTTCCTTCTACAACCGCCTGTCCTATGAGCTCACCAACTTTGTCGGGGGCCTGTCGGTGTGGGAGGAGCTCAACGACACGCAGCGAAGGCAGTTGTCCGCGGGCATCGAGGAGGCCGCACCAAGGGCGCTTCAGCTCTACGACGAGGCTTACCGCAACCTGGCCGCTGACAGCCGGGAGTTCGCGGTGTGGGCCGGGCTGACGGAGCTGCACGCGCTCGGCACGGGGCTTACGCGAGTGAGCGAGCTGCTCACGGAGATGGCGATCTACCGGCCGGGTGACCGGCCGTTGGCGCATCTGCGCAAGCTGTACCGGGCCGCCTTGGACCAGCCGATCGCCGGGGCAGGCAGGGAAGCAGATGAGGTGGTGTTCCCGCCGCTTGGGTCGGCGTACCTGAACCCCGAGTGCCGCGTCGCCGAGGTCCGGCCAGGCGATACGCCCGCGCTGCCTGCTTACTGGGAAACCAGGGAGAAGGTGGCTGATATCGCGGCCTTCCTGGCCGGGTACCTGACCTCGCCGCAGGCATGCCGGCTGCCACTGGTCGTGCTGGGGGAACCAGGGTCGGGAAAGTCGAAACTCACCCAGGTGCTGGCCGCCCGGCTGCCCGGTGGAGACTTCCTGCCGGTCCGGGTCGAACTGCGCGACGTGGCCGCGGAGTCGATGGTGCAGGAGCAGATCGAGGAGACTGTGTACCGCAGTCCCGGCGAGCGGGTCAGCTGGCTGGACCTGGTCGAGGCGGCCGGGGGTGCGCTGCCGGTGGTGATGCTGGACGGTTTCGATGAGCTGGTCCAGGCGTCTGGGGTGAACCGGTACGACTACCTGGAGCAGGTCCGCGACTTCCAGCTGCGGCAGATGCAGATCGGCCACCCGGTGGCGGTCATCGTGACCAGCCGCACCCTGATGGCTGACCATGCCCGGTTCCCCGCCGGGACGCTGGCGCTGCGCCTGGAACCCTTCTCCAGGGAGCAGGTCGGCCGCTGGCTCGGCATCTGGGCGCAGTACAACCAGGAGATGCTGTCCCGGCGGAACCTGCGGCCGCTGCCCGCCGAGGTGGCCATGTCTTATGGGGAGCTGGCGAGCCAGCCGCTGCTGCTGATGTTGCTGGCCATCTTCGATGCCACGAGCAACGTCTTGCAGCACGGCAGCAGGCAGCTCAGCCAGGTCGCTTTGTATGAGGGGGTGCTGAAGGACTTCGCGCTCCGGGAGGTCCGCAAGCACCCGCCCAACCGGGCACTCCCCACCGGGGAGCTGGCCCGGCTCGCCGAGGACGAGCTGCACCAGCTGTCTCTGGTGGCACTGGCCATGTTCGCCCGGGGCCGGCAGTCAGTCGCGGAGACCGAACTCGACCACGATCTGGGCATCCTGTCCCCCCGGCCGGGCACGGAACACTCCGGCGAGGGGATGCCGCTGAGCCGCGCGCAGCGCGCCACCGGCAGGTTCTTCTTTGTCCACAGGTCTGAGGCCCAGGCCCGGGACACCCGGGTCCGCAGCTATGAGTTCTTGCACGCCACGTTCGGCGAGTACCTGGTCGCACGGCTGGCGGTCCGGGCATTGCGTGACCTCACAGCATTCGAACAGGCACGGCGCCAGGGAATCACTGCTGGCGCGGCCGAGCTCGATGACGGCTTCCTCCATGCGGTACTTTCGTTTTCCTGCCCGACCGCCCGCGATCCGGTCATCTTCTTCCTCGACGCCCTGCTGCAGCAGATCCCCGCGGACGAGCAGTCCCGGTGCCAGCAACTGCTCCCCGTGCTGCTCGACGCCGCGGTCCATCCGCGTGCCAGCCGCTCATTCCAGCGCTATGAGCCAGTGAAGGCACCTATCCCCCGCCGCGTCGCGACGTACTCCGCCAGCCTCCTGCTCATGCTCGTGCTCCTCACCGGAGAGGCACACGGCCACGACCTGTTCGGCAGGGAAGCTGCGGCCGCCCGGTTGCGTGAGCTTGGGTACCTGTGGCGCGGCTGGCTCACATCAGCCGAATGGAGAGGACTCACCAGGACGCTGCGCGTCAATGCGCAAAGGACAGGGGGGATGGTTGATGTCGTCATCGGTCTCGACAACGGCAGCCCGGTGTCCCCCACAGACAGCATCATCCTGTCCGCGGAAGTGCCATTCCACAGCGACACCGACTATGACATGCTGGCCGCGCCAGCTGACGTGATTCCCTTCGACGTAGCCCTCGACCCGCTCAGCCGCGCAGGGGTCGCCCTCAAGGAGGCCGCGTTCACCCCCGACTGGCACACCAGCATGCTGCTGCTTCCGACGGTGCCATACCTGCGCGCGGCAGGCGGCGAACTGCGGATCGAGCAGCCGGGCGGAGCACTGGTGCTGTCGGCCTGCGTGCTGGCCCACCTCGACTACACCCGTGATGCGTCTCCTGAGGACCGCGCGAGGTTCTACGAGTGGTTCATCGAAGCGATGACGAGCAACCTCCCTCTGGCCAGGCAACTCCTGCTCCGGCTCCGCGAAGACGCCCGGGCTTTCCCGGTCAAGGTGACCGTCGCTCTGCTGCGGACCGCCCGCAACATCGTGCCAATACCCCTCTACACGGACCTTGTGAACGAACTCTGGAAGAGAGCCGCGCGGACCAGCAGGAAAGCCGACAGCAGCGAAGTGAGACTCCTGATGGCCGAAATAGCCGGCTGTGCGCCAGCGTTCTTCGCCTTCACGACCAGGGCGTCCCATCCCATAGAGGAGGCGGCGCTGGTCCTGGTCAAGGAGGCACGGGGAGATGACGACCTTCCCGCGCTTTCTCTGTCTGTGGGCCTCCACGTGCCGGTGGGGCCAACCGTCTCCTGATCCGCAGGGAATCGGAACCTAGGGTCAGCCGCCGACCTGGCTGCCGTTCTGGTTCTCGATCATCTGCCAGTCGGTGATGGCCTTGTACGTGTTGTCGAAGACGGTGCAGACCGGCGTGCCACCGTAGTTGCTGTACCAGTAGTCCCACACCACGAAGGGTGCCGGGGTCTGCAGGTGGGTGTCGCCGCTCATCGGGAGCTGCGCTAGGTAGCTGTTGTCCGCCAGGAGTGCGGTTGGCAGGTGCTGGGCGTTCAGTTTGTTGTGCGTGCAGAGCGCCGACGGCCCAATGGGGGCTGTTGTCCAGCCCGTACTCCCCAGAGCCGAGCGGGCGGCGAGGCACTCGTGTCGTGACCAGGACAGACTCGGCGTCCGCCCGGCTCAGAACTCCCACCAGAGCACGGTCGCGTCGTCCGTGGCCTTCGACCGGGGCCAGCGTGTCGCGTGCGGGTCGGTTGCCTCCACCTCACGCACCTGCTTGATGAGCGCACCGGGGCCCTGTTCACGGATCAGGCGCAGCACGGTCGGCCAGTCAGCCAACTCGTACAGGTCCGCGATGCGCGTCACCCCGTCGCTGAGCAGCCCAAGGCCACGCAGGCCGTCCAGGGCGATCATGCCGGTGCGAGCGTTGGCGGCCGCGTCGGCACTGGCCTTGGCAGCCTGGTGCGTGTCGGTGATGATCGCCGGCGGACGCCCGGGACCGTAGTCGGCGACGATGCTGGAATCCGAGAGGACCAGGTAACTGACGCCGCTCAGCTCGGCCCGCAGGGCCGTGACAGTGGCTGCCGGCGTGGTGGGCACTGTCAAGTCACAGGTGCCGTCGTGCTGTGCGCGGACTGCGCTGATCGCCGTCGCGAGCGCGTCCTGCAACGGGACACGAGGGCACGACACGGCGGCAGCGAGCAGCGTGGTGCCGAGCGATCGGGCGTACCAGGCCACCCCGTGGACGCAGCCGGTGTCCGCACCCCGTGGGAACGTGGTTGCCCCATCGAGGAGAACGGCAGCGCCAGGCGCGGCGGCGGCGAAGTCCTCGTTGGGCCAGCCCGGCGTGCCAGGGTCGGTGGCCAGCGTCACCCGCATGCCCTGCTCCTGACATCCGCCGCTGGCAACAGCCGTTCCTCTCGCGGACCCCCCGTCAGAACAAGTGGAAGTCCGGCAAGCCATTGTGCCACCAGCGCAGCACCACCTTGCCGACGATACTGGTGCCCTTGATGGGGCCCCAGACACGGCTGTCACAGGAGACCTGCCGGTTGTCACCCATGACGTAGAACTCCCCGGCGGGCACGTGGAAGGGGTGCGCCGCGGGAGCGACGGCGGCACCGAGCGGGTCGGGCTGCTTCAGGTAGGGCTCTGACAACGCCCGGCCGTTCACGTAGACGGTGTTGCCGCTGGAATAGACGGTCTGGCCCGGCAGTGCGATGACCCGCTTGACGAGGTCGGTGTTTTCCGGGCCGCTGCAGTCGGTGTCACGTGGCGGGTGGGTGAAGACGACGATGTCGCCCTGGTGCACGTCATGCCAGTTGAAGAAGAACTTGTCGACGAGGATCCGGTCATAGACGTCCAGCGTCGGCTCCATGGAGCCGGTAGGGATGTCGAAGCCCTGGAACACGAACGTCCGCACCCCAAGAGCCAGCAGCAGTGCCATGGCCACGGTCGTGATCCACTGGTTCAGGGCGCGACGGCGGCCGGTGGCCCGGCGGCGGGGCAGCGGCAGGGGCTGCGGCGGCTTTGGCCCGTCCGTCTCCTCTGCGGGCTGGCTGTCGTGGTCAGCAGTGCTGGCCATGGCTACTCCCTGTCTGCTGGCCTGCTGGCTTGTGTGTGGTGAGGTGGATGGCCACTGCGGCCGGGGACAACGCGCTGACACCGGTCACATAGTCCGGCCCACGGGGGACAGACCAGTTGAGGGCGGTCCCGCCAGCCACGCTCCAGGCGATCCGCACATCCAGCTTGCGAAGCACGGGCAGTGCTTTGGTGACCGTCTCGCCAAGCACGCCGCTGCAGTGGAGCCGGGTGATGGCGCTGTGGGCAGTGCTCGCGCTGGCCGGTGCCGACGCGGACACCAGAGCGAACTGGATACCCACTAAACCGGCGGCCACCAGCAGCACAGCCACGGCCGTGCCAAGGCGCCGGCTCGGCGCGCACTGTTCGCGGGCCGCGCCCGAGAGGTAGCTCCACACGATGGAGTAGGCGGGCACCCCGTCCTGGATGAGCAGTCCGGCGAGTTCGGCTGCCTCGTCGCCGTGCCTCGCCCGCCACCGGGACGGGTAGCAGCGCAGTGCGACGCCGACCAGGCGGGCGGACCGTGGGTCCGGCATCAGATCCCCCCGAGGCGCAGGCGCAGCCGTCCGGCACTGCTGACGCGCTCGAGCGAGTCGAGGTGCACACGCAGCGCCGCCACGCCAGGAGCCGTGATCCGGTAGGGGTGGCGCCGGTCGTCGGCCGGGAGCGCCTCGACCAGGCCCAGGCGCTCGAGCCGGTCGAGCGCGCCATAGAGCGTCCCAGGCCCGAGCTGCAGGCCCGCGAACTCCTTGATGTCCTGGATCAGGGCGTACCCGTGTTTGGGTCCGTCGGCCAGGCTGGTCAGGATCAGCACCGACGCGTCACCGGCGCGCCGCAGGACGTCCTCATCAGCCCCACTGTCCCGGTCTACTGTGCGAGGTGTCATCCACCCTCCCTACCAGCGCAGATACTACTTGCGCGCGCGAGGCGCCAGCGTCAGCACCGGCCGCGCGACTAGTACGGCGACTAATATATCAGTCAACGTACTATGAACTCCATGTGAGATCGTGTCCACACCCCCCCATGCAAGGCGGTGCGCCGATGCCCCTCACCGATGAGGACCGTTTCCACAGCGAACTGAGGACGTGCACGGCTCAGCTCGCCGAGATCGTCTTCGCCGACCCGGACCACCCGGTCCCCACGTGCCCTGGGTGGACATTCCGGAAGCTCGCCACGCATGTCGGCCGAGGCCACCGGTGGGCGGCGGAAATCGTGGTCACCCGGGCCCAGCAGGTCATCAGCGTGCAGGAGGTGCCCGACGGCCGGCTGCCCGACGACCCAGCGCGTCACGCGGAGTGGCTGAACGCCGGGGCAGAGCAGGTCATCGCGGCGGTGGACGCCGCCGGGGACGACCCGGTGTGGACGTTCACCGGCCCCCGGCCCGCTGGTTTCTGGCTCCGCCGCCGAGCGCACGAGGCTGCCGTGCACCTCGCGGACGCCCAGCTCGCCGTAGGTCAAGAGCCGGACCTGGCGGCGGGGCTCGCCGCGGACGCGGTCGACGAGTGGCTCGGCATCCTCGTGAGCAACTCCGACATTGCCAACCCGGCGGGAGCATGGCCGGGAGCGCGTGGCGACGGCCAGACCCTCCACTTCCACGCCACCGACGACGGGCTCGATGGCACCGGGGAATGGCTGGTCGAGCGGACCCAGACCGGCGTGACGGTCACGACGGGCCATACCAGGGCCGACGTTGCCGTCCGCGGGTCCGCGCTCGGCCTGCTGCTCGTGCTCTGCGGCCGTCTCCCGGCCAGCGACCCTGCGGTCCAGGTGCTGGGAGACCAGGCGCTGCTGGCTGAATGGCTCAGCCAGACGAAGTTCTGACCTGCGCAGCCTGCCGCCCGCCCAGCAGCCGCCCGCCCAGCCGCGGCCAGCGCCCCTACGATGGTAAGCACCGCGTATTGGCTGGCTACGGCCCTGGTCAAAGCTTGCTGCCCGATTTGCGCGGCGACCCCGGGGTGGTGTCGAATGGGGGCAGCGGGGAATAGTCCCAGCCATTGATGGAAGACTGGCTGGGACCACTGAAGTACGACGGGCAAGGCTGGCGAGGTCCTGATCATGGTTACCAGGCACCGACAGGCCGCTGCGCGGACCCGCCACCGGCGGGCCCGCCTGAGGGCCCACCCGCGAATGGCACCATCAAGCATCACGGCTGTGGGGCTGTCCCTTGCGGTCGGCGGCACCGCACTGTTCTTCGCCGCCAGCGCCCAGGTCCTGGCCGCTCCCTTGACCAACCCCTGTGCCACCCGCCCCGCAGCGACGCAGTCCGCCCGGACCTTGGGTGCTGCCGCGCCCGGCGCCGCCGCGGCAGGGGACGCAGGCCACGTGGCTCTGCTGGCCTACACGCAGACATGGCAGCACGGCCCGTCAGGCCGGCACAAAGGGAAGTCCGTCACCAGCGGGGGCACCCTGTCTTCGGCGGCTAGCTCCGGGACCGCGTCCACCGGCGGCACCAGCAAGCAAGCGAGCCCAGACCCGTCGAACACGGTCTCCCCGGGCGGGACGAATTCTCCGGCCGCGACCAACCAGCCAACACCGGCCAGCTCGGCCCCGACGCCGACTCCCCAGCCGACCGACACGGCCAGCAAGATGCCCACGGGGCCTCCGACGAACTCCCCTTCCCCGTCACCCACTTCCCCGTCACCCTCGCCCTCCCAGCCGCCCGGTGCGCTGTGCCTGACCATCCAGTCCCTGGACACCAGCGGGACCGTACTGCCGGGTGGGACCGCCCACTTCGCCATCTGGGTGTGGGTCACCACGGGGCAGGCTGTCCCCGCTACGGTCAGCCTGGCCAGCAGGCCCTCCGGCTTCTCGCCGGTGTTCTCCGTGTGCCCCACCACGGGGAAGGCCACCTGCGCGGTCCAGCTCAACTCCGGTCAGGCCTACGAACTGCAGGCGCAGGTTCCAGTCTCCACCAAGACCGGCGACGTCGCCCTCAAGCTCACGGCCAGCGCCGCGGGCACCGGTCCCGGCGCCCCCACGCCGGCATCTGTCGAGATCAAGACCCAGGTAGAGCCACCGGCGCCGACACCTACGCCCACCCCGACGCCGTCCACCAGTACGCCTGGCGTCGGGGACGGCGGCGCGCTGCCACCGGGGACGTTTGGCAACGCCGGGGTGGGGGTTCCCGGGACCGTCCCGGCCTTGCCAAACGCGCTCGGCAACCCCGGGTCCGCGTTCCCGCAACTGTTCCCCTCGGCAACGCCTTCCCCGAAGGCCCTCTCGTCTCCGGTACGGGTCACCGACGTCTCCGCCAGCCTGCCCCTCAACCTGCGGCTGATCGGCGGGCAACTGCTCGGCCTGGCCCTGCTGGCCGCGGGCCTCACGCTGGCAGTGGCCCGGCTATCGCTCCGCAGGCGGCGCCCGGCCAAGCAGGGCGAAGCAGAAGCAGCTACTGAAGCCGAAGCGCCGGCCCCAGAGACTTCCTGAACGGCTCCCCGGGGCTGCACTCGCTCTCCCAGGCTGGACGGTCCGGGACGTTCGCCAGGTTCTCCGGCGTTACGGGTTACGTTCCACGATGGGCCGGATCGTCAGCATCTGCGCTGAGAGCGCAGTGACGCTCATCGTCGGCGACGCCACCACACCGAACGTGTCACCGTCCGCCCATGTGCACAGGGCCATCCGGCCGCCGGTGCTGGCCTGGCTGTTGACGCACGAGGCCGAGCCGCCCATGGTGCCGGGGTTCGCCCCGCTGGCGCCCTTGAACTGGTTGGTGAAGCTGGCGACGAACGTGGCGGGCGAGACTCCGGAGAGGTTCCCGCCGATGAACAGCATGATCTGGGACGTGCTGCTGCCAGAGGTGCCGTTCTCATAGACGGCGGACACCACGTGGGTGGCCTGCCCGCCGCTCTTGGTGATCACCTGCTGCTGGAGTTCCTTGACGTCCAGTTGCTGTTCGAGCTGCGGATTGCGCTGGAACGCGCCCAGGTGGGAGGGAATCACGAGCACGTGGGGGGTGACGTGGCTCCCCAGCATCGACGACGCCGCGACAGCCCCAGCCGAGACCGCCACCACCGCGGCCGCCCCTGCCCACAGCCACACCCGCTTGCCGCGGCCGTTGCCGTGCGCGTCCTCCAGCCGGACTACCTCTGCCAGGTGCCCCGCACGGTCATCCCGCCGGGACTTGCCTGACCGCGCCTCCTGGCTTCCGGAATGCCCGCGCCCACGGTGCCCATGGCCGGACCGCTGCCGCGGCTCGCCAGGCTGCCCGAACTGCGACGGCGGGATGATCGTGCCATCGAGCTCACCCTCCTGCCATGGCGGGCCTCCCGGCTCGTCCTGCCATGGGCCGCTCCTGCGCGGCACCAGGGTGCCGGTCCCCGCAGCGCGCCGCCCGGGGGCCTGGGCTGGGGCTGGCGGGGCTGCGCGGCCCTGGCCAGGACCGTAAGGTGCGCCCTGCCTGCGGCCGGGTACGCCGGTGATGTCACGTCCTGGGGCGCGCAGCAGGTCAGCTTGTCCGGGCCGCTGGCGCTCGTCCACCGCGGGCCTGTCAAGCACCATGCCGCCAGCCGTGGGCGCACTGAGGAACCCCGCACCGGGATCGGTGTCACCGGCCGACGCCGCACCGCGGGCCCGCGTCACAGGCAGCGACACCTGCCCGGCTGGGCTGCCGGGGGTACGCGGCTGGACAGGTCGGGCCTCGCCCGCAAGACCGGGGCCACGGCCTGGCTGGCGGGCCATGCCCGGGCCACCCAATGGGCCGGCCGACGGCGCCCCACGCGTCCCCGGCCAGGGCCGCGGGCCGAACCGGGCCTGCGGCGCGCCGGGGCCGGGCCGCTGGGGAAGCGGGTTGCTGCCAGGCGCCCCAGGGCCAGCGTGGCCGTTCCGGCCCTGCATGCCGCTTGCCGGGTCCGCTGGCCACGGCCCCCCAGGTGCCTGGGCAACAGGAGGGACGTCACGGGGGGACTGGCCACGCGGCGGCAGGCCCCGGGAGACACCGGGCTGCGGCGCGCCTGGCGGGCGTGCCCCCGGCCCGCCAGCCGGTCCCGTTGCGAAGGAGCCCCGCTGTGGCAGCGGGGGACGTGTGGACTCACCCGGCGCTGCCCGCGCCCCACGGGGGCCAGGAGGTGGTTCTGAACCCGGGGGCCGTCTGGGGTCCGCGGGTCGGGACTGCGGCTGGTCCCAGCCTG